>JAGOQY010000003.1:0-6413 GCA_018063125.1 Patescibacteria group bacterium | reverse complement strand
TTTTCTTTAATAGCTTCTTCGTAAGCGTTTCGAATGAGCTCACGTCCGGCAAAGGTTGAAACGAGGACGAGGAGGGTGGATTTTGGAAGATGGAAGTTGGTGATCATTGCGTCTACATGTTTGAATCGATAGCCGGGGGTAATGAACAATTTTGTGAACCCTTGGTCGATTCCAGATTCGATAGCCCGAACCGTCGTGGTCCCGACGGCGATCACACGTCCACCGTTCTTTTTTGTTTCTTCGATGAGATCTCGAGTCTCTTTCGGGACGTCGATCCATTCTTCGTGCATTTCATGTTCCTCCAACGTTTTGGTTTTCATGGGGCGGAATGTGCCGAGACCGACATGAAGTGTCACAGAAGCGAAACGAATGCCTTGAGATTTTAGTTTTTCGATGAGCTCTGGAGTGAAATGAAATCCCGCCGTTGGCGCCGCGACCGAGCCTGTCTCTTTTGCGTAGACGGTTTGATACGTCGTCACGGAATCCTCTGGAGGTTTCTCGACATAGGGAGGAGTGGGGACTGAACCGATTGCATCTGCAAGTGCGAATACTTCGCTGGGCGTTTTTTGAAAATCAATCACCACTGTTCCGTCTTCACGTTTTTCAATGGTCCGAGCGGTTGATCCATCTGAAAAAGAAATCGTTGATCCAACCGACAATTTTCGTCCGGGCTTTGCTAGCGTAATCCATCCCTTTTCGTCCGGTCGGAGAAGAAAGATTTCGATTCCTTCCGTCGTCTCGAGGCGCGCTTTGAAGACCTTGCTGTCGTTTACGATGAGGAGATCTCCCGAGTTCAGGAACTCAGGGATTTCATAAAAATGACGATGCTCGAGAGATTCAGAAGTGCGATTGACCACCAAAAGCCGCGAATGATCTCGCGGTTTTACGGGTTCCTGGGCGATCCGTTCCGGGGGGAGAATGTAGTCAAAATCGGACGTTTGCATGGGGCTAACCTATCAAGTCTTGCCAAAAACACCAAGCTTTGTTACATTCCCGCCACATCAGTATGAAGGCGGAAATCCATCCAACATATCACGCAGACGCAAAAATTATCTGCGTTTGCGGCAACATCGTCGAAGCCGGCTCTACCGTTGCAGAGACGCAGGTTGAAATTTGCTCCAACTGCCATCCGTTCTACACGGGTAAGCAGAAGCTCGTCGACACGGCTCGCCGCGTTGAAAAGTATCAGGAGCGCCATGCGGCACAGTCTGCGGCTGTTGTTGGCGGCAAGAAAGCGAAGGCCGTGAAGCGTGCCACGCAGAAGGCTGACAAGAAGGCGAAGAAGGCTCCGACCTCCATCAACGAAGCTTAGTGACGCTTGCATAGAAACCGGTACTGCCGGTTTTTATGTTGTCCGACTTTCCGCTACGATTCTCTCTATGACCGATTTCATCCGTGCCACCAAAGACGCTGAAGCAACTCTCCTTGAATTGGAGGGTCGAGTTGCGGCACCTGAAACGCTGGCGGATAACAAGAAGCTTCAGGAAGTTTCTCGGGCCTATGATCGCGCTCGGATTATCGCAGAAGCGGGTCGTCGAGCTGTGGTCGCGGAACGTGCGGTTGAAGATGCGAAGGCGGCAACCGCCTCGGATGATCCGGAAATGAAGTTGATGGGCGAGCAGGAACTTCCGGCATTGCAGACTGAACTTGCGGAGGCGGGTGAGATTTTTGAACATTTGTTGGTTCCGCCTGATCCGCTGGATGATAAAAACGTGATCGTGGAAATTCGTGCGGGCACCGGTGGAAGCGAGGCGGCATTATTCGCGGGAGATCTCTTTCGCATGTACGCTCGATACGCCGAACGAAAAGGATGGAAGACGAGTTTTATTTCTGAATCTCATGGTGAGCAGGGTGGGTACAAAGAAGTTGTCTTTGCGGTGAATGGTGTGGGAGCGTTCGGAGTCTTGAAGATGGAACAGGGCGTGCATCGGGTTCAGCGTGTTCCAGAAACGGAAAAGCAGGGGCGAATTCATACCTCGACCGCGACCGTCGCCGCACTTCCAGAGCTTGAAGATACGGAAGTTGAAATTCAGACAAAAGATCTTCGTATCGATACGTTTTGCGCGGGTGGAAAAGGTGGGCAGTCCGTGAACACGACGAAGTCCGCAGTTCGCATTACGCACATTCCGACCGGGCTCGTGGTGTCATGTCAGGATGAACGTTCTCAGCTTCAGAACCGTGAACGCGCGATGTCGATTCTTCGTGCTCGCATCTGGGAAGCGGAGGAAGAAAAGAAACACAGTGAACTGGATGCCGAGCGGCGTGCGCAGATCGGGCGCGGAGGACGGTCAGAAAAAATTCGTACCTACAACTATCCGCAGGATCGCATCACGGACCATCGGATCAAGCATTCGTGGCACAGTATCCCAAACATTTTGGACGGAGGATTGGACGAAGTGATTGCGGCCGTCGCGAGTGGTAAGAAGGGGACGGACGAGGACGACGAGGATTGACAAAACGTCGTAAAAAGAACCGTGGAACGCTAAGATTTCCACGGTTCTTTTGTATCTTCGAGAAAGAGAGGAGTGTCTTCCATGTACGTCGATGGCACCGAAATTCCTGTCGTGGATCTTTCACCGTTCTTGACCGACGGAAATCGGGCCACCTGCGAAGTCATCGCGGAAGCTGTCCGAAACGTCGGAGTCGTCATCGTTCGCGATCCGCGGATTCCGGAGGGACTCCCCGGAAAGATGCGTGACCTGTTTCATCGATTCTACCAGTCGCTGGAAATCGAGAAGTATTTGCTCGAACTTCCTGACACGCATCATCAGATCGGCTGGACACCTTCGTATACAGAGGGTGCGCGTGAACGGCTAGAAGAGCGAGCGCGTCTTTCGCCAGGAAACGAAGCGCATCCGCATGCCGGGAAGGATCCGAAAGAGCGGTACTCGATTCCGGTTGGGCCACCTCCGGAGAGAACGGCGTTTCCGGAATACAACCAAAAGACGGGAAAGGTCCCGCCGCGTCTGAAGGGCGAGTGGGAGCCGCGGACGATTCAGTGGGGAAACGTCATGCTCGATGCCGTCCGAACCGTCGTGGAGATGGCTTCGATCGGCATGAACTGTCGCGATTCGCGGGTGTTCACCCGTCTCCTTGAACATGGTCCGCACCTGCTCGCGCCGACGGGCACGGATCTCCTGAGGTATTCGAATCCGGGGACGGTGCACGCTGGGTTCCACACGGACATGGGGTTCGCGACCATCCACGGTCGGTCCAACTATCCAGGTCTCTTCGTCTGGACGCGGGATCTTCGTCGGATACCGGCGCGGTTGCCGGACGATGGGTGTCTCCTCCTGCAGGTCGGCAAGCAGTGGCAGATCTGCACGGGCGGAGTTGCTCACGCCGGATTCCACGAGGTCGTCGCCACGGACGAGCTGAAGGCGAAAGTCGATGCGGAGCGAGAGGCGCACCGCGCACGTCAATCGGGGGCACTCTTCGAGCCGTGGCGTGTCTCTCTCACGTTGTTCAGTCATGTTGCGTCGGATTTCGAACTGAAGCCGTACGACGTCTTCGACACGCCTGAAGCACGGGAGAAATACCCATCCATTCTCGCAGGAGCTCGGATGCGCAGACAGCTCACGCGGAGCGGGCTCGCTTCGATGGGTTGAACGTCATTTTCATCGAACGCCTGGTAAACGAGTTTTACCGGGCGTTTTTCTATGTAATCCTTGACAAAATCGCAAAAATCGGGTAGGTTCAATCATTCCCGACATGGGTGTTGGGACGGCCTTTCTCAGATAAAAAAGGAGGTGATTTGTGAAGCATTCTTCGATGTTTTCTCTGGTTGCGTGCGTTTCGATGCTCGCGTGCACGTCCAACGAGCCGTCCAACCCGGACGGAAGCGGTGGCACGGGCGGCGAGGATGGAACGGGCGGCTCGACGACCACAGCCGGCAACACCGGAACGGGTGGCGGCACGGGCGGCGAGGGCGGTGACACCGATTCCGGCGGCAACACCGGAACGGGTGGATCCGGCGGCTCGGGTGGCGCAGGTGGTGGAACAGGAGGTGACGGAGGTTCGCCTCCGGTCGGCCCCTGCGACGCGATCGACGCCGATGACATCGCCGTGGTCTACACGGCTCCTTCCGAGCATGCTGACGGCAACATCGCGATCTCGGCGTACGTCCAGTGCGCTCCGGGTTCCGAGGCGGTCTGCACGAACGTCTCGTGGTCGGACCCCTTCGTGGGATGCACGGCCGCCGCGGACGTCGACGTGATCACGTGCGTCTTCGGCTCCTATCCGACGGGAACCAAGGTGTACTACATTACGGGTGTCGACACCGGCAACACGCCGGCACTCGATGTGTGGTTCTCATGGCTCGTCGGCAATCAGATCACGAAGGTCGGGACGCACCTCGTGTGTCACGGCTCCGAGATCATCGGTGCCTACGACGGCAACACGTTCAGCGGCGCGCTCTCCGACACGGATCAGGCGAACAACGCGAACCAGATGATTCTGGTTCCGTGAACGCTTCCGAGCCCCGGTCCGCGCGTTGCGGATCGGGGTTCATCTTTATCCAAAGGTTTGGAAGGAGTGAGAAGATGAAGTACGGCGTGTGGGTTCTGCTCATGCTTGCGTTCCAGTTCGCGTGCATCGGGGAGGAGTTCACGGTTGCGGAATCAGATAGTTCGGGCGGTTCCGGAGGCGGCAAGATCTGCGTCGATGTGGAAGGCGTGACGAAGCCTTGCGAGACGTCCGCGTCTCAATCGTCGACGGCTACCGCGAGCGGCGGTAGCACCGGCTCCACCGCATCTGTCGCATCTGTTTCGACAGGTAGCGGCGGAGACGATCAGACGTCATCAACGACGTCGACGGGAAGCGCGGGTGGCGACGGAGGTGGAGGCGGTGATACGTCTTCATCGGTCTCTGCTGGCGGTTCCGGCGGTGGATGCGATGTCGGTGAGAAGGACTGCGACGGCAACTGCGTCGACGTCGATGATCCCGACTTCGGATGTACCTCGGACGAATGCGAGCCTTGCGATCTCACATCCGCGACGGCGGCATGCCAGAGCGGCCAGTGCGTGATTGGCGAGTGCCTCGATGGCTTCGACGATTGCGACAATGAGGTCGACACCGGCTGTGAGACGGATCTCATGAACGACCTCGATCACTGCGGAGCCTGCAACGACTCCTGCTCGGTGACCGGAGCCGATTGTGCGATCGGGATCTGCACGGGTCCGTGCGGTGCGGTTCCGGAAACGGGACTCCATGCCTGCTGGGTCTACGGAACGCTCAGCGTTCCGGCGAACCAGTTCGTGGGACTCGCGGGTGGTGTGGCGGATCCCGATCAGGGAGAAACCATCCAGAACGAGTTCCTCGACCCCTGGTGCGTGAATCCCGACATGGGAGAACCGTTCGTTCTCTGCGATCTAGGGGACGCGCAACCGAACTGGGACATCCAGTTCCGTGGCGGTCTCCACATCGCTCCCGGGAGCGGAACGATCACGGGGACCTGGGATTGCGGGACGACCACCTGCGGCGGTGAAGTCTACATCTACCTGGACAAGGAAGAGGTCGGCTCGCTCGTCGAAGATGTCGAGGATGGTGCGGTCTCCACGATCGCGCACTTCAACCCGCCTGGGCTCCTGAACGCCAAGGTCACGGCTCCATGAGCCATCTCTGCCCCGTCTCCGAGATTCTTTCGGAGGCGGGGCATTCTTTTTTCATTGACGGATGTCTTGGAAACCGATACCACGAAGTGAGAACCTTACATGGAGGATCCTGATGAAGTCTGTGAACGTCGTGTGGACACTGGTATTCGCATTCTTGTGGTCCGGATGTTTCGTCGATTCAATCGGTCGCGGAGTATTCGGAGGTGGGGGAGAGGGTGGTGAAACTGTTTCAAGCGGCGGCATGGCTGGCATGGGTGGAGCTCCAGATCCGCAAACGTCTTCCGTCGGCGGTATGGGCGGTTTCGGAGGTGAAAACTCCGGAGGCGCTGGCGGCATCGGTGGAGATGGGGGATCGGGTGGAGCGCCACCTGTCGAAGGCCCCTGCGGCCCCATCCCTCCCTCCGGTCTCTTCGTCTGCTGGGTGTACGACACCCTTCCCGTCCCTCCCAATCAGTTTGTGGGCCTCGCCGGAGGCACCGCAGATCCAGACCAAGGAGAAACCATCGAGGAGAAGTTCCTTGATCCCTGGTGTGTAAATCCCAACATGGGAGAACCCTTTGTTCTCTGTGACCTCGGTCCCGCAGAACCCAACTGGAACATCCAGTTCCGTGGAGGTCTCCATATCGCTCCTTCCTCAGGAACCATCACGGGAACCTGGGACTGCAGTACCGACTCCTGTGGAGGACAGGTCTACGTCTATGAGGATGGTACAGAGATTGGCTCTATGGTCTCTGATGTCGTCACAGGCGTCATAACTGTTCTTCCTCACTTCAACCCTCCTGGGTTGAGGAATGTGAGGGT
>JAGOQY010000036.1 GCA_018063125.1 Patescibacteria group bacterium | reverse complement strand
GCAAAACGAACGTTCTCAAGCAAAAAACAACTTCCTTCTTTTGCATCCGAAATCTTTTTCTTCAGCTCCTCAAATCCTTTCGGCGTTTCAATATCCGCAGAAAGATGTTGGAGATCCAATCGACGATCTTTTACTCGAGCGAGTAGGTGCTTCGTGGAAAGTTTTACGTCATGCCCCTTCGGTCGTCCGAGATGCGTGAGCAAAACGACGATAGCCCCTCGCTCCACAAAATCACGGATTGTCCCAAGACTCCGCTCAATCTTCAACGAATCCTCAGCCGCAAACGGACCAGAAAGCGGAACGTTCCAATCGACACGCAACAACACCCGAACGCCGGAAAGCCGTTTCGTTGTCGGCAACAAACGCAATTTCATGCGTCTAGAATATCACATCGGCTAGATCCCGACCTCGATCACCACAATTTCTGGATACGTGAACAAGCGGAAGCGAGCATCCGCCTCCCCACACCCTTCAGAAATAAAGCACGGCGTGCCATATAAGTTCCGCAATCCATCAGAAACTTTTCGTCCAAGTTTTGCCGGAATCGGTCGAAGCGGACCGATCAAAGGAAGTGCGACCTGACCTCCGTGTGTGTGACCCGCGATCACATAATCCACCTGTCCAGGCTCTAAATCCATCAGGACATCTGGCTCATGCGACAATAAGAATCGAGGAACCTCTTTCGATTTCCTGGTCGCAAGCTTTGGATCTCCGTACCAATGATCATCGATTCCTGTCAGCTCAAGTTCTTTTCCATCGCGCGACAAAAAGACAGAGCGATTCGTCAGATCTTCACATCCAAATCGCTGTAACGCTTCGCGGATGACGTGCGGCTGATCCATGAAATCATGGTTCCCAAGAACGAAATACTTTCCCATCCGCGCAGAGACGGCAGTAAAGGGAGCGAGCATCGTGATCGGATCAGATCGATCAACAACAAAATCTCCGCCAAGAAGAAAAACGTCCGGATTCAACGCGGAAGCTTCACGCGCCAAACGTTCGTACCATTTTGCCGGCCGCGGTCCGCCTGCATGAAAATCGGAGAGAAAAACAATTTTAATCCACGTCGTCGGATGAGAAACGAGCGCTTCACGACGACGAAGAATACGCAGACGTTGTGGCTCGACAAACGTTCCCCACGCAATCAGACCCACGCCAATCAACGACAGCCATCCGAGAATCACCCAGGCTCCGCTCGCAGAAAAACTCGCCCACACGACGGCTAGCGCCAAGACGGACGTTGCGATCGCAAGTCCGTCATAGAATCGAACCAGTGTGTGCGTGTCTCTCAGCGTCATTTCTTCGACACCGATTTGCCAACGAGAAGCGCCATTTCCGCCAACCGGTTGGAATACCCCCATTCGTTGTCGTACCACGCGAGAACTTTGACCATATCGCCATCCACCACCTGCGTGAATGGAAGATCCACAATAGAAGAAGCTGGATTCCCAATGAAGTCGCTAGAAACCAATTCCTCTTCTGTAACTTCGAGAATCCCCTTCCAGCGAGCCAATTTCGCGGCTTTCTTCAATGTAGCATTTACCTCTTCAACACTCGTTTTCTTTTTGAGGAGGAACGTAAAATCCGCCAATGACACGCACGGCGTTGGGACACGAATGGAGATTCCATCAAACAATCCCTTCAATTCCGGAATCACCTCGGCGGTCGCAATCGCGGCACCCGTTGTCGTCGGAATAATATTTTGTCCTGCTGATCGTGCGCGACGAAGATCCTTATGCGGACCATCTTGCAGAACCTGATCCGCGGTATAGGAATGGATCGTCGTCATCATTGCCTTCTTTACCCCAAATACCTCATGCATGATCGCGGCAACCGGTGCGATGCAATTCGTCGTACAGCTCGCATTGTTGATGGTCTTGGATTTTGTCGCGTTCTTTTCGTTTACGCCAATCACGTGCGTGGAAACTGCTCCGCCTTTTGCTGGCGCCGAGAGAATCGCACGCTTTGCTCCCGCCGTGATGTGCTGTGCAAGACCTTCTTCGTCCGTGAATCGACCCGTACATTCAAGAACAACATCCACATTCAGCTTTCCCCATGGGAGCACCTTTGGATCTTTCTCGGCGAAGACGGGAATCTTTTTCCCATCCACGATAAGGTTCTTTTCATCAAACGAAACTTTTTTCGCATATTCGCGATAGGTTGAATCGTGTTTCAATAAATGCGCGAGTGTCTTCGTGTCGGTCAGATCATTAATCCCCACGACATTAAACCCTGGACGACCGAACCCCGCTTTGAAGACGTTTCGGCCAATGCGACCGAATCCGTTGATGGCAATATTTGGCATATCTGCCGATAGCATACATGAAACGAAACAACCCCACGAAGGAGGTTGTATTTCGGTCAAGAGTCGATGTTTAGAAGAAAATACGAACCTGTTCTGTTTCTGTTGTCTGCGTTCCACCGCGCGTCACCAAGACATCGTATTCAATCGTCTGATTATCAATCCAACGAACGGACAACGCGTTGGCGAGATCGCTTCCGGCGCCCGTAGATTCCGTGAATGCATTGAAGATCACAATGTAACGAATTCGCCCACCGTCAATCGTTTCCACAGCGATTCCAATCTTTCCCTTGGTTGTCTCCTCATATCCCGCGTATTTCGTTCCATCTGGTGAAAGCGAACCACGATGAAGTTTGCCAGATGGAGAGGAAGACGGCTGAGCCGGGCTGACAGGCTCTGGAATCACAGGCGCGCCATCCACCGGAAGCGGCTTCAGATCCTGAGGCGGAAGCGGCTGTTGCACCTGAAGATCAGAAAGCACGGCACCTTGGGAGGCAAGAATCGATTCGATACGTTCCATGCGTGCGACAAATGCACACAACGCCAGAGCGATCCCGAGAAACAGAAACAGCGAGATGACGGAAAGAAGTGTCACCGCAGTTCCGTGATACACGATCGCACGACTCACGTTTGATGCGTGTGCCGGTGGAGCTTTAAGAACGGAAGATGCGCGTGATCGAGAAGAAGGACGAGTTGCCATACAAATCTTATTAGAGGAAGTATAGCATATGTTACACTTCGACTCATGCCGAGCGTGCTGTTCGTCGTCATTCTTTTTGCATTGTTCGCCCTCATCGGAGCGGCGGCGGATCTTGTCATTAAAAATATTCGCGTCATCGCCGAGAAGACGGGCGTGCGATTGATGTATCTGGGATTGATTCTCGGAATCGGAACGTCTTTACCAGAGCTCACGATCGGGCTCACGGCGCACATGCAAGGAATCGGCTCGCTGTCACACGGAAATTTGATTGGCGGAATTATTGTTCTCATCAGCCTCGTTCTTGGACTCGCGCTCATTTTGAATCGCCTTCTCAAAACCGACGGGAAACTTGGCCCAATCCTGCCTGCACTCGGACTTCTCCTTCTGCCTGTCGCTCTCGGATTTGATGGACGCATCGGACTGATCGACGGCGTCGTGATGGTTCTCGCCTATTTTGCGGCATTCCTTCACCTCTTCAATTCCAGACATACACGTCGTCTGCCGCACATCGCTTTTTTTCGTGAGCGGACATTCCTCAAAGAAACCCTTGCTGTTCTCTTTGGCCTCATCTGTATTCTCATCGCTTCACGCTTTGCGATCGATCTCACGCTTGAATGGATGACAGGAACCAAACTCCCGCCGTTTGCGATCGGCCTCATGATCTACTCGCTCGGTACAAATCTTCCTGAGATCATTCTTGCCATCCGTTCATTTCAGCGCGGTGCCGGGGAACTTTCCTGGAGCGGTATTCTCGGTTCTGCCATGGTGAATCCGCTCATTCTTGGCTTACTCGCCATCCTCCGTCCGATTCCGGTCACCATTACCTCGGAATATCTCGTGATCTCGTTTGGGCTTCTTCTCCTCGTGATGGCACTTGGGAGCATGTATCGATCTGATCGCGCATTCACTCGAAAAGAAGGAATCGTGCTCGTGCTCTTCTTTTTTGGGATTGTCGCCACAGAACGTCTCGTAAGTTTTATCGGACTATGAGAAACGACCTCCTCTGCCCCGCAAGACATTGCGCGCCATTAGGACCGGCGGATGTTTTGGGACGTTTAGAGAGCCGTGCGGAAGGACTGACCGAGGCAGAGATCACGGAACGACACGAGCGCTACGGAAAAAACAAACTCCCCTCACCAAAAACGGCAAGCGCACTTGAACGACTCGCAAACCAGCTCACCAGCCCGCTGATTTTAATTCTCGTCCTCGTCGCGGTCATCGTTCCGTTTATCGGACATGCGACGGACGCGATCGTGATTCTTGCGGTTCTGGTTTTCAATACGGTGATCGGATTCATTCAAGAAGGCCGTGCGACGCGTGCACTTGAAGCGTTAAAACAAACTGCGGGAGAACACACGATCGTACGACGTGACGGAAAAGAACTCACGATCTCGGTGGAGGAACTGACAATCGGCGACATCGTCATCCTCAACGAAGGCGATCGCGTTCCCGCAGATGGACGAATCATTGAATGCGCCGGGCTCTCTACAAATGAATCCATGCTGACCGGCGAATCTGCCGCCATTGAAAAAACCGCTCAGCCGCTTTCTGGAATCACAGATCGATCCCCCATGGGAGACATCGCAAACGCCGTGTGGAGTCAGTCACTCATCACCACGGGTCGTGGCGCATTTGTCGTCACCGCAATCGGACGTGAAACAGAAATTGGAAAAATCGCGGCACAACTTACGAGCCCACAAACCGAACCTCCACTTGCGGCAAAAGTTCGAAAGCTGAGCAAAACCATTGCGATTGTCGTCGCGATTTTCTCCATCGCGCTTCTGATCATTGGAACATTTGCCGGACGACCCTTTCTGGAACTTCTCGCAACCGTGATGAGCCTAGCGGTTTCCATCATCCCGGAAGGACTCCCGATCGTGCTCACACTCGTTCTCGCACGCGGCGTCATGCATATGGCGAAACGAAACGCCGTGGTCAAAAAACTCAACGCCGTCGAAGGACTCGGGGATGTGCAGGTGATCTGCACCGACAAGACAGGAACGCTCACCGAAAATCAACTCGTCATTCAACGCGCGTGGGCCGGCGGAGATCAGTTTCGCGTCAAAGGACACGGCTTCGAACGCGGTGGATCTGTTCTCTATGGCATTCATGAAACAACCGCGAGTGAGCGTCCAACGCTCGCGCGTCTCGCAGAAGCGACGGAGATTCTCGGAAACGGTTCGATCCGCGAAGAGAAGGGCGAATTTCACCCGTCAGGTGATCCGGTAAACGCCGCACTTCTCGCGTTCGCTCGACGTGCGCACGCAGAAGAAGATGGATGGAAACAGCTCGAAGAAGAACCATTCTCTTATGCGCTTCGCCGTCGTTCCATGCGCGTAGAACGTGGATCTGAACGTCGTGCCGTCATGGCAGGGAGCCCCGAATCCGTCCTCCCCATGTGCGGACGAGCGGATGATGCAGATGAAATTGTCGAAGAATTCGCCCAAGAAGGGCTACGCGTCATTGCGATTGCGATTCGATCTGGCGAGAAAGAACTCTCTGATGAGGGCGCGTGGGAACTTGCCGGACTTGTCGGCATGGGAGACCCGATTCGTGCGAACGTCAACGAAAGTATTGCATGGTGCAAAGCACAAAATATTCGCGTCGTGATGGTAACCGGCGATCATCCAAAAACGGCCTTTGCCATCGGAAAATCCATCGGCCTCGTCGATGAATTCTCGGACGTCTTAAACGGGCCGGACATGGAATCGCTCGACGACACGGCACTCGACAAGGTTCTTGATAAGATTCGAATCTTTTCTCGCATCTCGCCAACACACAAAGTTCGTATCATCGAAGCCTATCGACGACGTGGACTTCGTACAGCCATGACCGGCGATGGCGTGAATGATGCGCCCGCGCTCCATCGCGCAGATATCGGCGTCGCGATGGGCAAAGGTGGAACAGACGTCGCACGTGAAGCCGCTCATCTTGTTTTGCTCGACGACAACTTCGCGACAATTGTCGCCGCGATTCAAGAAGGACGTGCGACGGTCTCCAATGTTCGTCGCGTCATTAGCTATCTTTTTTCTACGAGCGTCGCTGAAGCCGGAATCATTCTGCTCGCGCTCATTCTCAGTCTCCCGCTCCCCCTTCTTCCCGTCCAAATCATCTGGATCAATCTCGTCACGGATAGCTTCCTCGATATTTCGCTGGGCATGGAACCTCGACATGGCGCATCAAAGGATCGAAGCGGCGCTCTTCTGGATCGACGCGCCGGAGCGCGAATTTTGTTTCTTGGCGGAGTCATGGCGATCGGAACGTTCATCGTCTATCTCAATGCCCTCGGAGGAACCGCACTCTACGTTCAAACGATGACACTGACCGCGCTCGCGGCGTTTCAATGGATGAACGCGTGGAACGCGCGCAGTGAACATCGCTCGCTCGCGACACTTTCTCCGTTTGCGAATAAGCCGCTTCTAGGCGCGACTGCGCTCGTTGTGACACTTCAACTTCTCGCCATCTACGCTCCCCCGTTCCAACGCATTCTCCAAACAACCGCGCTCAGTGGGCGCGATTGGATTCTCATTCTGGCGGTCGCTTCAACGGTGGTTCTTGCGGATGAAATCTGGAAAAAACTTCCGCATCGTCCAACGGGTCGAACCGCGTTACTTGGTTGATTGCCCGCGACGCCACTCGGCGATTTTCGCGTGATCTCCAGAAAGCAACATCGAAGGAACGGTCCATCCTCGGTACTCTTCCGGGCGCGTGTACTGCGGATATTCACGTGTGGCGCCATCACTCCATGATTCTTCATCCAGCGATGCCGCTTCTCCAAGTACTCCAGGACGAAGACGTGCGACGGCGTCGAGAACCGTCATCGCAGGGAGCTCTCCACCGGTCAGAACGTATGGACCAACGCAGATTTCTTCATCTGCGAGCTTTGCCGCGACACGCTCATCAATCCCTTCATACCGACCACAAAGAAAAATCAGGCGATCGTATTTTGAGAGACGCTTCGCTTCGGCCTGCGTGAAGAGCGTTCCTTTTGCACTCATCAAAATCACACGCGTCTTTTTTGCCTTGAGCGTCTTCCCGCCTTTCTTGTTTCGCACACCAAGTGCGACCAGTGCCTCATGAAACGGCTGAACTTTCATCACCATCCCAGGCCCTCCACCAAATGGCTTGTCATCCACTCGACGATGCTTATCATCCGACCAGTCACGAAGTTGATGTGCCTTCACGAGCAGCTTCTTCGCTTTTTGTGCGCGTCCCAAAATCGACGCATTCACATACGGCTCCACCATCTCGGGAAAGATGGTCACGATATCGGCACGAAGCGTCTTCGATTTCGGCATGCGGAATTGATAGCATAAACCCACAAAACAGAACACCCCGCGGGGGCGGGGTGTTCATTCGAACGCTGAATGTTAGATTCCGAGATCTTCGAGATCCGAGTCTGTGACGAGACCGGCGTCGCCATGTGTCTTTGACGGCGTAGAGGCTGGAGCGACGGACGAACCGCCGTCCAACGCCTTGCGTTCCTGATGTTCGCGACGCGCACCCTCTGGTTCAAACACCACGAGTGAAACACGGGCGTTATCTTTTGCGCCAACGATCTTGAGCAAGATACGGAGTGCGCGGGCGGTCTGACCCTGACGGCCGATGACGTATCCCATATCCTCCGGATTCACGTAGAGCGTGATCTTCACGCCTCGATCGTCGATGATCCGTTCGGTTTTGACGTCCTCCGGATGGTTAACGATGGATTTCACCACGTATTCGATAAAAGACTGATCTGTGTGCATGTCTGCCATAGCGGCGGGATGTTTCCCCGAAAAGCTCGGGGTATTACGAATAGGGTAGGCCACGGAAACCCGTGGACTCGCGAGAAAACGATAAAGCCCGAACCAAAAAAACGCAAACGCGCAAAAAAACAGACCGCTTATGCGGCCTGCTTCTTGGCAATCTTTGCCTTGCGCTTCTTGGAGAGCTTCACCTTGAGGCGCTTCTCACCTTTCACAATCCCCTGGTCGACGAGGAGGTTCCACACGGTGTCAGACACCTGGGCGCCCTTCTCAATCCAGTGAGTAATGCGATCGGCCTTGAAGTTCACGGTCGATGGCTTTGTGAGGGTGTTGTACGTTCCGAGATTTTCGAGATAGTCCCCCCAAGGGTCCTTCGATTTTTCGGAAACAACGAGACGGTAAGAAGGCTGTTTCGCCTTTCCAACGCGGCTCAAACGGATAGTCAACATGTGTAAATTTGGATAGTGGGTGGTTAGAGCGTCCACCCGAATCAATTGACGGTGCGCAAAAGATAGCTCAAACCCCGCAAAACGTCAATGGAGGCGGACGGACCCGAAACCCCGATGGGATATTGACGGATGGCCTAAAACTGGATACTCTCTCCGCGCTTGGCTCCATCGTCTAACGGTTAGGACAGCGGCTTTTCAAGCCGTTAACAGGGGTTCGATTCCCCTTGGAGCTACCAACAAAAAATCTCCCATTCGGGAGATTTTTTGTTGTGCGCACTTGATTACGCCGCCGACGGACTGGAAGCCGCCATTTCAAAACGGGAGAATCGGGCGATCATAATCTTCTCGCCGATCTTTGCCACCGCCTGCTCAATAAGCTGTTCGATGGTCACGTCTTCATCTTTGAAGAACGCTTGCTTCGTGAGACACACTTCGGAATACCACTTCTGAAGTTTGCCTTCGATGATCTTCGCCTTGATTTCGTCCGGCTTGTTCTCGTTCGCCATTTCATCGGTAAAGATCTGGCGCTGTTTCGAGAGGAATTCCGTCGGGATGGATTCCGGAGAAAGAAACTCCGGATTAATCGCCGCAACCTGCATCGCAATATCGTTCGCGAGCGCCTGGAAGTCTGAGTTGCGTGCGACGAAATCCGTTTCACACTGGAGTTCAACCATGGCCGCGAGGCGCTTGTTGTGATGGAGATACGTCGCGACAATTCCTTCTGCCGTCGTACGTTCGGAAGATTTCTTGGCGGCTTTGAGCGCGCCCTTCTTCTTCAGAATTTCGATGGCCTTGTCCATGTCTCCGCCCGCTTCGTCGAGAGCAACCTTGCAATCAACGATCCCCGCACCCGTGCGGTTGCGGAGTTCCATGACCATTTTTGCGTCTGCCATATATTTGAGAGGTACGAGAATTTTTTGTTGAGTAAACCAATCGCTTAGGCGTTGGTCTTCTGCGGAGTCTGGACGAGAGAGCCGCCAAGACGTGCGCGAGCCGCTTCCCATTCGTCCTTTCCTTCCTTGCAAGCACCTGCAAGAAGCATCGCCATGAGTTCGATCGACTTCACACCGTCGTCGTTCGCCGGAATCGGATATTCCACGAGTGTCGGATTCACGTTGGAGTCACAGACTGCGATCACCGGGATTCCACGCTTCTGAGCTTCATCGAGCGCGGTGTTGTCCTTGCGGATGTCGAGGATGAAGAGCGCATCCGGGATGCGAGCGAGATCCTGAATACCACCAACCTTCTCTTCGAGTTTCTCGATTTCCTCACCGAACTTGAGCTGTTCAAACTTGGTGTATTTTCCGAGTTCACCCTTCTCATGCTTACGCTTGAGATCCTTGAACTTGCGGAGCATGGTCGCCATGGCCGAAAAGTTCGTCAGCGTTCCACCGAGCCAGCGCTTGTTCACGAACGGCATGCCACACGAGGTCGCCGCCTGTTCGACGAGCTTTGCCGCCTGCTTCTTCGTGCCGACGAAGAGGATGACGCCACCGCGGGCCGCAATGGACTTCGCATAGGTCATCGCCGTTTCAAGCGACTTCTGAGTTTCCTCCAAGTTGAGGATGTGAATCCCGTTACGCTTCCCAAAAATAAACTTACGCATCTGCGGATGCCACTTCGAGGTCTGATGACCGAAATGAACACCGGCCTGGAGCAGGTCCAGGAGGGATGGCTTCTTAGACATGTGTCTGAAATATGCGCCTTTAACC
>JAGOQY010000035.1 GCA_018063125.1 Patescibacteria group bacterium | reverse complement strand
GAGGGACCCGATAACCAAGAACAATATCAAATCCTTGTTGAATTTTTTCCAACAATCGTCGCATGTCCGCCGTGGAAAAAGACAGATCCGCATCTGAGGAAAGAATAAACTCCCCTTGTGCCTTGTTGTATCCATCACGAAGCGCGGAACCAATTCCGAGGAGCCCTGGACGCTCGAGCAATTGAATATGTGAAGACGACGCGTGAAGACTCTCAATCAATTCACGCGTTCCATCTTCTGAGTGATCATCAACGACGATGATCTCGTGCGGAATATCCCGAAACTCCGCCTCGATCTGTGGGATGAAAATCTCTAAATTCAACTTCTCGCGATACGCTGGAAGGATGATGGAGAGAATTGGCGCGTTACTTTCGTTCATAGATCAGATAGTTTCCGCGGTCGAGCATACCTCGTTCGGCGTATTGCGTCAGATATGGCTCGGCTTGTGAACGTTCCGCTTCTGCGACAAAGACGAGATCCGGAACACCTTCCTGTAGTTGCACGAGTTGATCCTTCCCAAACGCATCTTGAAAATAAAGCAGTTCAAAAAACTGAAAATAATTCTCTCCGTGGAAAAACACGATCATTTCGGGAACATGATAAAAGAACACACTTTTCGACGGATCCAGCGCATCAAAGTACTGCGTCAATTCCTGCGTCCGCGTGTTTTGATAGTATCCCGCAACCCATGAACTGAAGAGCACTTGATACGTCTGAAAAGAGATCAGCAACGCGAGCGCGATCATGAGCGCGAGTTGAGCTGACTTGCGAACCGTCACGTGCGATGAGAAAAAAATAGAAATCCACTCACGACAGGCAGGCACAAAATACGGAAATGTAATGACCTGCGCGACGAAGAGATACCGAAAGAATCCTGGCATCTTAAGAAAGTATGCGATCGTAAGCAGAGCAACGCCATACGCCGTCATTTCATGAAGTTGAATCCGCGTTTTTCGGAGGAGTCGAATACCGAGATACGACGTCCATACCCCAAACGTCACGAGAAGATATGCCGGTGTTGATTGCTGAACGAAAAGGAGAAGATTCCGTTTAATGAGAGCCGGCATCGTCAATCCGGTAATTTGCTCCAATCCCGGCATGTTCGCATAGCTTCCAAAGATTGTTGCGGGAGAGACGGTGAATCCAAATTGCGTCAGGGAGTACATCACAAACGGAAGAAGGCCGGCGAATGCTCCGGCAAGAAACGTTTTCGTCGTCCACGTGATCCGTTTTCGAAATATCAACGCGACAAGAAGGAGCACTGGAGCCAACGCCAAGAAGTTCGGCTTCGTTACCATGAACATCGCGGAAAAAAATCCGGTTCCGACCCAGGCAGAGATTTTCACTCCCCGCTCTTGTTCAAGTCGATGAAAGAAATAGAGAAATACGAAAAAGAAAAAGAGACCAGGGACTTCGCCAAGAACATTTTTTCCATTTCCGTAGACAGGGGCGTGTGTTGCGATGAGTAACGTGGAAACCATCGCGAGGCGAAAACCCCACACGGAACGAACAAAGAAAAATACAGCAATCGTCATCGCCAGAATAAAAAACACCATGACGATCCGCGCCTGCAGAAGACCAACACCAAGCAGAGAAAAACTCATCGCAACAGGCACCATGACGGGAAACCCTGTAGTGGCGAGGACGCTCGTCGGAACGAACTCCGTCGGTGAAGCACGCATCACATAGGAACGTTCCGTGACAAAATTCCGAGCGATCTGCGTAAAGATCCCCTCGTCAAACCAGGTCTTGGGACTCTCGGTGAGTTTATACGTGGAGAAGAAGGCGGTGACCAAAAGACAAAAGATCAGACCAAGCTGAACTCGATACTTGAAGAGAAACGCCTTGAAGGTCCCGAATGGCATGATGCTATTTGAATCTCTGAATGCGTTCAACCACTTTATTCCAACTCCCCAATAAATCGACGCCCGTCGCGAGCACAAGCGTCGCTCCCGCCGCGAGCAATGAATTTCGTCGCTCCCGTCCGGTCACAAACGCAAGCCATCCCGCAGAAAGAATCGTCATGAACGGAAGCATGGGAATCCGATACCGATTCACCACGACCGCGACAATGGGCGAGATCGCCATCAACGCAATCGCGACAATCGAGAGCCCCATGATCCAATGACGTAATTTCCGTCGAAGAAGAACATCCCAAATCGCCGCAAATGACATCCCCAACAATGCGAGGTTGAAAAGAACCGAAAGAACGAGCGTTGCAAGACGATCCCATGTTCCGTAGTAATGGAACCAAAATGCACTCGTTTTCGTCAGCGCGAATAGTTTGAATGCTTTTTGAATGGTTCGCTGAATCACGAAGAGAGGACGTTCGCGAAGAATCGTCTTCACCTCTTCCAAACTCACTTTATCGATTTGGTCCGGACTCAACCCCGCGATCTTGTTCGTAATATGCGGTAGCGCATCCATGTTGAATTCGCCCGGGCTGTGCGGATCAAGCCCCACCCAAATATCCAATCCACCGACGACGGAATTCAACACGAAATGATCGTAGAGACGAATATTTCGTATCGCCCATGGCGTCTGAACCAAAACCGCGAATGTAAGAACAATCAACCCCATCTTCCACCATCGACGAAGCGCGAAGACGAATAGGAGAAACGCGAGCACCGGTAGGCCCGTCGGACGCACCATCATCAGAACTCCAGACAATACTCCGATTCCTGCGGCATCGAACCATCGAATCTTTCCGTCCATTTCCCACACACGGATGAACAGGCCCACGAGGCCCAGAAAAAGAAACACGAACAGATTCTCACTCATGAGCATCGCCGTGTTCTGAATCACATCCGGATGAACCGCGTACAGCGTCACCGGTACGATGGCGTACATCTGCTTTGCGCTGGATCCGATGACCCGTCTGACCAATCCAAAAATCCACCAGGTGACTACCGCATGCATCAGTGCCTGGATGAACCACACAATCCAAAGACGAACACCGAAAACTTTATAAATCGCTGCGAGAAAAAATTGGTAGCCAGGACCGATATCACGAATCGCGCGATCTTCGGCAAGCGGCACGTTGCACTCAAAACAAAAACGCCCTTCCGAAGCGAGATGCGTCGCGATCTCATGAAACTTTCTTGCATCAACAGACGGCGTGATCTGATAAACCAGGGCGTATCCAAACGACGCGACAAATGCCGCAAAACAGATCCAAACTCGAACCGGCTCGGCACGATACTGAGTACGTACCGCGCTCAGTGCATCTCTGACAAAGCGTGACATCCAATTCATAGAGACTTTTTCTTCAATCGAAAGAAATGATGGTACGGCATCCACGAAGACAACCATTCACGTTCGACGATAAACGACTTTTCAAGAACCGTGAGAATACGCGATAACGGATACCCTGTTCGACCGATCTCCCAACAATGCACGCCTCCCAACGGGATTGGTTTTTGAAACGGAAGCTTCCACGCCGCACGAAACATGGGTAACCCCGGAATATCCACGACTCCTCGGAAGGTATATCCCCAGTGCGGAAGTGAGAGGACAACGCCATTCCGTGAAACTCGCGCCAACTCTTGAACACATCCTTCAAACTCTTCGAACGGAAGATGTTCAAGAACTTCTGCGCAGAGCGCTACATCGACAGAGGCGTTAGCTAGTGGAATCTGTGAAACGGATCCGACGAAATCCGGCTTCAGTTCTGGATCAATATCCAGCGTCTGAACCTGAATCCCCTGTCGCTTCAGTGCGTCTGAGACAATCCCATTCCCAACTCCAATCTCTAAAACGGAATCCGGTGATCGTCCGAGCACCTCATTGATTTGCGTATAATAACTCGTCCATCGCTCCTCTGATTCGTATCGCTTCCAGCTGGCGTATGACATGGAAATAGATTATCGCGCGTGACGAATCTCCGCCATAAGTGCCGCAAGCGTCGTACGAAGTTCGTGCTTCTGCGTCACGACCTCTCGTAAAGCCTCACGTGAAGGAGTGTGCTCAATCATTGAACGAATCGCTTTCGCAAAATCATGTACCGAACCACTTGCGACAAACGATTCCTTCGGAACCAATGAAGAGAACGCTTCATTGCTCGTCACGACCGGACAGCCAGATGCCATTGCTTCCAGCATCACCTTATCAAGACTTCCGGTCTTGCTCGCATTCACACACACAGAAGCACGATGATACACATCGCGCACTTCTGATGCGGTTTTTCCACCAGTGAATGAAACAAAATCTCCGCTGTTCCTTCGCAATGTTTTTTCATACTCAACGTCTACCGGTAAAACCGCTGATCCAATCAACTGCAGACGAACATTCAATCCGTCTTTGCGAAGGGCCTTCACGGCATCAATAATGATCTCTAAACGCTTCACGGGAGCGATTCGTCCGACGCTGATCACAAGCCCCTTCTCTGGCGTCACCGAAGAGTCAAAGGTAAAAAATTCCGTATCAATAGCGTGCCCCAAGAATCGAACTTTTTTTGTTTTGAGCCGAAAACTTTCCGGCGAAGCACTGAACACCCGACGAACAAAAAAGAGTGCAATGCGCAAAACAAGCGATACCCGCTTATGCGTGTACCACAAGAATGATGGAACGTTCACAAAAAAGAGCACCGGAGCCACAAGCACCACATACAAAGGCACCATGAGTACGAGTACGGAATCAATGTGAGGAATGACTCGGAAAACGTGACCATAAAAATTCCAGAGCTGTCGCGCTTTTGATGCGCCCATCTCCTTCCCCAAAGAATGTACGTGAACATTGTTCGGGAGGTCGTGTGTTCCGACGGACTGCGCAATCACATCTACCGTCGCGTTCTGCGTTGCAAGCTCCTGCAGCCATCTCACGTGTACGGCGAGATTCGTATCTCGTTCATCGACCCGCTGTGTGATCACCAACAATCGATGCATTGAAGGGTCCGCATGAACCCGTTTCGTCCGCCAGACGACCCAACCATATGCCGCAAAAAGAAATTCAATGGGCATCAACGGAAATCGTAGACGAGCTTCGATTCCCAAGCCATCAACCCAAATGACCGCCGTCAGATACGCACACGTCGCCACGAGGAACGTCCATTCGTATCGTCTCTCTGGAATTCGAAGGAACGCTGAAACCAATCCGTACAGAAAAAATACTGTGATCACGAGCCAGACGAGACGGCCGAAGATTCCAACCGCATAAAAGGGCTGGCCGAAGATTTTCCAAAAAGATCCAAAAAACTCATCCATTCGCCCTTGAGCGAGATAATGCGTCGGCGGAAGGATTGAGGAATGATCTGGTTTTGGAATCAAATTGTAATATCGAAGAAAGGCATTGTAGTTGCTCGATGTCCACAACGTCACCGTGTTCACGACAATAATCCGCGCGACGATCCCTGGATTCTCAAATACAAGTTTCTTTGCTTCATGACGATGTGCCTCCTCCTGTTCAGACTTGGAAGACATTTCACCGTATTTCTTCAAAAAATCCTGCTGGATCTGTCGCTCGGCATTTCCGTATGGAATCTGATCACGCACAGAAACGATCGATGTTCCAAGGTAGTACAACGCTGCCGCTGATCCTTGCGAGCTGATGGCAAATTTTCCGAATGTGATGGAATTACGGATCATCCATGGCACCAGACACGCCATCGCGACCGTGCAGATAACCACCGCGTGTATTGCAGTAGAGCGCCAAGGAATGCGTTTCCACCACGGAAGAAAGAACATCAACAGAACCGGAGGAAAGAGCTGAAAGAGCGGTTTAATAAACATCCCAAGACCGAATGCGAGTCCCGCACGAACGCTATCCCCCAAGCGCTTCGTCTCCATGGCACGAAACGTCCACAGAAGCGCGAGGAGAAGAAGCGCGGTAAAAACAATTTCTGTTAAAAGCAGTGTGCTGTAAAAAATCAGATGCGGCTCAATGGCGGTCAAAAGAGCTGCGATCCACGAAGCGCGTGCGCCTAAACGTAAACGCATCCCAAGTCGATAGACGAGCACCGGCAAAAATGACGCAAGAATGATTTGAAAAAAAATAAATCCTGCGACAGATTGAAAAACGATCAGTCCTGCGGCAAGCAGGAGTGGGTACCCCGCCGTACGGAAGAAGAATGGTTCACCGCCAAGGAGAAATCCTTGACCTGAACGCAAAGACTCGGCGAGCCCATGATATTGCAACCCATCACCAGAAATAAATCCTGCTTCGCCCATCCAAAACCACATGGCGAGAAAAAGAGCAAAACGGATCACGAATGCCAGTGCTACAAGTCGCCACAACCGAGGGCTCGGCGCCGCCGATGAAGCAGATTCCAACGAAGCTCGAACACGCTCAACAGACATCGGAAACGAAGGGAGCTCTTCGACCTTGCGCCGTGCTTGCTCGCTCATCTGATGAGAAACGTCCGGCCGATTGATCGCATCTAGAATTCCCTCTGCGAGACTAGCCGGGTTTTCTCCCGCGACAACACGACCAGAAACATCAGGAATAATCACCTCCCCCGCGCATCCCACATCCGTCATCACCACAGGGACGCCAGCCGCGGCCGCCTCGATCACCGCAATCCCCCACCCTTCAAATCGAGATGGCTGGATATACACGTCTGTCTGCGCAAGCTTCGTCCGAATCTCTTCCGCGTTCTTCTCTCCGAGAAAAGATACCGATGAGCCGAGATCAAGCTCTTTGGAAAGCTGTGCAAGGAGTTCACGTTCGGGACCGTCTCCGATAATCGAAAGTCGCGCCCGTGGATCTTTTTTAAGAACTAACGCAAACGCACGAAGAAGGATATCAACACCTTTCTCCCGAAATAACCGTGCGACCGTTAAGAGCCTTGGATGGTCCGCCGGAACGTGCACCACAGACCGAAAGGCGGCGATATCCGTCGGAACAGAAACAACATCAATGCGGTCAGATGGAATTCCAATCTTCTCAAGTCCGCTTCGACCGCGCGCACTCACCGTGCGAATACGATCTGCTCGATGAGCAATCCAACGAGCAACAACCGAACGAACAACATTTCTCCACCCGATCCGTGACCCAGAAAACATCGCGCTATGATCCTGCACGTGCAGACGCGTACGCGTTCCCAGACAGGCAAGATATCCGATCAATCCACACGCGGTTGGTTCCTGTACCGTTAAAACATCATAAGATCCCGTGCGCGCTAAAGCTCGAACCGCGCGCAGCGTCGATAAGGCAACCTGCCAACGGCGCGTCCCACCCGCCGCATGAGAACGGACCGTTGGACTCAGCGACACATGACGCTCCGGCCCAGGGACCATTTCAAAAATATCCGCCTCGAAACCCGTAAAGTAGGTCAACTGCCTTTGAGCAGATGGGGAATGCGGATCAAGCACGGTCGGATCCAGACCGACAACCAATATACGCATGCGTGCACACTACAGAATCCTTCGCTTCGCATCAAGGACGGTCAATGTGTCGAGATGGCTCATGGTGTGGACTCCGGTGAGCCCCTTTTCCCACGTCGGAAGAACAAGCTCCGCATCTTCTTCCAGATACGTCTCCCGAGTTAACTGAACGATTCTTTGGAGGCGAAGACCCGAACCGTATCCACCAGAACAATCCTGTGCAGGGCGATACACCGATCCATTCATGGAAAAAATCGGCCCGCCCGGACGTGCCCGTCGCGCATCTGAAACGATCGGAGATTGCGGATGAACTGACCATGGGCCCAATGGAGTGTCCGCAAAAAATAAAAACAACTCGTCCCATGTTGATGCTCCGGGATTCTGTCGAATATTCGCAAACATCCACCATCCGTGTTCGTCATGCCACACGGTGGCATCAACGGCCTCAAGATCATCCCGTAACACGCGATCAAACACCCATGTGTCCGGAAAGTGTTCACACCGATACAGCTCAATTGTTCGTCGCTCGACGGACTCCGGAATGAGATACCAGATATCCTGATATCGAAATACATGCGGATGCGAGAGATGGTGCTCACCAGCCAGAATCTTTTTCGGAGCCGACCAGGAGCCATCCTCTAACCGTTCCATCACAGCGAGGTGTCCTTTTTTTTCTCGGTACAAAAGCTCTTCAACGAATAGATATACCTTCCCCTCATGACTGACGACGCACGGGTCTGCCCAAAAACGATCACGCGGAGGAACCGTCTTACGATATCTCCACAAGGACTCTGGCCATCCTGATGTTTTTGGCGATGTCAGGATGAACCACTGCGTGCGAAAAAAAAGCTCACGCATTTTTTGCCGAAAGACACGAAAAAAATGTCGCGTGATCAAACCAATCGCCACCAGATTGGTCGGAGCTGTGTAGAGCCGTTGTGAATAGACCTGAAGCTTTTCTTCCTTGAGATTCGAAAAAAAACGATCGAATCCCAACGCATGAAGCTCCTGCAACTTTCGCGGAATAAACTCAAGCGATTTCCAATAAACGGTATTCTTATTCCGATGAACAGAAGTCTGATCTGTCGCAGACCATGAACGATAAAGAACTCGTCCGTTGTCCAAATCTTCATCAAGGATCTGAAGAACAGATCCCGTTACCGGCTGTCGCTCCATCACCTCCCAAAAACCCGGAGGACTCCCCCGGTTCACACGATTGTCCCCATGATGATATGACCAAACTCCCCCAGGGGCGACCGTCAAAATCCCTCCCCGTAAAATTCGAAAACCAAGTCGGATAAAAACATCCACGTTCGCCGATGCGATCTTGGCGAGATCCTCATCAGAAATCGTATCAGAAAACTTTTTTTGAATTGGCTGAACCACAAGTCGTGGAACCTGCGCAAGAATCTTTTCACTGTCTTTGGAGAGAAACGCATCCGGGTTCCCACGGAAGATCCGCTGATCTGCATACGTATAGGCACGATAAACCAACGTCTGGAATTGACCGGTACATTTTTCGAAAAACGTTTTTGGCGGCTTTGCCGATCCATTTAAAACCACGAGGGAAATTTCTGCGTATTCAGAGGCTTGAATTTTCTCCAAAAGGAGATACGCCCATGCCGGAATCGACATGGATTCCATCAAAAGACCGATCTTTAATTTCGGCTTAATGGGATTCTCCATAAGATAGACAGACATCCACCAACGAAATCGACGACGGACGTGGAAGACGAACCTTCAAACGGAGCTTTGTAATCGCTTCTCGATCTGCAGCCGCAAGCTTCACGAGCGCCTGAACCCAGGCGTTTTCGTCTTTTGGATTCACTTCCATGAGTCCTCCCATATCCTTCGGGAGACCGTGTTCAGACGTGAGAAGACTCGGAACTCCACATCCAATCGCTTCCAAAACGCCGTTCGGACAAATATCAGAAAGAGATGGCATCACGTACAGATCTGCTTCGGAAAGAAGATTCACCACTTCATTCGGCGGGAGACGCCCCATGAATCGAACATGTGTTTCGCCGTCTAAAATCCGTTCACACTCTGCACGCTCTTCTCCATCTCCCACAAACACCATTGAAATCTGCGCGCCTTGCTCAAGAGCTTTTTTCAAGGCACGAGCAAAAAATGGAAGATTTTTTACCGGGGCAAAACGACCAGAATACAACACCCGAAGTGCGGGATACTGAACCGCCGGAGCTGGAACACAGCTATCACGCGTTGGAATATTTGGAACCGTTTTCGTCTTCGCGGGAAACGTTTGATCAATACGCTGAAGTACATCAAACAGCAAATCCGATGTCAGAATGATTTGGTTCGCACGACGCAACACAAGTCGCGCAATGGACGTTTTGCAAAAATGAGAAAATCCATGGGCGTGATTTTCCCAGTATTCACGAAGCGTCACCCGAAGCCCACGCTTCGTAACGGCGTCTTCCCACGCCCATTCTCCTCCAAGCCGAACCGCAAATCGATTGGAACGGCCGGAGAGCGCAATACGCGCAGGGATCCCCACAGAAAATACATCCGTCGCCAGCAACACGGCCTGCGGCCCCATCTTCTCAAGTTCGCGACGAATCACGCTGGACATGCGGAGATATCGCTCTGGAACGCTCCCGCTCCGTGAAACGCGAATAACGCCATTCGTCGGAACGTCACCGTATGTCACGACAACGACCTCGTGGTTCAGCGCACGCAAATCACGCGCCAAC
>JAGOQY010000034.1 GCA_018063125.1 Patescibacteria group bacterium | reverse complement strand
CCGCCATAGCGGTAAATCGTTGAGAGGTCGGCCCGTTACCGGGCAAAGACTCGAATAAATAAGGTTTTTAGTAGCAAGACGATAACAGAACACCGGAAATGATGCAAGCCCTCGGCGTATCAACCGACTGAACATCGGCGATATACCTAAAAAATGGCTAATTTAAGCGGTAGGTTCGTCCTCAACGGGCTCCAAATAAAAGCGCTCGTCAAGCGACATTTCTGCATTTTCCGGAGCCGTCGGAGAGATCTCCTCTACCAAAGGCGGAAACGGAGTCGTTTTTACGGGTTCCGGGACCGATTTCGGCAAAGAAACCTTCTGCGTCGGCGCGCCTCCTTCGGTCATGGCCTCAAACTGATCAAGCGGCAAAACAACCATCGGATCTCGCCCCGTTGGGTCGGTCACGATGACGGGCATTCCGAGACGGCGAGCAGATTCAAAGACGTGCTGAAGCATATTGAAGCTATGTAACGCGATAAGAGCGCGAGGTGCAAGTTGAAAACTTTTATTCCACGATTTTCACGGACGACTCTTCAAGACGGTTCATCTCAACTTCTACGTCTCCCCCGCCAGGAATTGCGAATCGAACACGACCAGAAAGATCCACCTCCAGAGCTCCGAACGATTCAAGAAGATGCTCATGATCCAACGGACCTTCTTCGCATGCAATTTCACGTGCATGGTTAAACGCAATCCTTCGTGTTTCATTGACGATGATTCCTGGAACCGAAATGGACGTCTCGCCAGAGTCATGTGCATGCTCGCATGTTCCATCCAAACGAATCGTCATCATCTTTTCCCTTTTTTCCAAAAAAACGGACTGCCCACCGTTCGATCGAACAGCAAATCGAACCGCGTCGGTTTTTGCGTCAACGACTTCGTAGGCGACAGAAAGATCCCCTTCACCATTCCATTCAAACACGAGATCATCTCCGAAGAACGTTGATGAAACGGTTGGTGACCAGACGCCGTCTGCAGACGCAGATGCAGGTCGAGTACGTTTCTCTTCCGGATGAATCACCCATGCTTGCGAGATATTTTCTTTCGATGGAACCAACGCCACATATCGTCCGTTCCCTACGTCCTGAATTTTTTCATCCGATACTTCTCCTTGACCTGAAACCGAACGGAGTCTCGCAATCTCATTCCACGCAAGCTGAAGCTCTGATGAACTCATCACCGCAATTTTCGCGGCAGCGAATCCCAGCACGACAATCAAGACAAAGAGAACGACCAGAAGACGAGAGCGGAGATGAGGGGACATATCAAAAAGATTATGACATAAAAAAGACCGGAACAAATCCGGTCTTTTTCCTTCTTCAATCTTTTACTTCTTCATCCGTCCTTCAATGATCGTCGCCTGGACGTTCGACGGAACTTCCTGGTAGTGGTCAAACTCCATTGAGTAGGACGCACGACCCTGAGTCATCGAGCGGAGCGCCGTGGCGTAGCCGAACATTTCGGCGAGCGGAACGAACGAGTCGATAATCTTTGCACCGACGCGTTCCGTCATTTCGTTGATCTGACCACGCTTGGAGTTGAGGTCGCCGATAACGTCACCCATGTACGCTTCTGGCGTGATGACTTCCACTTTCATGATCGGCTCGAGAATGGCGATTCCACCCTTCGTACAGGCATCCTTAAACGCCATCGAAGCGGCGATCTTAAATGCGGCTTCAGACGAGTCGACGTCGTGGTAGGAACCATCGAACACCGTGGCCTGAATGTCGACAACCGGATATCCCGCAACGACGCCGCGTGTCATCGCTTCCTGGATCCCCTTGTTGATTGGCGTGATGAATTCGCGAGGAACGACACCGCCCTTCACTTCGTCGACGAATTCATATCCCTTGCCGCGTTCCATCGGTTCAAGCTTGATCACACAGTGACCGTACTGACCGCGACCACCAGACTGTTTGATGAACTTTCCTTCACCTTCTGCACCCTTCTTGAGCGATTCCTTGTACGAGACCATCGGCTTACCGACGTTGGCTTCGACATTAAATTCGCGCTTCATGCGATCGACGATGATATCGAGGTGAAGTTCGCCCATTCCGGCAATAAGCGTCTGGAGCGTTTCTTCGTTCGTACGAACACGGAATGATGGGTCTTCTTCTCCGAGCTTCTGAAGTGCGACACCCATCTTTTCCTGGTCTGCTTTCGTCTTCGGTTCAATGGCGATTTCAATCACCGGTTCTGGAATCGAAATAGATTCAAGAACGATCGGGTTCGCTTCGTCACACAACGTGTGGCCCGTGTAGGTTCCCTTCAAACCCACAGCGGCGGCGATTTCACCGGCGTACACATGCTCCACATCTTCGCGGTTGTTGGAGTGCATGCGCACGATGCGACCGATACGTTCACGTTCACCCGTCGTGGAGTTCAAGACGTAGGAACCTGACGCAAGGTTTCCGGAGTACACGCGGAAGAACACAAGCTTTCCGACGAACGGATCGGACATGACCTTAAACGCAAGCGCGGAAAACGGTTCTGCGTCATCGGCGTGGCGTTCGATCTCCTTATCTTCTTCATCCGGAGCATGACCCTTCATCGGAGGAATTTCGAGCGGGCTCGGGAGATAATCCACGACGGCGTCGAGAAGAAACTGCACGCCCTTGTTCTTCAACGCGGAGCCACAAAGAATCGGGAAGAGGTCGCGATTCAAAACGGCTTTGCGAAGAGCTGTTTTAATTTCATCAATCGAAAGTTCAGCACCAGAAAGATGACGCTCCATGAGCGCTTCATCCGTTTCAGCCAGAGCGTCCAAAAATTCTGCGCGAATCTTCTTCGCCTTATCGAGCATCTCAGCTGGAATTTCGATTTCTTCAATCTGCTGACCAAGTTCGTCTTTATACATCTCGGCCTTCATTCGAATGAGGTCAATGATTCCGATGAACTTGTCTTCGGCACCGATCGGAAGCTGAATCGGATAGGCGCGCTTGTTCAAGCGCGTGCGAATCGATTCGACGTCCTTGTCGAAATCCGCACCCATACGGTCAAGCTTGTTCACGAAACAGATGCGCGGCACTTCGTATTTATCTGCCTGGCGCCACACGGTTTCGGACTGCGGTTCCACACCGGCCACGCCGTCGAACACCGTAACGGCACCGTCGAGCACACGGAGTGAGCGCTGAACTTCAATCGTAAAGTCAATGTGACCCGGAGTATCAATGAGGTTCAAACGGCTTCCTTTCCAAAAACAGGTGGTTGCGGCGGCCGTGATCGTGATGCCGCGTTCCTGCTCCTGCGCCATCCAGTCCATGGTGGCTTCACCTTCGTGCACTTCACCGATCTTGTGCTTGCGACCTGTATAAAAAAGCACGCGCTCGGAAACGGTCGTCTTTCCGGCGTCGATGTGTGCGATGATCCCGAAGTTGCGGGTATCTTTGAGGCTATATTCGCGAGGCATAGTGGTTTGTTAAATTGATTTTAGAAGCAAAAACTCCGATGTTCCCATCAGGAGTTCTGCGGTTGGATCTTTACGAATTGACGCGAGCCAGCATCGTCCATACGCGTTAGCGCGCAAAGTGCGCGAACGCGCGGTTGGCCTCGGCCATGCGCTGGACGTCCTGCTTCTTCTTCACGGCGTCGCCCGTGTTTTCGGCGGCGGCGAGAATTTCACCGGCGAGCTTTTCTGCCATTGGCTTGCCCTTCTTGGAGCGAGCGGCGAGAAGCAACCAGCGAAACGCGAGCTGAATGCGGCGTTCAGCACGAACCTGCATCGGAATCTGGTAGTTCGCACCACCCACGCGCTTGGACTTTACTTCGAGAAGCGGAGACACGTTGTTCATGGCTTCGTTGAACACCTCGATCGCTGGCTTCTTCGTCTTTTCTTCGATCAATTCAAAAGCGGTGTAGACGATCTTTTGAGACGTCGACTTCTTTCCGTCCTTCATGACGTAATTGATGAGCTTTGCGACCACCGGAGATGCGTACTTCGCATCCGTCAGGATCTTTCGCTTTGGAGCTTGTTTACCGCGCATAGTTTATTTCTTCTCCTTAGGACGCTTATTGCCGTAGAGCGAGCGACCACGACGACGGGTAGAAACACCCTGAGTATCGAACACGCCGCGAACGATGTGGTAACGCACACCCGGAAGGTCCTTCACACGACCACCGCGGATGAGCACGATGGAGTGCTCCTGAAGGTTGTGACCTTCACCCGGAATGTAGGCGGTCACTTCCATGCCGTTTGAAAGGCGGATACGCGCAATCTTCCGGAGCGCCGAGTTCGGCTTCTTCGGGGTCATGGTCGTCACCTTGGTGCAAACGCCACGCATAAAGGGAGCTCCCTTTGCGATAGACGAGCGCTTGCGGTGAAGCGTATCGAGGCGAGACTGGAGCGCTGGGCTCTTGGACTTGGTCGTCAGAGCGCGGCGTCCACCACGCTTCATGAGCTGGTTGATGGTTGGCATGTCAGGAATGATGGCCGAAGACGGCCAAATGTGGCGGAAATATACCAGCGAGCTGGTGAAACCGTCAAGTGGTCGGCCCAAGGTCAGAATCGACGGAAAAACTGAGGCACAATCAGGCTCAACAGAGCCACGAGCGCGATCGCCCCCTCAAACGCCCAAGAACTATACCGATGCCACTTTCCGGGACTCCGCACGGAAAAGAGCAAAATACCCGTAGAAAGTCCGACCGCGATCCAAAAAACGATCTGATTGGAGAGAATAGCGATCCCGATGAGCCCGAGAATCACTCCAATCGCCGCCACTACACGTGACTCCAACTTCAGAAGATACCGATCAAATATTGCACTCAGAACACTGATCAGTGAAAGAGCGAGGAAGATGCGACTCACCCAACCAGGAACCGCCAACAGTCGGGAACCCGTCAATCCCCCGGCTTCTGCAAGCGCCAAAAGCATCACGGCAGACATGAGCCAAGTGACTGCCACCGGAACTTGTGGAGACGCTTCTTCCGAAAGTCGAGCGCAGAGCGTTGCTGCGAGAAGTGCGACGAAGACTGGGTAACCGAGGACGGTAGCCCCCATCAACGAAAATCCAAACAACGACACGATCACGATTTCTAAATCCTGTGCTTGGATGGCGCCAGAAGGGAGTGGATAGTCTGGATGCTCACGTTCATGTCGTGGAAGATTCACGAGATCCATTCGAAAACGAAATGCCGCGACCCACGCGAGAAGAACCAGCGTTCCGAGAATTAACGCGAAGGCCGCTGTGTGCGAGGTACTCGGAGAAGCGCTCGCAAGACCCAGCGCTAATCCACAGATCGCAATCAGAAAAAGCCGAACAGCCTCTGGAACAACGAGCCGTTTCAAGAGCCCGCCCGTCGCCGATGAACCAGCCATACTTGCAATGACGAGACCTCCCGCAAAAATCAACGCGATCGCTGAACGAAATGCCAATAGTGAATTTTCCGCCTGACGCGCGACCGGAAGAAGGAATCGTTCGCTTTGCGTCGCCGTCCAATATCCATCCGCATGTGCGGTCACGAGAGTTTTAAATAATGTCGCGGTATCCGATGCGAGCGATCCGGACAGCGCCGCACTCACCATCCCGATAACCGTCGTCGAAAGCAATGCGGCGCATGGAATGAGATAGATGAACAAAACTCCAAGCGCGAGATGTGGGACAGAACTCCGGCGTCGAAAACGGAATGCGACTACGGCCGCCGCAATAATCGGAAGAAAGCGAACGGCCACAGAAGGGCCAATAGATATGGGAAAAATCCCGCCCGTCACCACAAAAGAAAACGCATCGGAAGCGATAATCGCGCTCTCTGTAGTCCCATCGGAAAACCATCCGGTGACGCTCACAAGCGCGCCAACTAGCAGACCGATCAATGCAGATTCAATTCCGAGATCAAGCGCAGAACGAAGCCGTTCTCGCAAGAATCGCATGACGACAAACGTCACGACCGCGATGATTAGAACAACGTGCGGAAGTACGCCGATCACAATTTCTCCCAATGCCGGTGGACGAGCATCGCTGAGATATGCAGAAAGTGCCGCACTCGCGACGGCGGCGAATCCCACCATCGCGAATCCCTGTACTGGAGTATTTCCGCGAAGAGACCCCGGAAGAACCGGCGCGCTCATAGCAACCCCGCACCCGGAACAATTCGAGACAAAAATCCAAGCGCAAGTGTGAAGAGACGAGAAAAAATTCCGAGGTTCAAGAATGCATCCGCGAGAATAATCATGAAGAGCAACGTCGGTCCTTGAACTTCGATCATCTGACGAACCGCCGCGTACTTTGGATGTGCGAGTGCGGAGAGGAGCGCCTTCGATCCATCGAGCGGTGGAAGTGGGATCAAATTAAACACCATCAGGGCGACGTTAATCTGGACCATCAAGGCGAGAAAAATCACGAGCAGATTTCCCGGACCGAGATTCGGAGCGATCACGGCGAATAATGCGAGTGCAACCAGAGAGAGAAACAAGTTGCTCAACGGCCCCGCTCCAGCCACCGCCGCTGGACCCCAACGTGGCCATTTGAGATTGTAGGGATTAAACGGAACCGGCTTCCCCCATCCAAATCCGATCAAAAGGAGGGCGCCGAGTCCCATCGGATCCACGTGGGCCGCGGGATTTAGTGTGAGACGTCCCATCCGCTTAGCCGTCGTATCTCCGAGCCAGGTTCCGGCCAGCGCATGCGAAAATTCGTGAAATCCAAGGGAAATCAGGAATGCGAGCGTCCAAACGATAAACAAAACGGGGTTCTGAAACAGGAGAGCGATCATAGTCTTGCCAAGCATAACGAATTCGTATACGATTGCGCCAATCAAATCTATGTCGCGCATCGATCAACTGACGGGCCGTTCGGCCAACTTCGGCCAGTCCCGCAGTCACTCCAACATCGCTTCGAAGCGACGCCAGGAAGTGAACCTCCAGCAGGTTCGCCTCGGCGGCGTGAAGGTTCGCGTGTCTGCACGCACCCTCAAGACTCTGAAGAAAATCGCCAAACAGATGAGCGGCGAACTTCCGACCTTGAAGCAGAAAAAGGCGACAAAGCGCGCTGAACGCGCGGCAAAAGCCGCGGTGTAATCCCTACGAAACGAAAACGGCTCCCATTGACAGGGAGCCGTTTTTCTGTCAGCTTGAATGGCGTACGTGGTCCCTTTGAAATCCGAGAGGAGATGACCGATGAGTGCCGCATCCGAAGAGCTCATTTTTCCGACCTGTCCCGTCTGTGGCGATCCCATCGGCCACCAGGATTCGTGGTGGCAGACCGGAGACGGTGAGATCATCCACAATGGATGCAACATCCGAAAGGGTCGTCTCAACACCTGGCGAGCCGCTCGCCGGCTCATGGTCCTGGACCTCGCGTTCCCGGTCGCGGAAGCGCTGGGGGGCCAAGCGGCCGCAGAACCGCTCGTCGAGCCGATTGGCGACGACGTCCGGACACCCTCCGAGATTCGCGCATTCCTCCTCCGATTGCAGATGCGGCTTCGGGCCGCGAGCAAACGAAATCCTCTCAAGATCCAAACGGCGCTCAGCGCCGTCGAACGGAACCTGACCCGTCTTCACGACTTTCTGGGTCGCTGAAGTTCCAACAACAAAAAGCGCCCCAACTGCTCAGATGGGGCGCTCTTTTTATTATTTCAAAATGTTATTTCTTTTTTGATCCGCGGCTCTTTCCCGTTGTTTTTTCGATAAACTGGACGTTGCGCTCCTGCTTCATAATCGCTTCTTGCACATCGTCGAGCTCATCAAGAATTTCACGCAATGCCTCACCAATATTGGCACGCGTATGCGGTGCAAGCTCCGTGGAGAGATCTTTTTCCTTTTGGCTAAGTTCTGCAATCTGCGCCTTACGTTCTCGTTCACCGGGCAGTTCATTGGGATAACCCACCGTGTCATTTGCTTTTAATCGTGCAAGCTTGCTTTGAACCGCATTCAGTTCCCATTGCTTGCCAATCTGCGTCATCTTCACGACCGGTTGCTTGCCTTTTCGTTTACGGAGCACTTCTTCCATCTCGTTCGCTTCCTGAAGTCGGCTGTTCACTTCTTCATACAATCCAGGACGAACCTTTTCTTTTTTTGCTGTCGAGTTCGGATAGATCACCTGGCTTTCACGAAGAATCGCCGCCCCGACACGCTTGGCGCCGACGGCGAACTCGTGTTCAGCATCCCCGTGCTTCAAGCTCTGCATGATCCCGTCGCGTGCACGCATCAATTCGTTACGCTTACGATGCAATTCATCCAATTCCTGATGCTGACGTTCGGCCGCCTCGGCCAAAACCTCGGGAGCGTCCTCGGTTTCAAAATCTCCATCCTTCAACTCGTGAGAAACGTCTTCTTCTTCGAACATCGGATTCTCGATCAACAAACTGGAACCGGAATATCGCGCAGCTTTTGCGGCTTCCGTCTGATAGGAATCGTCGGCTTCTTTCTGAAGTTGATCTAACGCACGCTGTTGATTTTCCAATTCACGGCGATTTTCCTTCGAGAAGAGACCGCTCTTTTGATAGGCTTCAAATTGCTCGTTCAAGGCGGAGCGACGATCCGCGATATATTGATACGCCTCTTTCAACGTAATAAATCGCTCATCCGCGCGAAGCGCCTCCACACGACCCGACTTCTTATTACGAACCAATGCACTCCCTGGCTCATCACCCGCGAATGGATTGATATTTGCACGCTCGACTTCTCCACGATTCTTTGGAGCTTCATCAAACCACTTATTTTCTTCGGCTTCAAAAGCCGTTTCTGCAGGCTTCCCCATTCGAGGAGAAGGCGCATTCTGTTTTTCGATATTTTTCGCAGAAATCTCTTCACCTTTGGTGAAAAATTGCTCTTCGGTATTGCTAAACGGCTTCTTTTTACCGACCGCGGATTCGTTCTTCACAAGACGAAGATGCGAAGCCTTACCAATTTTCTCGCCTTTTGCGAAAAACTGTTCTTCCGTATCGGTAAACGGCTTCTTCTGGGCAGAGGATTCGAATCGCGGCATATTTTTGCGAAGAAATTGAAGGAATTACAGATAGGATAGCAAAAAAATCGGCTTTCGTCAATCTTTCTTTTTCACAAAAACGCTCATCCGAAATTTCGTTCCGAGGTTTTCGCGATCAACTTCATCACTCCCTCCGGAGTGTCAACGATCTGAATGATGTCGAGCTCTTCTGGCTCAATGTATCGATGCTCTTCGCAGATGACTTGCTTCGCCCATGCCATGAACGGCTTCCAGAAAGCCGAACCAAACAGAATAAACGGCACGTGACGAGGAATCTTCGCGGTCTGGATCAACGTGAGCATCTCGCTCATCTCATCAATCGTTCCAAATCCGCCAGGAAAAAAGACGTATGCTTGCGCGGAGGCCGAGAGCATGACTTTTCGTGTGAAAAAGTAGTGAAACCCCATCGCTTTGTTCACGTACGGATTGATCCGTTGTTCAGTCGCAAGTTCGATATTGAGACCAACGGAGACTCCCCCGGCTTCCGTAGCCCCACGATTCGCGGCTTCCATAATTCCCGGACCTCCACCGGTAATCACGCTGTATCCCTTCTTTCCGAGAAGCGCGCCGAGCTTGCGAGCGGCTTCATAATGCGGCGTTCCGGGCATGGCACGTGCGCTTCCAAAAATCGTGACTTCGTTTTTAAGCTTTGAAAGAAATTCAAACCCTTCAATAAACTCTGCCATGATTCGAAAGATCTTCCAGTTCGCGCTTTCCGTGAATGATCTTGTCTCCTCTGGCGTCACCGGAACACAGGTGTGATTCGGCATGCAGAGCCAATGCGCGAGTCGGTCCCCTCCTTTTGCGGGAACACTACTCACTAAAATACCCGGTGATACTTTTTGGGATGCTTTTTTCGTCGATCGTTTTGAAGCCTTCGGCATAGATGCTGATGGCATTGTAGCAGGAAAACTTATCGAACGTTTTCCAACAACTGCGGGTCGTGAAGCGCGTCTTCGACAGAATGCAGAAACGATTCTAGCTTCCGGCGTTGCCAGCACGGGCCGAGCGCAATTCGTTCAGGTTTTTTTCCTCGGCGACGAAATTCAATGGATTCAATTCCGCGCTCCAAGTTCAATCCTTCATACACCAAAAGCATCGCTTCGAGCTCTTCCAGTGGGATCAATCGACGACGGCCGAGTAGAGAACCGTATTCCACGGAATGATCTACGAGACGCAAACGTTCAGACAAACAATCAATGGCATACACGCCGCTCGCGAGGGCGAGAATCGAAACGATCGCAATCTGCAAACTCCCCACATCTGGCATGAGCCATGCAATCACCGCTGACACGGAGATCAGAAAACAGACGGCGAGCATCAACACACCGCCAATCGTCAGCATCTCCGCATGCGCTTCTCGCAGACATTCGGATTCGATTTTCGGAATCGCACGCGTGCGTCGCGGGGCGTAGGCTCCAAGGACTTCCATGCGAGCAGTGTACGTGCCCTCCGATAAAAAGAAAAACACCCGCCTGAAGCGGATGTTTTTCGAGAAACTGATCGTCGATTACAAGACGGCGTCCTTGGCGGCCTTTGCCACGCGGAACTTCACAACGGTCTTGGCCGGGATCTGAATCTCTGCGCCAGTGGCTGGGTTGCGACCCGTGCGAGCCTTGCGGTGAACCTTCACGAGCTTTCCGATTCCCGGGACCACGAATTCTCCGGCGGACTTCACGTGCTTGTACGCCATCTCTGTCATCGCTTCAAAAAGCGCTTCGACATCCTTCTTTGCGAGACCCGTCTTATCGGCGAGTTCGCGCATGAGTTGTGACTTTGTCATCTTGGCCATAGTGTTGTTTGGGCAAAGAATTAAGAATTGATTGCGAAAGCATAGGGTATTCTTCAAATAGAAACAAGCGGAAACGTCCACAGGTCAAGGGGAAAGCGATCTTTGCGTCAAGTGAGCCCCCATCCGCATCTTGAAAATGAGCATGGATTCCGATACAGTCCGCGCAGGAAAAACAACGGGCTATAGCGCAGTTGGTAGCGCGCTTGCATGGGGTGCAAGAGGTCGTGAGTTCAAATCTCACTAGCCCGACCAGACAAAAAACACCCGTAAAACCGGGTGTTTTTGATTTCCCTGTGAGAGAGCTTCGTGAACAGCTATACT
>JAGOQY010000076.1 GCA_018063125.1 Patescibacteria group bacterium | reverse complement strand
TTGTTCTTGCGGTGGAGCCAGAATCTCCTCAGAGCGATGATGGAACGGTGGTTGGAATCGTCCGAGAGTTGCGGAAAGATGTCGCAGAACTTCGTGCGCAGATGCGCAGTATCGATGCGAAGGTTGAGGCGCTCGGTTCTTCTGTGGCGGATCCCGCACTTTCCGGAGCGGGTGTCGCTGATTGTCTGGCATCGTGTCAGGCACAAGGGATCGCGTGTCTGAAATCGCCGGCCGCGCCTCCGACAACGGGCCTCTCCAATTTAACAACAACCACAACCCCGCCAACAGTGATTGCAAAAGAGAATGCGTGTCGTCGAAACGTTGATCGATGTGTGCAGTCCTGTCGTCCGCGAACGAATGCGGTCGTGACGCCTTCCTGCGAAACATCTTGTGCGGTTTCTTTGGATGCCTGCGTGCGAGCCGCCGGAAATAATGTTGATGCCGCTCAACGTTGTCGGATCGCAAACCGATTCTGTCTTGCAGATCGTTGTATGAGACCCGCTCCAACATCGCTGGTCGTTGGGGCTTCGAAAGTTCCTGCGGGAACATGTGTGAGTCAGTGCCGACGCGCGCACGCGATGTGCGCCGATCGGGTGAAATTTGATGCGCAGGGGATGGCAGAGTGTGATGCGGTCTTGAAGGTCTGCGAAGAAGTGGCCTGCAAAGATGACGATCAACCCATCGGGGATGAAATCACCGCGCAGTGTGAAGATGCGTGCACGGCGACGTTCAATAAATGCCGCACAACGGCGGGAAAGAATGAATCCGCGTTAAAGGCCTGTGATGCGCCCTACGGTCAGTGTCGAGACGCGTGTCGTCGTCAGGTCGGTGGAGGAGAAGGGACAATCCGACGATAGTTGGGAGTCTGACTCTCTCCGCTTTGACCATTTTTCGCGTTAACGATACGATTTCCTGCACAAATTATGACGCCTGCACTGAACCATCTTGCGATCATCATGGACGGGAACCGTCGGTGGGCAAAGGAACGCGGAATGCCTTCTTTAGAGGGTCATCGCGCCGGATACGAGCGAATGAAAGAGGTTGGAGACTGGTGTCTGGATCGCGGGATCCAGACGCTTTCTGTTTTCGCCTTTTCGACAGAAAACTGGAACCGCGCCGAAGAAGAAGTCGGGTATCTCATGGATCTTTTGGAAAAGGCGCTCACGAACGAGCTCCAGCATTTTGCGGGGAAGGGCGTTCGGATGAAGGTCGTGGGTTCTCGTGATCGTCTTCGTCCGTCGATTTTGCGTGCGATCGAAGCGGCTGAAAAAAACACGGCAGAAAATACGAAAGCGACATTTGCGATCTGTCTCAACTACGGCGGCCGTCCCGAAATTCTCAACGTCTGCAAAAAAATGATTGCCGATGGATTGAAACCGGAAGAAGTCACAGAAGCCGAATTCGCGAAGCGTCTCTACTGGCCCGACATGCCGGATCCAGATTTGATCGTACGAACATCTGGCGAAGAACGTCTTTCCGGATTTCTCACGTGGGAAGGTGTGTACAGCGAGCTGTATTTTACCAATAAGCATTGGCCAGATTTTGATGAAGAGGAGCTCGACAAGGCGCTCGAAGAGTACGCCAGCCGACAACGCCGGTTTGGAAAATAGGCTTTTGACGTCCGCGAACGATCGTTCTACATTTGTTCCATATGGGAACCTTGTTTGATGCGGCGAATGCGGAACGTCGAAAAACGTTTGCGCCACTCGCGGACCGAATGCGTCCGCGGTCATTTGATGAAGTTGCAGGACAACCGGAATTAGCGGCCCCGGGCGCGGCTCTGCGTCGTCTCGTAGAATCCGGAAACGTTCCCTCCATGATTTTTTGGGGACCGCCAGGATCGGGAAAGACCACGCTTGCGAAATTGGTTGCGAACGTCGCCGGTCTCGCATTCACCGAGCTTTCCGCCGTGACGTCCGGTTTGGCAGAAGTCCGGAACGTTCTTCGTGAAGCGGGGACACGTTTAGATTTTGAATCAAAACGTTCCGTGCTTTTCATCGATGAAATCCATCGATTCAACAAAGGTCAGCAAGATGCGTTTCTCCCGTTCGTGGAAAATGGGACGATTATCTTGATCGGTGCGACGACCGAAAATCCGAGCTTTGAAGTGAACTCCGCTCTGTTGTCTCGTGCACGCGTGTTCGTTGTGAAACGCTTGGAAGATTCAGAGCTCCGAGAACTCGTGGTTCGCGCGCTGACGGATAAAGAACGCGGACTCGGGAATTTTAGTCTCACCTTGCCAGAAGAACTCCTCACCGAGATCGTGACGGTTGCCGATGGCGATGCGCGTCGGGCGTTGAACGTGCTGGAGTTATTGTCGAACGCCGTCCGAAGCAAGGGAAAGGGCGCGGTCGCATCCCTCGAAGATTTACAATCTCTCTTGCAACGCAATTCGGTTCTCTATGACAAAACGGGGGAGGAGCATTACAACATCATCTCCGCACTTCATAAGGCGATGCGCGGTTCTGATCACAACGCCGCGCTGTATTGGATGGGACGAATGTTGGAAGGTGGAGAAGAACCTCTCTATATCGCACGACGCCTCGTTCGATTCGCGTCCGAAGATATCGGTCTCGCAGATCCGAATGCACTTGTTCAGGCCGTTGCGGGATATCAGGCCTGCCACTTTATCGGGATGCCGGAATGCAATGTGATTCTGGCACAGGTCGTTGCGTATCTGGCGAAAGCACCAAAATCCAACGCGTTATATGTGGCGTATGACGGCGTTCGAAGTGATATTCGCGATCTTCCGAACGAGCCGGTTCCTCTTCATATTCGAAACGCGCCAACCAAGCTCATGAAGAATTTGGGTTACGGAAAAGGCTACAAATACAACCCAGATTTTGAAGGTCCGGTGGATCAGGATTATCTTCCAGACCGACTAAAAGGCAAAAAGTATCTTTAGCTGGGATGACGGGTGAGATCTTGCTATCCTATGAGCCATGAAACGATTTCTTCTCGTTCTCTTTGTTTTAATCCTCGCGGGATCCGGGGGAGC
>JAGOQY010000033.1 GCA_018063125.1 Patescibacteria group bacterium | reverse complement strand
CTCGGCAGATTTTTAAAAATATCTCGATTGGCACGGGAAAACCCGAAGGTGTCCGTAAATCGCAAAACGGCCATCGCGGGTTTTTTGTAAAGAATGTTCCACACTATTTGATGGACTTTTTAGAGCCCACAAAAATGTTCACCGTCGTTGAATGGCGTGAGCGAGCGGAGCGAGCAATTCGTGGAATCGGGACTCGCCACCATCTTCCGATCGTTGTTGGCGGAACGGGCTTGTATGTCTCTGCGTTGATCGATAATTTTAATTTTCCGAAGGTCGAACCAAAGACACAGCTACGAGAAGCGTATCAAGAGAAATCACTTTCTGAGCTTGTGTCGATGTTGTTGCGATTGGATCCGGAAGCGGGGTTGACGGTTGATCTCAAAAATCCTCGTCGTGTGATTCGTGCGCTCGAAGTTTCGACGTTCACGGGAAAACCATTTTCACAGCAGAAGCTAACAGGTAAACCAAAGTTCGATGCGTTCCAAGTCGGTATTCAGTGGCCGCGCGAAAAATTATACGAACGTATTGAAGAGGAAATCGACAACATGATTGATCGTGGATGGGTCGAAGAAATCCGCCGGGCGATTTCGGCAGGTCTTCCGGAGAATGCTCCTGCGATGTCGTCGATCGGATATCGAGAACTCATCTCCTATCTCAAAGGAACACGAACGTTGGATGACGCGATTAAGGCCTGTAAAACATCGGTTCGTCGATACGCGAAAAGACAGGAAACGTGGTTCAAGCGTGATAAGCGAATTCACTGGGTGAAGGATGAAGATGAGGCGGTGAAGCTGGTGGAGGCGTGGATTAATGCTTGACTTTTTTCAAAAATATTGATATCAAAGCCCTTCGTTCTTTATAAAAAACACGGAGGTTTTGAGTGAAGAAAGAAGAACAGATCCGATTGTTTCTCGAGCGGCGGATTGATTTCGAGCGGCGGAGTCAGAACGATCTCGATGCCGATGAAGAGACGTGGGATTCGGAACCCGAGGACGAACCCGGAGCGCATCACCGTGCGTTTCTCTCGAACTCGATCGAAGAGTTTGGTCTCGACGTCGTTCTCGACGGGATCGGGCGATTCGAACTCACGGAGCCGTTGTGCCCGCCCAATGATTTTCACATGCTTGCCGTTCTTCTGGCGGAGCGAGGTCGGCGAGACGACGCGCGTCGTGCGGCTGATCGGATGAACGAGCTGTCGTTCGATGAACGTGTGGACGCACTTGTCGACATCGCGTATGCGACGGGGGCTGTGGAAGATGTGATCTATGCCGAGTCCGAAGCGCGGACAACAGAAGAGCCGCTCGAGTATGCCAAAGCGCTCATCTATCTTGCGCCGATCGCGCCTCGACCGGTTGAGTATGTCGACATCGCCCGAAAACTTCTCTCGCAGATGTTTGGGGACGCGACGGAAAAGCTCGAAGCACTTGTTCCGCATTTCATCCGACTCGCGACACTCACGAAGCTCGAAGCGGATCTCCTGATGGTCGTGCGACTGCTGGACCATCCGGTCCTCCAAGATTCACCGGGATACGCCATCTTCGAGGGCTCCATCGTTCACCTCAAGGATGCGAAGCTCGCACTTCGTGTGGCAGCTCGCGTGAAGAACGCCGAGTGGCGTACGAAGTATCAACGCGCGATCAACAACCGAAGAGAGGATCTGAATTGATCCGCTCATGCACTGGCAAACTGCCAGTGCGTTTTCTTATACGCCGATTTCTTTCTTCACCATCTCTTCTGCCTTCGCTGGATTGGCGCGACCGTCGGTTGTTTTCATGATGGCGCCAACGAACCATTTCACGAGTGCGATTTTTCCAGCTTTGATTTCTTCGACCTGTTTTGGGTTTTCGCTCACGAGACGTTTCACGAGTTCTTCCAGTTCGTTGTCTGGGAAGTTTTGTCCGAGGTTGTTCTCTTCCATGAGATGCGACGGGTCACGTCCGGTTTCTACCATCATTGCAAGAAGTTTCTGTGCGTTCGCACTGTTGATCTCGCCCTTCTCGAGCATGTGAAGAAATTCTGCAAAATCCTCGGCGGTAATCTTGAGATCCGCGATGCTGAGATTTTTTTCCGTCATCAATCCAGCGAGCTTGGACGTCATCCAGCCACCCGCAAGTTTCGCGTATTTCTTCTTTTGTTCTGAAATGATTTCTCCACCAGATTGATCTGAGTTGTCCGTTGATTCAATCCATCCCCCGAGTTCTCCCATGACGTTCTCTGCATATTCGGCCCAGCCTTCGTTGCCGACAAAGAACGCGACGTCGCTCGCAGAAAAACCCCACTCATCGGACATTCGCCCGCGTTTTGCAGATGGAAGTTCTGGGAGCGTGCCCGAAAGTTTTTCGCGAAGAGCGATGAGATCTTGCGGAGGAAGATCTGGTTCGGGGAAATATCGATAGTCCGCGGATGTTTCCTTGATGCGCTGTTCGAATGTTTGTCCCTTGTCCTCATCCCAGCCGCGCGTGGATTCGACGGCCTTCTCTCCGGCTTCGTAGAGCTTTCGCTGACGTTCAATCTCGTAGGTGATGGCACGTTCAACCGCACGGAAGGAATTGAGATTTTTGATTTCGACGCGTGGATTCAATTCGGATTGTGCTGGGGTGTTGTCTTCGTTGACGGGAAGAACGGAAACGTTGGCGTCGCAACGCATCTGACCTTTTTCCATTTCTGCATCCGAAACTCCGACGGCACGAAGAATCCCGCGAAGTTCCTGGAGGTAAGCTTTCGCTTCTTGTGCAGAACGAATATCTGGCTCACTCACAATTTCCAATAGAGGAGTTGAAGCGCGGTTGTAGTCAACGTATGTCGCGTTTACTTCATCATCGTGGCCACTCGCGTGAACATTTTTCGCAGCGTCTTCTTCCAAGTGTGCGCGAGTGATTCCAATGCGAATATGATCGCGAGGAGGTTCTCCGCCTGGGACATCGAATTCAATCGCGCCATGCTCTGCGACGGGAAGATGAAATTGCGAGACTTGGTATCCCTTTGGAAGATCGGGGTAGAAATAATTCTTGCGATCAAAGACGGAGGTGTCTGGAATGCGGCATCCGAGAGCGAGTCCAGCCTTCACGCCGAGTTCTACCGCTTTGTGATTCAACGCGGGAAGTGCGCCAGGCTGGCCTGTACAAACCGGGCAAATCGCGGTGTTTGCCGGAGCTCCATCATCCACGTTGGCACACGCGCAAAACATCTTTGAGGCGGTTTTGAGCTGAACGTGGACTTCAAGGCCGATAATAGGGATGAGACGCATAGAATGAGAGTATCTTCATATACCAAACGCCAGCCGTCAAAGGCTGGCGTTTGAGTTTTTGTGCAGATTAGCGAGTACGTTCCAAGGCGCGGAACATTTTCACCTGGAAGGCGACGAAGAGCGGCATGAAGGCGGCCTGGATAACGGCCTGGAAGAGTTCCAGAGAACCTTGGAACAGGACGTATCGAGAGGAGCCTTCGGCCATCGCGCCGACGGTGAGTGGGCGTGCGATGAGTGTGAGGATCAATGCCGCGATGCCAGCAATGATTCCAACGCCGATCCCGAAGACGATTCCACCCAAGAGCAGTCGGCCAAACGTTGCCCACCAGCGTCCGGTGACCAATTCACGTGAAGCCTGGAGTGCGTGTGTTCCGCGTTTTCCGTACGCGAGGAAAATCAGCGTTGAGAACGTGAGGAGGATGGAAAGATAAATACCTGGAAGAATGAGAAAGATAGTTCCAGCCAGGACGATGAGCGCCTGAAGAATCATCACCCAGAACGCGGATGGAAATTGGCGAACCGTCGCTTCGATTTCTGCTCGATTCGTCGGATAGGCTTTTCCGGCTTCCATGCTGAGAACCGCTTTCAGGAGTCTCAGCTGACCGATGATCATGAAGAATGCGGCGCCGAGCGTAAGAAACAACGAGACGGCCCAAAGCTCCGGCATGTAGGCATCAATGATGCTGGAGACGAAGTAGGCAAGTCCACCATAGAGGAACCAGATGGAGACTTTGACGGTGTCATTCCAGGTCTTGGTAAAAAAGGCCCAGGAATCAGTAATCAGCGACCAAGCGGCTGGAAGGGGTTTCGACATAGGATTTGTCCACAGGATAGCAGAAAAAGAAATCCCCGCGAACCATGGCTGGTTCGCGGGGAGAGTGGGAGTCAGTCTTTCGCCATCACGCTGAGAACGGGGCGTCCGACGTTGTCGAGGCGAGATCCGATGGGGATTACGCCATTGCGCATGAGATCGATGAGCCGACCGACCAGGAGGATGTTTTTCGTATCTCCCTGGAGCGCGGCTTCGAAGTAGCGGAAGAATGTCTGCTGGACCGTGTGGGTGACGATCTCTCGGAAGCCGGTCGAGATCATGCCCATCGTTTCCAGGCTCTTGTTGAGCGCGGGAGCCAGGTGTTCGGCGAGTGCCGCACGAAGCTCGAGGCGTTGTGCGGCGAGCGCGGCCACGTACTCGTTCGAGGCGTTGAGGACGGCTTGCTCCTCGAGGTACGGATCCGCCCAGATCGGAAGTCCGAACGGGTTCCGAATCGTCTTGCGATTCTTCGAGTTGTACTTGTCTTGGCTTTCCTTGAATGCCAGAGACGCGTTGTCGAGCTCGACGCCGGTCATGTGGACCAGCCGCGCAGACATTTCGTCCTTCGTATGGATGTCGTAGATCTGCACGAGGACGGGCGCATGTCCGGTTGCGGCGTGCACGACCTGCAGAGCTTCTTCCGGCACCGGGCCGAAGACGAATCCCTGATCGTGCTCGATGTGGGTTTTCATGAAGCCGCTCCATAGACGGAACGGCTCGTTCAGGATCCGCTGATCCGCGAGCTTCCGCTGATCCGCGAGCTCCTTCATGCGGATCATGAGGGCGTGTCGAGGTCCGACGTGGGTCGGTCCGCGGGCGCCGATTCCCATGATCGTCTCGTTCACCGGGCCGGGGAATTGGGATTCCGCGGGCTTGATGACGGGAAGATTGACCGCCATGGTGTGTCGCGGAACTTCCGACTGTTCCTCGGAGGTCTTGTAGAAGCGAACCCCGTAGACCGTTCCATCGCCGCTGACTCCCAGAGGGAGGACTCCGGCGTGGAGCAGCATCTCGAGAGCTTTCAGCTCCTTCGTCATGAGCGTCGCGAGACGCGCCGTCACACTGCAGAGCAGAATGCCCATGACCGTCCGGATCGCGAGATCCGGAAAATCCGGAGCCACCTCTGAATCGCGCAGACGCCACGTGATCGCCACCCGAAGGCATTGATCGAGTGCACTGTGGAGACGATGGAACGCCTCCGCGTGTGGACTCTGCGCGTGCCGACTCAGGCTTTGCGCGAGCGCCGTCTCCTCGATCTTCTCGACAAGCGCTTGTGAGAGCAACTTGCGAACTTCCGGACTGGCCTGCAAAGGTCCTCCAGACTTCAGGCGTTGCTTCGTGATCTCGACCATGCGGGAGAGCCAGAAGAGGTCCATCAGCATGACCTGCTCGTAGGGGTGTTGAATGAACGTCCCGTACGCCTGCTTGAGCTGATCTTCCGGATTCACCTGGTAGGGCGAGCGGAACCCGTACGGCTCCACGATCGCCGTCATGAGCCCGGTCAGGGCTTCGCGGGTTTCCAGCAGACCGAAATCTGCCAGCATCCCGTACGGTTTCACGTACGCGATGAGAGCCGCGTCGAAAGCATCGATTTCGGCCTTGAAGGCCATCGGCACGGAGTTCGAGGCAACCATCATCACGGTAACCATCCTTCTGTGAAAGAGCATCCCGACTCATTTCGGGACTCAAAAACATACCCGAAAATGGGCTAATTGTCAATATTCGGCTGTACCTAGCCAATCAATGGGAGAACGCTCCGATAGAGGTCTTCGTGGATCTCTTCAATGGAGAGAAGTTGGCTGTTCTTCGTGCACTCAATCCTCATCCAAGATTCCACTGTATCCGTCGTCAGAAGCTCGAGATATGCGGCTTCCGCGGCCTTCAGGTGTTCCAAATCCGCCTCAAGGATGTCCCGCTTTTTTCCATCCAAATATCCGCGCTCGTCCTTCTTCCCAATGAGGTCGTAGGCGATTTCTGCGGGGACGTGGAGCAGAATCGTCTTGTCCGGTTTTGGAACGTTCAGGATTCCGTATTCAAAATTATTCAGCCAATCCAGAAATTTCTTTCGCTCAGCGGGATCCATGAGTTTTGCCATGTGATGTCCCTTGTTTGCGGAGACGTATCGATCCGAGATGATGATTTTCCCCTCTGCAAGCATCTTTCGGATTTCATTTGCCATGTGAAATCGTTCGACGGCAAAAAGCACCGACGCGGCGTACGGCCCGACATCGGAATGAGATCCGTAGACGCCCGTCAAAAATTGTTCGATGAAAAACGCTTCCGGTTTTCCGTAGCGGGGGAATGAAAGATGTTCGATATTTTTCCCTTCCGCACGAAGTCGCTCCGCAAGTTTTTTTGTTTGCGTTCCTTTGCCGGATCCATCCGGTCCGTCGATGACGATGAATTTCCCGCTCATACGCGTTCGTAGGTCACGAAAGAAAATCCTTCATGATCTTCTCGAGCTGTTTCTTTCCAGACTGCAGGATCGATGTCTGGAAATTTCGTATCTCCCTCAATTGTTTGATGAACCTCGGTGATCTCGAGTCGATTCGTAACGGGCATTGCTTGCGCATAAATTTCTGCTCCGCCGTTGATGATGATTTCCTCGCTCGCGTGAGCACTCAGAGCTTCTTCGAGTGTATGAAAAATCTCTACGCCTTCCGGAACTTGGTATGAAGCGTTTCGTGTGATGACGACGTTTTTTCGTCCGGGGAGCGGTCGGTATTTTTCCGGAATGGATTCCCAGGTTTTTCGTCCCATGACGATCGTCTTTCCCATGGTCAACTGTTTGTACCGTGCGACGTCTTCGGGAATCCGCCAGGGCAGTCGGTTATCCTGGCCAATTATGCCGTTTGTGGAGACGGCGGCAATGCTCGTAATCATATTCTCAGTCTATATTGACTTCCGGGCTTCGCCTAGCGACCATGCAGTCAAACCTATGATGAAGCCCCTTGCTGAACGAACCGTAGATTCCCAATATCAGCGTCTTTTGCGAGACATTATGGAGCGGGGAGAGTGCACCAACAGCCAACAGGGCGTGGACGCGATTACGCTCATGGGGCCAAATCCGCTTCATTTCAAGCTCGAGAATGGCTTTCCGATCATCAATGAGCGCAACATGGCTCCGGGAGAATCTGAGCGACTTCCGGTCACGATCTGGAAACAGGCGATCGCGGAAATGTGTGGATTCGTGAACGGCGCGCGTACGCAGAAGCAACTCGAAGAATTTGGATGTCACTGGTGGGCGTCATGGGTGACTCCGGAGAAATGCGCGAAGCGTGGTCTCGAAGCAGGTGATCTCGGTCCGGGATCGTACGGAGCCGCGTTTCATGATTTTCCAACGATCGAAGGACCGACGTACAACCAGTTCAAAAATATCATTGAGCAGATCCGCGAGTTTCCGCATCTCCGCACGCATTTTATTTCTCCGTGGATTCCGCAGTACACGATTCGTGGAGAAGGGAAGCATCAGAAAGTGGTTGTTGCGCCATGCCATGGATGGATTCATCTTCGCGTTCTCGATAATAAATTGACGCTTCACATGTTCCAGCGCTCCGCAGATGTTCCGGTTGGCGTTCCGGCGAACATGGTGCAGTACGGCGCGCTTCTCATGATGATCGCACACGCGACGGGAACGATCCCATACGAGTACATCCATAGCTTCTCCGATGCACATATTTACGTGGACCAAGTTCCTGCTGTCGAAACAATGCTCTCTCGCGAACCAAAGCCGCTCGCAACCATGAAGATGGATACGACGAACGTGAACGACTTCTTTGATTTTCGAAAAGAACATTTCACGCTCGAGGACTACACCCCGCATCCAGGGATCAAGGCGATCCCGGTCGCGATTTAGTATGGGGAGCGATAACACACAAAATCAGTTCATCAACCTTTCGACCGTGCGTCGTGAAGATCAGCGTGAAGTGATGAAGGAAATTGCGGAACAAGGTCATTGTCCGTTTTGTGTGGAGAATCTGGAGAAGTACCACAAGAATCCAATTTTGAAAGAAGGGAAATTTTGGTTTCTCACCGAGAACCAGTGGCCGTATGAGAAGATCAAACATCAGCTTCTCGCGATTTATAAAACCCACATCGAGCATCTTTCCGAAGTTGCGCCGGAAGCTGGAGCTGAACTCTTTGAGATGTTCGGAGAAGAATCGAAGAAGCGAAACATGAGTGGAGGAGGTGTCGCGATTCGATTCGGTTCATCAGAATATGGGAACTACGGATCAAGCGTGTTGCATATTCACGCGCATCTTATCGAGCCAGATCTCCAAAAATTGGAAGAGACGGAAGCGTGGAGATTTAAGTTTGGACAACCGAAGAGCTATCGGAAGGATTCACAAAAATAATCTCCACGCCCTGGCTCTTCAGAATCCGTTCTCCATCAAGCACGGCATATCCATTTCGATAAAAGAGTTTTCGAATTCCTGAGTACGCGAGTTGTTTCGCACAAGGCGGGCAGGGGAAGGTGTCACAATAGATGTCGACGCCAGAAAGCGAAACGCCCTCTTTCGCCGCACGGGCGACAATTGTCGCTTCGGCGTGAAGCGCAAGAGATGATTCAAAATGCTGACCAGCTTTGAAGTTCCCGCGTGGATCGCCTTCGTCATTTGCAGTTTGGTCCGACGGGACGTATTGATTGTGTTCTTGGAAAAGAATTTTTCCATCTTTTACGGCAAGCGCACCAATCCGACGCCACCAATCTTTCGCGTTCGCTCCTTCTTTTTCTGCGGCGGAAATCATCTGCTGATCAAATTCCTCTTCGCTGATCGTAATATCCGGTGAAACCTGGACGGGTTCGATGGACTTCATTTTGTCCCATCGAAGAAAAATCGTATCGCGTTCAACGGGATTTTCTGAAAAGTATTTCGTCACAAGCTCCGTCGAAAGATCGTCGTCAGAAACGATGAGCGGCGTTTTCGATTCCTGGAGTTCCTTGATTTTTTGTTCATCCAAAATAGAAACTGTTTCGAAACGTCCCCATGATTCAATGGCTTTTTTCACGAGCTCGGGATCAAGTCTCCGAATGTCTTTGGCGAGATGTTCGTACGATGCAATCACGTCTTTTCCAAAAATGGCGAGACCTTTCGCGTCTGGATGGTTTTCAAATAATCGTCGATATCCCTCGTGAAGAACGGGGATATAGCAGACAATGACGGGACTCATATTATCCATTGCGCATGCCGGCGATCGCATCTTGGATCGTCTTCATGAGTTTTGGTGTGAGCGAACGTTCGAGCTTGTTCGCCGTCTTGATTTGAAGATGGCGGATCTTCGCGCTCGTCGACGTTGTCGCCATGCGTTCCATGACGATGATTTTTCCGCAGTACTTCTTGAGCTGTTTGATCTCTGACTTGGTGTATGTCTCTTTTGTTGCAACCAGAACATCTGGGCGAACCAGTTTGATGAGATGCCACTTGGGGTCTTTCTGTTTTTTCAGAACGGCAATATCCACGGGACGAAGATGGAGAACCATTTCCATGCGTTCGTCTTCAGGAACGATAGGGCGCTCTGGACCTTTGCGGGCACGAATCTTCTTGTCTTCATCAACCCCGACGATCAGAACATCTCCTTTGCTCTTCGCGGTTTCCAAATAGCGCGCATGACCAATGTGCACGAGGTCATACGACCCTTGCGTGAGAACGATTTTCGCTCCCAGCGTCTTCAGACTCTTTACGATTTCAACAACGTCATGCGCGTTGCTGACGAGCCGCTTCTCGGTGCTGAGGCAGACATTCGGCGCATTCTGGAAAGACGATTTCATATGTGGAACGTTAGCAGGTCTCGAGATCTCACCCAAGTTCTTGCATCATGGCATCGATTTTGACCGTCAGTTCTTCTGCAGATCCATCGTTATCAATGGCTTTCCAGGCTCGTGCCGCAACAGAGGGGATGGAGAGCTCCGTGGGGGCTTGTTCTTGTTCCGCGAATTCATCCCAGGTCATTTCGTTCTCTCCCGACTTTTCTCCGCGATGCGTCATGCGGTCGTAGCGAACTTTTGCGGGCGCAGAAATTTCGACGAGCTTGAATTGAGGAAGCGGTTCCAGCGCGGCGATGTCTTCGATGCGACGAATGCCGTCGATGACGACGATATCGGATGTCGAGTTGATTGCGTCTTTCTCAATCGCGTAGGCGAGAACATCTTCTCCGAATGTTGCACGAAGCGCTTCGGAAATCTTGATCATGTTATCGCGTGTTCGTTCGACGGCGACGCGATCAAGGACGTCGCCGAGAATCGCACTGAAGCGAAAAAGCTGTGCACCGTATTTTTCTGCGAGGATTTTTGCGGCGGTCCCTTTTCCGGAACCCTGACGGCCCACAAGGCCAATAATATGTCGCGACATGAACGAAACCTTATCGGTTCAGCAAAAATCCCGCCAGTGGCGGGATTTTTGTGGATTACATTCCGGAGATGTCGAGCTGGACGGCTGGTCCCATCGTGGAGGTGAGAACGATGTTCTTCACAAACACGCCTTTGGCGGACGCTGGCTTGGTTTTGCGGATGGAGGAAACGACGAGCTGGAGGTTTTCCAGAATCGCTTTGGAATCCATCGAGGTCTTGCCGACCATCTGGTGGATGTTTCCGGTCGCGTCATTTTTGACCGTGACCTTACCCTTCTTCAATTCTTCGACCATCTTCTTCACGTTCGTGCCGACGGTGTCTGTCTTCGGGTTCGGCATGAGTCCCTTCGGACCGAGAATTTTCGCGAGCTTGGCGAGCTTCGGCATCATGTCCGGTGTGGCGACCGCGACATCGAAGTCCGCTTTTCCGCTCTTTGAGATTTCTTCGATGAGATCTTCCGCACCGACGATTTCGGCACCGGCATCCTTCGCATCCTTTTCCTTGTCAGCTGGGACGAATGCGGCGACCTTCTTCAGCTTGCCCGACGCGTGCGGCATGACGATCGTAAAGCGGACGATCTGGTCCGACTTCTTCACATCGATGCCGAGGTTGGCGTGGAGCTCAATCGATCCGTCGAATTTGGTCGTTGCCGTCTTTTTGACGAGTTCGATCGCTTCGGCCGGAGCGTAGGCTTTCTTTGAATCAATGAGCTTTTT
>JAGOQY010000075.1 GCA_018063125.1 Patescibacteria group bacterium | reverse complement strand
ATGGCAGAGATGTTTGGAATGATGTAGTCGACACCTGGCATGTCTTCATCCGGGAACTGAAGTCCCATATCGATGAGAAGAATGTCATTGCCGTATTCGAGCATGGTCATGTTGCGGCCGATTTCTTCGTTACCGCCGAGAACCATGATCTTGAGACGTTCGTTCGGATCACTGCCGACAAGCAAGTCTTTGTCCGAACCCGTCTTCAGATACGGATTATGTTTGTACGTATTCATCCGGGGGGCGTTCTGAAAGGCGCCACCTCCGCTACGGCCACGCTGACCACCACGCTTTTTGCTTCCATGCGGACCGCCGGGTCCACCATGACCGCGGGAAGCGCCACCATGATGTGGTGCGCCATGTGCGGGTCGAGGACCTTCTTCACGACGAAATCCTTCCTTCAAGGGAAGGGCTTTGATGTCCGGCATTTTTTTGCCGTTCTTTGCCACCGCTTTCGCGATGATGTCTCCACCACCGACGTTTGAAGTCGGAGAGCCCAGAGGCTTCGGACCGTTGAAACGGCGGAACGGTCGGCGGCCACGATGGCGGCCAGGACCGGCGGGAGGAGGGGTGCCACCGGAATTGGAATTCCCGGAAGAACCAGAGCCTGACGGCGAAGCCGCAGGCGGAAATGGAGAAAATGCATCCATAGCAATTGTGTTTCGGTTTTGAAATTGGCCGTTTGAGGCCCACTTTGTGTTCCGAATCAGTAGATCTGTGCGTTTAATTCAACGCGAAAAACAGAAAAATAAGAGTAATTTGTCGGTTGTGGGACGAAAAACCGAGGCTTTTCGTCACTGCCGTCGGGAGCGGTCCATCAGGGATGAACGGATCTGAGACGAAAGTGATTAATGAAAGGATACCCTATATATGGAGAACTGTCAATCGAAACTGTGGGTTATTTGATCAAAAAAAGAAAAAACACCCCCTATTTGGGATGTTTTATCTTGGTGGGCGGGGAGAGACTCGAACTCTCATGACCTTGCGATCGCTGGCACCTGAAGCCAGTGTGTCTACCAATTCCACCACTCGCCCATGGGCGTCGTGATGATGCCCGGAAGAGAGGCGAGGGTCAAGCATTATTTCCACCGCCAACCCGTCTTTGCGTACCACTGATCAATATCCACGAAACGTTCTGCCGGATATGCGATGCGAAGATGATTTTCCGGCAGATGAATTTTTGACGAGATGAGGTAGTGCTGGATGGGGCGCACAAGAAATGCGGCTGGAGCGGTTTTGTCGAGAGCTGAGGTGAGCGTCCCGCGTGCGATCTCAAGCATCTCTGTGCTTGTGGCTTTCACGATCTGATCCAACGCGTCATCCACCGCACGATCCGTGAGACCGGAGAGGTTTAATCCACGATCAACGGCCTGGCGACTTACCCAAAACGGAAGAACGTCCTGATCTGGACCCAGAAGAATATTAATGAGCGCGACATCTGTAGACCGTTCACGTGTGGCGCGACGACGAAGTTCATCGAGAGACATCGGTTCCACGATGACCTTCGCTCCAAGCAGAGACCACTGGCGCTTCAAAACTTCCGCGACGGTGAGAAGATCGGATTCATCGGGAACGCTAATCGTGAACGCAAGTTCCGTGGAAGATGCGTTTGCAGAAGTTGTGGTGGCATTCCCCGGACTCCAGACACGAACGGTTCCATCTGCGGGGAGTTTCCATCCGGCTTGTGTCAAAAGTTCTCGAGCACGATCCACATTTGGGGGAGTCGTAGAAACGGCTCCAAACGGAAACGGTCCGCTCACAGGCTCGGCACCGCCTTCCAAGGCGCGAACGATATCGTCACGAAATACTCCCGCGACAAGCGCGCGGCGAACATCGGCACTCGTAAATACTTTGCTTTTCACGTTGAAGAACGCGATGGTTTCTTGTGGAAGTTCCAGTTGAAGATCGTGCTTGCGTGCGGACGCAAGTTCCATCGATTCTTTCGCGCCGACAAAAGCGAATCCATCGATCTGTCCGGCTTTCAGCGCCTCAAGCGCGCTCAAACGATCTGCAAAAAAGGGAAAGACGAGCGTCTTGATGAATGGCTTGTTTCCGTAATACGTCTCGACGCGTTCCAAGGTGTACGAATGGATGTTTCCGAGTCCATCTCGAGAAAATGATTTCACGCGATACGGTCCCGAACCGATCGGTTTTGTATTCAGATCAGATCGCTGTGCACCGGCGGCAGGAATATCGCCCCACAGACGAGAGGGAAGGATGCCCACCGTGAGACGTGTGAGAAAGGTCGCATCCGGAGCGGCAAGTTCAAAAGAAACCGTCTCCTCATCAATGAGAAACGTTTTGACGTTCTTGAAGAGTGGAGCGAGCTGGCTCTTGCGATCCGGGTTTTGCAAACTATCAAACGTGAAGAGGACGTCGTTTGCTGTGACAGGATCTCCGTTATGAAATCGTGCGTCAGTTCGAATTTTAACAGTGAGCATTTTTCCATCGGCGGACCATTCGTATGACGAGGCAAGGTCTGGGACAGCTTCCAAACCGTTCAAGCGGAACAATCCCGAAAAAATCAGACGAACAAGATCACGATCGACATCATTGGACCCGGCATCAATAGGGTTGATGTATTTCGGCTGACCGACAAGCGCTTCGGTGTAGCTTCCGCCTGGGACAGGTACGCGTGTCACTCGCGTAAACGCGTATGTCGCCCCCGCCGCTCCAAACGAAAGGAGGGCGAGTAGAAATGCGATCGACAGAATTTGTCGCTCTCCGATGGAGAGAACACGCGAGGCGTATCTCAGCTGACGAAACCCGGGAACGCGCTCGGGAGACACGACGGCAAGAACGAGTGCATGATCATGCGTATGCGTTTTACCCGCCATTTCTTCATTGGAGGAAGATCCTGGCAACCAAAAAAACAACCTGCGCAGGAGGCCGCGAACTCTTTCGACGATCGGCGGCAGACGCATGGTTGTTTAGTTGAGCGCGATGTTCAAAATCGCGGTGCCGAAAAAGAGAACGGAGAGAACGATTGTTGCAACGAACAATCCTTTTT
>JAGOQY010000032.1 GCA_018063125.1 Patescibacteria group bacterium | reverse complement strand
TCCGGGTCCGCTGACGCGAGATCCATCAGAAGACGTAAATGAGCCTTCGTTATCCGAAAGGTCTTCGCGCGGGATCGTGACGCCATCGAGTTCTTCCACGCGATCGCCACCCAAAAGATACAGACGGGCATGGATCGAATCGGCGGTGACGATCAGCTCGGCACGGGACGGAAAATGAAGATGTTCAGGAAGTTGCATAGTGGGAGGAGCTTAGCGCGCAATCAACGGAATGACGATGCGGAACGGTCCGGTGGTTCCATCTGGTCTGGTTCGTTCACCGATTCCGACAAGCGAGGGAATGAGAAAAACCTCGGAATTCGAAGGATTCGAGACCGCAAGAGAGGAGAATTCAAACTCGGTGACTCGCAGTGATCCGCTTGCTCCCGAAAGTCCGCCAGCTAGCAGGGCTGCGCGAGCCGCGTCCGTTGTGATGGCGGGATAGTCGGATCGGTCTGGATCGGAAGAGAGTCGGATGACGCCGTTTGCGGCGGTCCGTGATGGACCATGGATGGCGACTTCTGCGCCGCTGACAAACGAACCGTCATTTCGAATGACGTCGCGACCATCGACGAACATGCGATAGCGAACGGTCATCCGTCCTGGGAATTGTGCGGTTGTGCATGCAACGCGCGTTGCGAAGGGGAGCGGAGCGATGCGTTCTGTGAGTGGAAAATCCGCATCCGCTTCTTTGTTAATTTCTTGAATGACTCCGGTATCCATACAGCGTCCCGCCGCGCGTTCGGTTTCCCACCAGAGCGTCCAATTCGGTTCCAGTACGGGCTCGCGAAACTGATTGAGTTTGACCATGCGGCTTTGAAGAAACGTGTTCGCGGTTTGGATCGCCACATCGGGAGACGGAAGTTCTGTCGAAAGTTTTGTTCCGGTGGCTGCGGGATTGATAAATGAGAGTTCCCGATTGCTTGCGCGATAGCTCCAGCGAACACCCGCATTATCTGTCCACGAGAGCGACGCGTCTCGTGTTGGAAGTTCTGTTCCCAGTGTTCCACCTGGAATCCCGAGAGACGACGCCATATTCAAGAGTTGAGCTTCATTCGGGGCACCGCTCTTTAATCGAAGGACGGTGACATTTTGTGGAACGGTGGGGATCGGTGTGTCGATTGTCACGCGAAGTTCTGAGGCGGGAACCGGGATTTGTGGGAGAGCTCCAAAACCGAGCTTTTCGGTCACGCGATCGTCCGTGACGCCCGTTCCAAAAGGCTGAGCCACATTCGGGCTCGCGAGATCCGGAATGCATCCGGCACCAAACGCAGAAAGTGCGAGCAACGGACTCGCAAAACGGAGGAAGGAAAAGCGCATAGATTCAAAGAGAGTGTATCGCAGAAGGGTTCGAACGTCTCATCTTGACGAAATCGTCGTTTATGAGTAATTTCCTTGTACTCAACTAGGTAATTATGTCCGGCCTCTTCCACGTCTCCGCCCGCGACCATGGAGCGCTCATTCTGATGAGTTCGCTCGCGGAAGCGCATGCTGAATCTTCCTTTGTGAGCCTGCGCGATATCGCTGAGAATATGAAGCTCTCGCAAGGATATCTCGAAGAGGTCGCCGCTTCGCTGAAGTCTGCGGGACTCATCGAAGGGAAGCAGGGGCCAAATGGCGGATATCGACTCACGCGCGCTCCGAGTGAGATCTCTATCGCGGATATTCTCACGGCGCTTGAAGGCCCGATGGAGCTCGTGGACTGTCAGTCAAAAGGATCCATCTGCCCGGTCTCGCATAAATGTTCCTCCAAGAACGTGTGGAAGTCTCTCCAACAAACCATCTCGCAGTCACTTGAATCAACGACTCTCGCTAGCATCCTATGAAAGACATTTATCTTGATCACGCCGCAACGACCTACGTTGATCCGCGCGTCGTTGAAGCCATGACCCCGTATTTCTCGGGCGTCTTCGCGAATCCGTCGTCTTTTCATACGCCGGGGATGCGCGCCAAAGAAGCGGTCATCGAGTCTCGCGCCGCGATTGCCAAGATTTTGAACTGCCGTGAAGACGAGGTGATCTTTACCTCCGGCGGAACGGAGTCAGACAACATGGCCGTCCTCGGAATCCCGCGCGCACATTCCGCAAAAGGAAAGCACGTCATCACGACAGGGATCGAACATCACGCGGTACTCGAACCGTTGATTCATCTTCAGAAGAAAGGCGAAATCGAACTGACGATTCTTCCGGTTGATAAATACGGAATGGTGTCCGTCGAGGAATTAGAAAAAGCTCTTCGTCCCGACACGATCCTCGTTTCAATCATGACCGCGAACAACGAGATCGGAACGATTCAACCGATCGCCGACATTGGACGCGCGATTCTGAAGTGGCGAAAGTCGCAGGAAAAACCGTCCGCGTATCCGTATTTTCACACAGATGCATGCCAGGCTTCCGGTGTCCTTGATCTCGATGTGGAGAAACTTCACGTCGATCTCATGACCGTGAATGGTTCGAAGATCTACGGCCCCAAAGGAATCGGCATGCTCTATGTTCGTCGTGGTGTGAAGATCGAACCGTTGATTATGGGCGGAGGTCAGGAACGGAACATCCGCTCTGGAACCGAAAACGTCCCAGGGATCGTGGGATTCGCAACAGCCCTCTCACTCGCGCAAGCGGAAAAGGATGAAGAGAACGCGCGACTTACGAAGCTCCGCGATCGATTGACTGAAGGTCTTCTCCAGATTCCAAAAACGCGACTGAATGGTCATCCGACAGAACGACTTCCGAACAGCGTGAACATCTCATTCATCGACATCGAAGGTGAAGCCGCCGTCCTCTATCTCGATGCCGAAGGGATCTACGTTTCCACCGGTTCTGCCTGTGCCTCAACCTCGCTCGATCCGTCCCATGTGATTCTCGCGACTGGTCTCTCATATGAAGGCGCACACGGTTCCATGCGATTCACACTGGGGAAACGCACGACGGAAGAAGATATCGAAAAAGTTATCGAAGTCATGCCAGGGATCGTTCAGAAATTGCGTCACATGTCACCCGTAAATCTTGATATGAAATATTTCGCTTAATATGTCCGACACGCCAATGATCACTAAAGCCACTGATGACGGTCGCAAGGGCGACGTCGTGGGCGCAACGAAAGACAAGGGATGGTTCTACACGGATACCGTGAAAGAACATTTTTTCCATCCCAAGAATTTCATGGAGAAGGAAGAAGAATATGAGGATGCGGCCATGGGTATGGTCGGTTCTCCGGCGTGCGGCGATGCCATGAAAATTTGGATTAAAGTCGAACCAGCAACAGAACGCATCACCGATATGAAGTGGAAGACGTTCGGATGCGGATCTGCAATTGCATCGACTTCGATGATGTCGGTGATGGTTACGGAAAACGGCGGAGTGACGCTAGAAGAAGCACGCAAGCTCCGACCGCAAGATATTATGGAACGTCTCGGCGGACTCCCGGCGCGAAAGGTTCACTGCTCTGTGCTCGGCGACAAGGCGCTTCGTGCGGCAATCAACGACTGGTATCGCAAAGCCGGACAGACGGACAAGGTTCAGATCGAACAGGGGCGTGTGATCGACAAGGTTCTCAAAATCACGGATCACGACATCGAAGAAGCGGTGCTCGATGGCGCAGACACGCTCGAAAAAGTGCAGGCCAAGACAAAAGTCGGAACCGGCGATCCAACCTGCATTCCGGAAGTCGAAAACCTGATTCGGTTCTACAAAGAAAAATACTTCGGCGTCTAATATGACGGAAAAACTTGAATCCTTGCTTGGAACAATTACGCCGTTCCTCCGCGTCCAAGGAAAAGATGCAAAAGTGGTTTCTGCCACGCCCGACCAAATCCAGATCCAACTCGTGGGATTCTGCGGCGGGTGCGGATGTTCCTCGGAATACGTCGACGGATTGAAAGAAATGATCGCGGCAAATTTTCCGGACGTGAAAGAAATCTCGATCGTCACCGAGTAAAAAAAGAACGCCCTGACCGTAGAGATGGTCAGGGCGTTTTGTGTTGGAGAAGGTGCGACTAGCGCTTGTTCGGGTCGAGATCGGCCGTTCCGAGATCCGAGGCGAGTCCCCAGTTGCGGGTTTCGCGCTTCGATTCCTCGAAGGTTTCGATCTCGGGGTAGTCGCTCGTCGGCGACTTGCTGGGCGGAGGGGCGACGATCCGGTGGTTGCCGGAGGCAGTCCGTTGAAGGAGCCTTCCGGGTGCCGGAGGCGGGAGCGTCGGAGGTTTCACGCCGAGAGGCGTGGTGGACCTCTGGGGTTGTGCGCCGAACGCCAGCGTCATGGGACGCGGGCGAATGGGCGGTCGCGGCGGAATCGGCGGCGCATCCGGGATGGGCCGCGGCGAGACTGCCGGGGTGAGTCCGCTGAATCCCGTGCCGCGCTTCGGCAGGGGTTTCTGCGCGGATAGAACGGGCGGGCGTGAAGACTGCACGCCAACGAGCGTATCTTCGCGATCATCATCATCTCCCAAACGAGGGAGGTCGAAGCTCGAAGATCGTCGCGTCGTCGGTTCCGGTCGCGAGATCGGCGAGGATGACGGCAGGGCCGCGAGATCGATCGCCTCGTTGAAGAGGTTCTCGACCGCTTGGCCGATGTCGGTCGTCACAGGCCGATCGTCGGTGAGGTCGAGGCCGAGCATGGCCGCCTTGAGCGAGGGGGAGAGCTGGAAGTTCGGGATTCGACGGAACTCCGCTTCCAGAAGTCTCCACGTGTTCGCGGCGCTTCGTGCTTGGCGCTCTTGCTCTGCCTCGATGTAGGCGAACGCGTTCGCAGAACCTTCGTTGGCGGTTCGTGCACGCGCTTCGCTCTCGGCGAGCTGTCGCTTGAGCGATTGAATCTCGTGGATGCGGAGCTCGAGAGCGGTCTCGATCTCCGCGATCTGAATCTCGGCATTCGCGAGCTTCTTCTCGGACGTTTTGCCGTCCACGAGTTTCTGCGCGAGGAGCGCCTTGACCTCTTCCGGGGTTCGATGCAATTGCGGTCGACCCGAAAGAAAATCAGAGACGATGGCGTTCAGGCCCTTGTCGATGACGCGGTAGGTCCGCTCCTCGATGAGGGCGGTCATGAGCTGGTCGTACCCCTGTACGACACCAGCGATCATGAGGCCGATCTTGTCGAGCTTGCTGAGCGTCGTCAGCCAGTCGGCATCGATCTGGAATGCACGGCCATCCGTCTTGGCGACGAGACCGGCACGCGCGGGAAGTCCAGCGGTAGAGGCGGAGAGCGCTTGCGCGAATCCGATTCCCCAGGCGTGGATCTCTCGGATCGGGAACGCCTGGCGTCCATGGTCGGGAGAGTACCGACTCGTCTCTTCGACGAGCGTTCCCTCGATGACGAGATAGGCGTAGCGCTCTTGCGAGACCACGCCTTCCTGGACGAGCTGATCACCGGCCATGAAGGGGATCTCGGTGGTGTGGAGCTCCTTGTGATCGCGAAGGATCTCTTGGAGTTTCCGGGCCGCTTCGAGATTGGAGATGGGGCGCCCGCGAACGGCGGGCGATCCATCGGGCGAAGGCCGTCGTTCGTTCATGTGAACCTGCTTTCTATCAAGGTGCCGTTAGCTTCAGACGTCCGGGTGACGTTTCAGGCCAACCGGAGAATCTACGCGATTTTGGCGGTTTTGTCAACCGTTCTCGCATGTCTATAGTACGTCACAAGTCGGAAAAAATGACACTTTTATTCAAAAAACCGCTCAGTGGAGCGGTTTCAGAATCACGATTCTTCGCATGACGTATTGCCCGGGCCGGTGGTAGATCAAAAGAGGCGTTTCCTCGAGTTCAAACCCGGCGGTGTGAAGTTCGGCTTCCGAAAGCTCGACACGAGCCATCCCGCTGGCGGTTCGGAACGATGGCCACACGCCAACAACGCGAGCATTTTTTGAGAGCGTGGGTTTCAGAGAACGGAGTGTGTCCTGCCAGATGCGAGAAATCTCCGATGCATTTTTTTGAAGATCTTTCGCTGTCTCTCGTCCGCGTAATGCGGGTCCAAGTGTGCCCTCCGTCACGACGGCATCAATCGTTCCATCCTCAAAACGTTTGCCGACAGTTCGTGCATCCGCCACTTCTATTTTGATATGCGAAACATCTTTCACGATGTGCTGACTCCTGAGCCACGCCGTGTTTTCTCGCGCGTTCGTAATCTGTGTTTTATCGATATCCGTTCCCAGGATTTGCTTCGCGGAAGTCGCGAGCGCGGCTTCCATGAGAACCGTTCCACCCCCGCAAAACGGGTCGAAAAGCGTTCCGTTCTTTTTCATCCTCGCAAGATTCACCATCATGCGCGCAAGCTTTGGCGGAAGCATCCCAACAAGCTCGTCACGCTTCGGGCGACCGTAATCACGATGACTCCACGCGTCTGCATTTTGGACATGAGTCGTGCGTCCCACGAGCAATCGCGTTCCTTCCACGAAGAGGCAGATATCAATTCCTTCCGTCGTGAGATGCATTTTAGAAATTGCGGCCGGAGCAATAGACCCACCATCTTTTCCGGTCACCCAGCGAGAAGAAATCCCACGAGCTTTGAGTGCTTTTTTCAACTGGATTGGAAGCTTGGTCGTACTTTTTTTTGCGCCGAACAACGTACATCCAAAATCGATGGATGTGCTCGCAAGAAACGGGGCGATAATTTCGGCGAGCTTTTCCCCGTCCGCGGAGTTCAGAGGGATCGTTCCGATGAGGTCTCCGAGCTTCACGGTGCCGCCAAGCTGCTTCATTAAAGCCTCTCCATTCCAGGTTGGATCATCCAAAAGCGCTCCCGATCCCACAGAAATTGTACGAATTGTGGGGTAAAGCGCCGAAAATTCAGCTAAACCAAGCGTTGGGTAGGATCCGAAGATAAGGAAATGGTTCATGGCGGTATTCTACAGCATTGACAGGGGAGAACGCTTGACATTTGGCATAATGTATGATGTTATGGCACATCCTCCGAAATGGTTTTTGGAGGTTGCACAACACGGCTCATTGGGCGTTCTGGCATTCGTCGGGACACGAGCTGTGACGTGGCTCTTTCGGCAATTGAAGACAGTTAACACAGATTGGAGGGACACGTGAAGAAGAACCGAATGGTGCAAGGCGCCATCGCGGCGCTCTTCGCTCTCGCAGTACCGACCACGGCACTTGCTCAACCGGCCTCGGTCCAAGAGCAGGACTACAAGATCGTGAGTGGCCCGAACCCGGACTCGACCTACGTCGAGATCGGCCGGGCGGCGAACGTCTGGACCCCGTCGCTCGCAGAGCGGTTCGAGGTGACGATGTTCGACATTCGTCGGGAAAACCCGACGAAGACGCTCGCGATGTGCCTGAAGGATGGCCGGAGTATCAACTTCTCGACGAGAGGAATCAACTCTCCCGAGGGGCGGCGCTCCACCACCTCATGGAACGGATGCGAGGAGAAGGGCGGCACGAGGCATGTCTACGTGGTTCCGGGCGAGACGCTCGAGATCACGGGCAAGAAGTACATGACCCCGGCGGAAGCCGCGCAAGCCATCGACAGCGTCGAGAAGCTGCGTGCCTGCGCCGACCTCGACTGCATGAAGACGCAGCTCAAGGCGCTCGGCGCCAAGATCGAGATCCCGACCCAGGTGCAGACGCCGGTGGTTCAACCGCCGACGGCTCCCCAAGTCGTGACTCCGGCTCCGACGGCGGAAACGCCCGTCGAAGTTGCTCCGGTTCCTGCGCCCGCTCCCGTCGTCGTGACGGACGCGGATCGCGATTCGAACCGGGTCGTCTTGGGGCTCATCGCGATCCTCGGATTCCTGAGCGTCTTCTTCCTCGGCATGTTCCTGGGTCGACGTGGAGCGAAGTCGACACGCCGTGTCGACGATCGCGACGCAGAGACCAAGGTCACCCGCGCGCCGGTCGTCGGCAACATCGGCGACGAACAGCACGCACGGTACAAGGTGATCATCGGCGAGCGAGAGGCGGTCATCAAGGCTCAAGGAGTCGTGGTCCGCCGGACGCTCGACGACTGGGGCGTTCCGTACAAGGAGACCGACGCGTTCGAGATCCTGTTCGGGAAGCTCATCAAGAGCGTCGAGACGTATCGGAAGGGGAAAGAGGATGGAGACGCACTCCGTGACAAGCTCTGCGAAGGGCAGGCCACGGACGACGTCACCCCGCTCACCCTGCTTCACGAACGGTTCGTCCTACAGGCGGTCGAGAAGGCAAGCGAGAAGGCTGCCATCGACGCGCTCGCGAACGCTCCGACGGTCGCTCCGGGAGAGTCCGACGAGGTCAAAGCGATGTTCACCGACGTCGCCGAGACTCGGAAGCTCCTGATTCCGTACATCGACAAGCACAAGCTCACCGTCCCCTCGGATGGGAAGCTGTCCTCGCTCTTCAGCACTCTCGACGAAGTCCTGAAGAAGGACGAGTCGGGGCTCGATGGGCTTCGGATGGTGCTTGCGACCCAGGCGGAACAGCGCGGTCTCACGATCGAACCCACGGACAACGCACTCCACATCGCGACCCTGCTGAACAACGCCTTCGGAGCGAGAATCCGTGACGTTCGTGAGCAGACCGCGAAGGAGAGCGCGGCCAAGGCCATCGCCGAATTCCAGCAGATTCTCCGGGCTCCGCTCGAAGATGACGCACGTGCGCTCGGGATCGAGTTCACCGACGAGACGCTCTACGAGGACCTGCATGGTCAGGTACTCGTCGAGTTTCGACGGAAGAGCACGAAGCTCGGGTCCATGATGGAAGACGTCGAGCGCCTCGATGAGCTCTCCAGGCAGATTGCGACGTCGAGTGATCGACTGCGCGAAATCGACTCCGAGGTGAGGCTGCTCGGCAAGCACGGCGACAGAAGCCGGCTCGCACAGCTCCACCAGGGAGAGACCGATCTGCTGAAGGGGCTCTCGCCCGCGCAGGACGACTTCACGCGTCTGATGCTTGCCTTCACGGGCGTGCAGGTGTACTCGGACTCGCTCCTGTACACGCACCGTCGTGCGGTCATTCAGGAGCTCGAACACGCGCAAGGGATGAACGGTGTGCTGGCAGAGCTCGACAACCTCGAGAACGGCCACGCATCGAACGGCCTTGGCGGCGTGCCGAGCTCAGAAGAGATCCTCGGGAATCCCAGCAGTCTTCGACCGCCGGCGCTTCCCAAGGGCTCGATCCACGACGAGAAGACGGTGCTCGTTGCCGTGCCTGATCTGACGAGGAACGGCGTGAAGCCGCACCTCAACGGGCACAAGCGATCTCGAACTCAGCCGTTCGGAATCCGGGCCGTCCGCGATAGCGACGTTCCGGCATCTTCCAACGGCTCCTCTCTGGAGGACTCGGAGTTCCAGGTTCTGAGCAACGATCACCCGCTCCTCCGCGAAATGGAGGATGTCGTGAGAGTCGGGAAGCCGATTCGAATCGAGACGCCCGAGGCTCTCACGAGCTTCGGAAACCTCTCGTCCACCTTCAACGGCCTTCGCATTGTCGTTCAGGATTCGGTCATCGAGTCCATCGACGCAGCGCACGCCGAACAGCCGAAGGTGGTGAAGGCTCGACACGAGCTTTCCGTCGGATCTCTCCCCAGATTCATTCAGCTTCTCGGCATGCCGCTTCCGGTTCGCGGGCCCACTCAGCGGCCCCCGAACTACGAACCGCCGAGCCAGAAGTTCTGACTCAGTCTCCGTAGTACCCTCTGTCTTCCCACCCCAAATCTGTCTTCCCACCTCATCGTGTCTCGGTGCCCAACCGACGCACGACCCTCAGACCCCCAGCTATCTCAGCCGGGGGTCTTGTGTTTTATGAGCAATCTCTTGACGAAATCGAGGATTTTCTATAAGTTGCCAGCACTAATTCTTCACATGGGTGGCCATATTCGCTGAGGCGAATGCCCCGTAAATAACGGGGCCATCCTATATGAAACTATGACGACGCAGTACGAACTGCTCTACATCATTCCAGCGACCTTCACCGATGAAGACGTTGGACGGATTGAAGGGACGGTTGGCGCACTTCTCGAAAAGAACGGCGCCAAAATCGACACCACGACACGCCTCGGAAAGTTCCGACTCGCGTACCCGATTAAGAAGGTTCGTCACGGTCACTACATCCTCGTGAACCTCACGACCGATGGAGCGAACGTGAAAGCCATCGACGAAGCGCTCCGCATTTCGTCCGATGTGCTCCGCCATCTCATCCTCCGTGCCGATGAAGCCGGTGGTGACAAGTTCGATCTCGTGCAGTTCACGGAAGTGAACCTCGACGCCAAGGACGAAGAGCGCAAAGCTCGCCGTCGCGACGAGAAGCCGGGTGAAGAACGAAAGACCGAAATCGTTGCAGGTGCCGCCGTTCTCGAAGGTGCCAAGGAAGAATCCGCTGAGAAAGCTCCGGTCGCGGAAATTTCCACGGAAGATCTCGAGAAGAAGATTGACGCCGCCATCCAGGACACCGTGTAATTTTTTCTTCCTTCTATGAACCTCAACCGCGCCATGATCATCGGGAACCTCACCCGTGATCCCGAGAGCCGAACCACGCCGACCGGTCAGACGGTCTGCAATTTCTCCATCGCAACGTCCACACAGTGGAACAATGCGCAGGGGCAAAAACAGGAACGAACGGAGTTTCATCCGATTGTCGCCTGGGGCAAGCTCGCCGAAATCTGCACGCAGTATCTCGGCAAAGGACGGAAGGTATACATCGAAGGACGTCTTCAAACGCGGGAATGGGAAGCACAGGACGGATCCAAAAAACAACGCACCGAAATCGTCGCGGAGAACATGATCATGTTGGATCGTGCTCCAGCTGGCGGCGCGTTGCCTGGAACTCCCATGACGGTTCCCTTGCCGTCTGATCCTTCCGCTGAATCCTCCTCGGAACCTCCGATGGACAAAGGAATCGGCGAGCAGGAAATCAAGATCGAAGACATTCCGTTTTAGACCCTCATTTATTCAATCTCCGGCTGATCCGATCCCTTCCGCTGCGGCGGATTAGAAAACAACTCACATGCAAAAGAAGAAAACCGCGCCACGTCAGTGCGCCTTCTGCCGCGCCAACGTCGACGCCATCAACTACAAGGACACCAACACGCTTCGCCGCTATATCTCTTCCTTCGGAAAGATCGTTCCGCGCAAGCGTTCTGGGATCTGCTCCTGGCACCAGCGCAAGCTCTCGAACGCCATCAAGCGTGCGCGCTTCATGGCTCTGCTTCCGTTCGTCGTGCAGTAAAACGCACGGTGCAAAGAAAGCCGCTGGAGAATCCAGCGGCTTTCTGTATGATATGACCATGAACATCGA
>JAGOQY010000031.1 GCA_018063125.1 Patescibacteria group bacterium | reverse complement strand
ATCTGACCATGAAACGTCGCATACCCCGTTTCGATCTGCGTCGCGATCCCATCCGCCACATCACGCGCGAGACCCACGCCGCCAACTTTCGTGTCGCGCTGAAGAAGCTGTTTGAGTTCAATCAAACTTCGAACATCGCGCAACCGAGACGAAATAATGTACCGCAATCGTTTCGCGAGATAGTCATCCTCGGGGCGTGCAGTGATGGAATTAAAAATCTGTTCGACGGCCTGATCCAGCACCGTGGCAGGCTTTGTCTCAACCGGCATTTTCGCCTTGATCGCCGCAATCTCTTCATCGTCTTCCGTAGAATCCGGCGATGACATGACCACGGGAGCCGGCGGAGGCGGCGGCGCATTTCGACGCGATTCTTCTTCGAGCCACGCTTCGTATTCCGCATCGGACAGAATCTTGATACTCGAAAGAAGCTGATTGATGTTTGCAACCGTTTTTTCTGCGGTTGCGGCGTCCAGCCCCAATCCCGCCATTTCCGAGGAACGCGTCATCATCTCTTTGACCTGATCATCCGTTCGAATTCCTTTCGATTTTGAGAGAATCAAGTCTTTCAACCGATCACGCATTTGACCCACGAGTGAAAATCCGGACATTTCGGCAACCGCGGAGGCGGCGCCAGAAAAAGACAACGGCTTGAGAAGAACGCGCGGGATCGGCCATCCAGCGGTCGTCAGCCCTTCTTTCGAGAGGACGTCCGTCAGTTCGGCGCCATAGAGATCTCGGAGTGGCCAGACCTGCTTCTTGAGAAAATCCGAAAGAAAGACCTTCCATTTTTCTTCGGTGATTCTCCGAGGAACCAGTTTGGATTTGATGCTCGCAACCGCTTCGGGAAGCGTCGCATCGGCAAACGCCGCATCCAATAATGCATCGCTCACCGCGGACGCTTCATCTCCCATCAAATTGTATGCTTTCGTGAGATCCGCCTCTGCTTCATCGTAGGCATCAGAAAATAAAAAATTTCTCAGCCCGTCGGGCATGTCCGCGAAGTCATCGAAGTGCGGCCGTGTTCCCGGCATAGCCTACGATTTCTTCCCGCGATTCTTTCGATCCGTCACCTTCTTCAACACCTTATCATCGCGAAGCTGTTCACCCAGCTTCACCAGACGCTGTTCGACTTCGCTAATCTGACCCGTCAAAGCTTTTGCCGCCGCGGCCTGACCCGCATTCGAAACATTGCGGACAACCTCTTCAATCTTCTTGAGTGCCGCCGGGTCATTTGATGAGGTCTTAAACGCTTTTCCAAGCTGATCAAGTTTTCCTTCCATCGCACTCACAACCGCTTCCTGAACCGCGGGATTATCCTTAATTCCTGCGACATCCACATTCGCGATTGCGGCGGCGCCCTGCATCCGATCCGTCACATTCGTCGAAACTGACTGTGCAAGCGCAAAATCAATCACGTGTTTCTGGACACTTTCCGGCGCACGAACACCCATGGACTGACCCTTTGCGAGGATGGCGACCTGTCGCGACTGGTCTGCGGTTGGTACGGCTCCTGCCGCCATCACTGGCGGATGCGCATACGCCGCGGCATTTTGCTGGACGTGGCGCGCCTGCTCAACCGTAATCGGGCGGTCAAAACGCTTGGCAAAACGATCCACAGAATCCTGGTTCAATCCAACGGCCTGCAATGCACTCTGCATGTCCGCCTTCACCTTTGGTTCAAGTTTCTGAACGAGATCATCAAAGTTCTTAATATCGTAGCTTCCTTCATTGACGGCCTTCATCGGAGCCATCGTAACCCCACCTCCTCCGCCCGGAGCCATGTTCGCGAAGTACATGTTGTCGCCCTGAATCGACGCGTTGTAACGTGCGCTCTGAGCGGCTTTCACCAGTTCTGGAGAAGCACCATCTGCCATCGCAGCAAGCTGTTGTTGCGCGGTTTCTTTGCCTTGTGCCGTTTCCATCTTTAATGCATGCGCTTTCACAAAACGTGCACGATTTCCGCCGTTCTTCATGAGCTCCTGCCACGCCTCAGAATCCTCATACCCGTCCTTCATGCTTCCGTTGTCACCCACCAAATCAACCGCCTTCATCATCGCAAGGAACGTTGCGGAATCCTGCCAAGCCTCGGTCTTCAACCCCTTGAACAAGGAAGAATGATCATCGGTACGATTTGCGGCAATCTTCGCCAGATCGCTAAATCCAACATGCAGAGACGGATCCTTTTCTCGATTTCCTTTGAGCTTGTCTGCGAGATCGCCCTTGCCCGCTTCCTCGGCCGCCTTAATCGCCAAATCAAGCGCACTTCCTGCTTCGCGCTTCACCTGACCAGAAGCCCAGGCCTTTGAACCGGCAACGTCATTTGGATTCTTCTGAAGATAGAGCTCTTCAAGCTCCTTCTGACGAATCTTCATCCCTGATCCACTCGACATGGCTTCACCAAATTTCATCTTGGCGATGTTTGCCATCTCGCCACTCGCAAACACGCCAGCACCGCCCTTTGTCTCAGCGGCGAGCAGACGCATGCGATCCTCTGGATTCAAATGCTTCGTACGACCTTCCAAATTCTTTTCGTATCCACCTCGTCGTTCCGCTTCCACCGTCTTCAAGCGTGAACCCGCACGCGCCAGAGATGTTCCCGCGACGCGACTCAATGCGCCAAGCTTCCCACTCTCTGCTGTTGCCTGACCCTGACGAATCAACGCAGAACCAACACGACCACTCACATTAAATGCCGCGTCCGTCTTCTTTGCGCCATAGCGAGCCGTCTTGTACGCCCCGCGAGCCGCCCAGGTGGCCGGGCCTCCGCTCGAACGAATCTTTGAGGCGATATTTCCCAATTGTGGAGCCGCCTGCTGAGAAACTTCCACAGCGGTCTTCAACCCCGTCAATAGCATGATAATCGCGACCACGAAGGTCGCCATATTTCCGGCAGTCCCGGCTTCAGCAATCCCAATATGAATCGAACTTGCTTCCTGTTCAGAAGTCGAGCCCTGGTAAATTCCTTCGAATGGCTGAGCAGATCCCTGGATCGTCGCAAGCGTGAGCCATAAGAAAAATGCGACGATGGGACCGCCGGTCAAAAGTGAACCGAGTTGCTTCCACCATCCGCTAGAGACAGGTCCCAACGCATTCTTCATCTTATCTGGAAGCGCCAGGGCAAAAAATGCGATCGGTGAAAAAATCAAAAGAATCCACAGAAGGACGATACGCGCGGCAAAATACACCATCATGATCGTCAGCACAGTGGCGACGATCGACATGATCGCAATCGCAAACAACAACGTCACCATGATGTTGCCGAGAGAGAGCAGATTTTCTGAACTACTGGAATCCGCCAAATTCTTCACGGCGTCCGTCGTGTTGACGAGCTTGTCGTAGTTAAAGGCCTTTGCGAAGTTTCCGAATGCGGCTTGTTTAAATCCGTTGACGAACGTCAGCGTGATCACCTGCGAGAAGTCGATCATGAGTCCCACGAGCGTTCGCGAAAAATTGATCAACACCGCCATCAGCAACAGCTTCGGAAGATAGTTCTTATAGTGGAAGGCTTGATATCCGATGATCGTCGAGAATGCGATGACGAGCAGGACGACGATAAAAAACATGTTCACCACATCGCGAACCAACGGCCAGCCCAAATCCACGGGACGCGCACCCACAAACGTATTGAACTGAACAATGCTGATCAGAATATCCGTAATCACGATATTCAACTGAATCAACAAATCGAGAATCTGATATAGAAGCGCATTAATGAGCACGACGACGAACCCAACCCATGCTTGCGGACCTCCAGTCGCGATCTTGGTCACCTGGGAAAGCAGTTCTCCCTGTGCCATCACATTGTGACCTACCGCAAAAATTCCAATGGCGACGATCAAGGCTCCAACTACCCCCGCCGGATGATTTGCGAGACGGGAACCCATGCGCTGAATAAAAGATCTCACGCCGAAAAATCCCGTGCTCATGGCCGTAAGAATTCCTCCAGTGACGGTGCGCATACCTCGTCGCAGAGTATAGCACAAAACTCGTCGCCCTGACCCCTCCACAGATGGGATAACTACTGCTATATTCCTCTCACATGAAACCCGGGTTCAAAATCAACCTGATCCCCATGGATGCCGAGCGCCAAGCCCGACGCTCAACGATCGCTGTTGCGCTCGTTTTTACGCTACTTGTGGGGGGTCTTTCAGCTCTTGGAGCTGGCGCCTCCTACCGAGCCGCGACCCATGGAACCGGGCTGATTCAGGGGGTGGCGGATTTTTTTGTTTTTTCGGAACTTCGCAAATTCGTCTGGGGCGAGGGTTCAGCCCCTTCTGGAGACTCGATTGCGACCCCGGATGATCGCCTCAATATCCTTCTTTTGGGGATCGGCGGCGCGGGCCATGAGGGGTCCCAGCTGACAGACACGATCGTTCTCGCATCCTATGACAAGGCAACGCAGAAAGTGGGAATGGTTTCGATCCCGCGTGACATGGCCTATCCACTTCCGAATGGTGGTCATCAGAAAATCAACGCGGTGAACGCCTATGCAGAACTCGCGAACCCCGGTGAAGGCGCAAAGAAAACCGCGGAAGCCTTTGAACAGCTCTTTAACGTCCGCATCGATCGTGTCGTCCGCATCGACTTCGCAGGATTTGAAAAATTGGTGGATGCCATCGGCGGCGTGGACGTCGCCGTTGAACGTTCATTCACGGATCGGGAATATCCGACAAATCCAAAAGGCCCGAATCCGTACGAGTACATGACCGTGAAGTTTGAAAAAGGAACCGAACACATGAATGGCGAACGAACGCTCCAGTACGTTCGCTCTCGTCACGGAAACAATGGCGAAGCTGGTGACTTCGCTCGCAATGCGCGTCAGCAGAATGCGATCTCCGCAATTCGTGAACGCATGCTCTCGCTCGGCATTCTCGCGAATCCAAAAAAGGTCACTGAGATTTGGAACGTCGTCTCAAGCCATGTGCAAACCGACATGACGGCGTGGGACATGATCAAGCTTCTTCCCCTCGCGATGAACTTCTCGAAAGAGAACGTCGTAAGTCACGTGCTGACGGATGCGCCGGATGGGGAACTTTATCCGCGCGACTACATGCTCTTCCCGCGACAGGCAGACTGGTCTGAGATCCGCGGCATCATCGCCAACCCCTTTGAAAGTCAGGAAGAAGTCGCCAACGAAGTTCGTCCGACGGAACCGATCGTACTTGAGGTGAAGAATGGAACCGCACGGATCGGATTCGCGGCGCAGGTCGCAGAAAAATTAAGCGCCACCGGATACAACGTTGCGGCAACCGGAAATGCCAAGACGCGCGGCGCTGAACGTACCGTGATCTACGATTTCACGAACGGCGGCAAACCAGAAGAACTCGCAAAACTTAAAAAGCTTCTCGACGCGAACGTCTCAACGGCTACGGCTGGAACGACGGTCAACGGCGAATCTCCCTCAACTAGCTCTACTCAATTTGTGATCGTCCTCGGCGAATCCAGTCTCGGACTCTTGAACTATGCCGGCCAAACAAACCCGTAAACTCCCCCGCGTCGCGCTCGTCGGACGTGCCAACGTCGGAAAATCAACGCTGTGGAATCGCATGACAGAATCAGGCCTCGCGCTTGTTTCCGACATCGCCCACACCACGCGTGATCGCAACTATGCCCCCGTCCTCTGGCGAGGTGCGTATTTTGAATGTGTGGATACTGGCGGAATGGACGCCGAACAAGGAAACGAAATCGGACGCGGGATTCTTCGCCAAGCCGAACTCGCGATCAAAGAAGCGGATCTTGTCCTCTTCATGATCGACTCGAAAATCGGCGCGCTTCCAGAAGATAAGGACCTCGCACGTCGTGTTCGTTCGTTGAACAAGCACGTCTTCCTCGTGGCGAATAAAGCAGATTCTTCTCATGATTTGAGCGTCGCAATGAACACCGCCGCCCGCTCAGTGGGTCTGAACGAGGCCGTTCCCGTCTCTGCTTCGACCGGACGTGGCGTTGGAGATCTCTTGGATCGCATCACCATCGAACTCACGAAGCTTGGCAAAGAACCCGTTCCCTACGAAGAACCAGAAATGCCGCTTCGTTTGGTCGTCATGGGACGTCCGAACGTGGGAAAGTCTTCGCTCGTGAATTCCATTCTTGGCGAAGATCGCGTCATCGTTTCTCCGATCGCCCACACGACGCGTGAGCCGATGGACACGGAACTCGAATGGAAGGGAGAAAAAATTCGTCTCGTGGACACGGCTGGAATGCGCAAGCGCTCCAAAGTGGATGGTGTGCTGGATGAAGCCGCGCTCGAACGAAATCGCCAAGCACTCATGCGTGCAGACATCGCGTTCCTCGTGGTGGACGCAGAAGAAGGTCCGATGGATCAGGACAAACATCTTGCGGGACTTTTGAAGGAAGAAAACCGCGGGCTCGTAATCGTCGTCAACAAATGGGATCTCGTAGAGAACAAGGACACACGAACCTCGCAGGCGTACGAAATGAAAGTTCGTCGTGCGCTCCCCTTTCTCTCCTGGGCGCCAGTTGTGTTTGTGTCTGCATTAAAAGGACAACGCACGACCGAGCTTTTGGATCACGCGTTTAGAATCCGTGAAGAACGAAAACGACAAATTTCGTACAACGCGCTTCAGCGATTCCTCAAGATGATCATCAAGATCAAACGCCCGATGCAGGAATCCGGACCGAACTCTCCGTACGTCCATGACATCGCACAGGTCGGCGTAAACCCGCCCGTCTTCTTGATCACGGTTCGCGGCCAACGTGGAAACCTTCATGACTCGTGGCTACGCTTCTTCGAAAATCGCATGCGTGAAAAGTTTGGATTCCACGGAACACCAATCACGGTGAAAGCGCATGTCGCGCCGCTCATCCGCTCAGAGATGCCGGATGCCATCCGCAACCGCCCGACGCGTCGCAAGAAGCCGCTCGGTCGCCGTGTCGGACGCTACTAAGGATATGAAACTCATCGTCGGTCTTGGAAATCCCGGCAAAGAATACGCCTCAACCCGACACAACGCCGGGTTTTTGGTGCTGGATGAATACGCGAAAAAACAGGATCTCGTTTTTAAGGCCGACACAAAACGAAAAGCTGAGATGGTTAAAACAACGATGGATGATGCGGATGTCATTCTCGCAAAACCGACCACGTTCATGAATCTCTCCGGAGATGCGGTTCAGGCGCTGATCTCCTTTTATAAGGTGAAGCTGGAGGATGTTCTGATTGTGCAGGATGAGATGGACTTGGAACCCGGAACCCTCGCATTCAAAGCCAAAGGTGGAGATGCAGGGAATAATGGAATCGCGTCTATTCAGGAACGACTGGGAACCAAAGAAATCGCTCGGTTACGAATCGGTGTTGGCCGACCGACCGGACGGATTCCGACAGAAGATTGGGTCTTGGGAAAGATGAACCCAGACACAAAAAAAATCTGCAAGACGGCGGGAGGCGCGCTCGAAGACTGGGCAACAAACGGACTCGCGAATGCCATGAACACGTGGAACCGCAAAGAAAGTTGACGCGTGAAATAAAAAATGTCAGCGGTAGATAGAGGAGCTCCATGAGGAGCTCTTTTGAAATAAAAGAACCCTTCATTCTGCCGACGGCAGCCCGTTACAACCGGGATACTTAAATTTCTCCCGAGACGAGCTACCGCAAGCAGAATGAAGGGGACAAGCTGACAAACCCACGGAACGATGGCCATTTCTTACCAAACCCCCGACCCAAGTGTCAAGCCGTGGGACTCGTCCCGCTTGGGGTGGCTTGTCCTCACGAGCTTTCCCGCGTTTGGGAGTCGAACCCATGCAAAGCTCCACAAACTGACGAATGGAGACGGTGGCGCCGCGCTCAATATCTCTCATGACTTCATCGTCGCAATGGGCCATACCGAAAAAATCGCCGATCGATTTTTGGCGTACCGAAACCAGACTTCCGCAACTCAACTGGCTGAACGGCTTGATCGAGAACAGATCCAATTCGTCCTTCGTGGAGATCCCGAATACCCTCCCCTTCTCGAACAAAGTGCAGATCCTCCACAGGCGCTCTTTCTTCGTGGAGAGACGTCCGCGCTTTCTCGAAAAAGTGTGGCGCTTGTGGGAACACGCGCCGCAACAAGCTACGGTCGATTCGTGACAGCTGAACTCGGTCACGCGCTCGCGCGAAGTGGGTTCTCCGTGGTTTCAGGGCTTGCGCTTGGCATCGATTCTGCGGCGCATGAGGCTACACTGGATGCAGACGGAACGTGTGTCGCCGTACTTGGAACTGGCGTGAATGACCGATCCATCTATCCACGTACCAATGCAAAACTCGCGACGAGGATTATGGAAAATGGCGGTGCAATCCTTTCGGAATTTCCGCCTGGCACCGAAGGACACAAACATCATTTTCCGCTTCGCAATCGCATCATCGCGGCGCTCGCAACAACCGTCGTCATCATTGAAGCAGACGAAAAATCCGGCTCGCTGATCACCGCAAAACTTGCGCTCGATGAAAACCGAGATGTGTACGCAGTTCCAGGTCCGATCACGAGTCCCCGTTCACGTGGGACTAATCTCCTTATTTCTCAAGGCGCGATCCCGTGCTTGGGAGCGGAACATTTGATCGACGCACTCTCACCAGCAACCATTGGACGGAGAAAAAGATCATTTGATGATCCTCCGCCAGATCTTACCGAGAATGAACGACGTCTCTGGAATCTCCTCATCGAACCGCTTTCAAGGGACGATCTGGGAAGATCTCTTAAACTCTCTGCCGCCGAAATTACAGGACTTTTAACCTCCTTAGAACTCAAAAACGGCATCATGAAAGAACCCGGCGGCCGCATCTGCCGAGCCGGTCACGGATGAACACCGGATTGACTCAGCCGCCGTTTGCTGGTAAAACGCATGTTGCTTCTGATACCGTCCGCCTATGCAGCTCGTCATTGTCGAATCCCCCACCAAAGCAAAAACCATTTCCCGATTCTTGGGAAAAGATTTTAAAGTACTCGCAAGCTACGGCCACGTACGCGATCTTCCGAAGTCCAAACTCGGCGTTGATGTCGAGCACGGCTTTGAACCAACCTATCTCATCCCGCCGGACAAAAAGGCAAAGGTGAAGGAATTGAAAGACGCCGCAAAAAAAGCGAAAGAAGTTTTGCTGGCAACGGACGAAGACCGAGAAGGAGAAGCGATCTCCTGGCACATTGCCAATATCCTCGGTGAAGACGTCACCAAGGTGAAGCGCATTACCTTTCATGAAATTACCAAAGAAGCGATTGAGGCCGCGCTCGCGCATCCTCGAACGCTCGATTTGAAGCTCGTTGATGCTCAGCAAGCTCGCCGTATTTTGGATCGTCTCGTGGGCTATGAGCTCTCCCCGTTTCTGTGGCGCAACGTGCGCCGCGGGCTTTCTGCGGGGCGCGTACAATCCGTCGCTCTGCGCCTGATCGTCGAACGTGAACGTGAAATTCTGGCGTTCGTTCCTGAGGAATACTGGTCTATTGAAGGAACGTTTTCTGTTCCGAATGACGACACGCAATTTGAAGGAAAACTTCATGCACTCGATGGAAAATCCCTCGACAAGATGGGGATCAAGACAAAAGAAGATGCGGACAAACTCGTCGAAGAGTTCCGTAGCTCTCCGTTCTCCGTCACGAACGTCGAAAAGAAAGAACGCCGCGTGAATCCGCCAGCGCCGTTTACGACATCCACGCTTCAACAGGAAGCGAACAAACGTCTTGGGTTTTCTGCGAAGCAAACCATGACACTCGCCCAGCGATTGTATGAAGGTTTGGAGATGGGAAAAGACGGGAGTGCCGGTTTGATCACCTACATGCGTACCGACTCGACGAACCTGTCGGATAAATTTCTGACGGAATCTGCGCAATTTTTGGAAAAGGAATTTGGAAAAGAATATCGACTCGACGAACCACGTCGACACAAAACAAAAGCGAAGGGCGCGCAGGAAGCGCACGAAGCCATCCGTCCGACGGATGCTTCGCGCTCGCCGAAAGACGTAGCTCCCTATATTGAAGCTGGAGAGCTCAAGCTCTACGAGCTCATCTGGCAACGCGCGCTTGCCACTCAGATGCCTCCTGCCGTGCTTGAAGGTACTTCGGCGGATCTGACGTCGGGTCGTGGGATGTTCCGCTCCACAGGCCAGCGTGTCATTTTTGATGGATATCTCAAATTGTATCCGGACCAGGATAAAGAAAAGTTTCTCCCAGAACTTAAGGAGGGATCAAAGGTCACCGCGCATGAAATCGAAGGCAAACAGCATTTCACAGAACCGTCCGCGCGCTATTCAGATGCTACGCTCGTCAAAGCGCTCGAAGAATCTGGGATTGGCCGTCCTTCCACCTACGCACCAACCATTTCGACAATTATTGATCGCGACTACGTGGAACGCGATGAAAAGAAACGTCTCTTTCCGACCCAGATTGGAATGGAGGTGACCGATCTTCTTGTCGAACGTTTCCCAAATATCGTGGACGCCGAGTTTACGTCACGGATGGAAGCTTCGCTCGACAAAATCGCGGATGGCGAAATGGAATGGCAGCCACTTCTGGAAGCGTTTCATGGCCCGTTCAGCGCGACGTTGAAAGCACAGGAGAAAGAACTCGCCAAAGAAGCGGACAAAGAAGCCGAGGGTGAAGTCTGTGAAAAATGTGGAAGCCCGATGACGGTGAAGCGTGGACGATTTGGACGATTTCTCGCCTGTACCAATTATCCGGAATGCAAAGGAACAAAACCACTGAAAGGCGAAGCCGCTCCCCCTGCTCCAGAACCGACGGATGAAATTTGTACGGCGTGCGGTGCGCCGATGGTGAAAAAGATCGGACGCTTTGGTCCGTTCCTCTCGTGCTCGCGCTATCCAGAATGCAAGACGATCAAGAATATCGAAATCCCGGTTCACGATGCGGAAGGGAAAAACATCACCTGTCCGAAGTGCAAACAAGGAACCATCACAGAACGAAAATCTAAGAAAGGAAAACTCTTCTTCTCATGTAACCGCTATCCAGATTGCGATCAAGCGTTCTGGGATCGACCAACCGGAGAAAAGTGTCCAGAGTGCGGATACGCGACACTGACACAGAAAGGAAAAAAATCCATCGTCTGCCCCAACGACGGATGCAATTACAAACGCGCCATTGAAACAGACAACGACTAGCCCAGGCTAGTCGTTTTTGTTTCCTTTGGATGGACCGACGAGCTTGTCGACCAAATCCACCGCCGCCTGACCAGGATCATTAATGTATCCTCCAAGCTTACTGATTCCACCCTCCACATCGATTCCACGAACCTTGTCCGGCATTTGAGCGGACGGCATTCCGCCCGTCCCTTCATATTCCTCGTCAGATA
>JAGOQY010000002.1:3980-43704 GCA_018063125.1 Patescibacteria group bacterium | reverse complement strand
TGATTCCACCCGGAACCGCCACCATCACTTCTGGACGGAAGATGCGCATTCCTCCGAGAGCCTTGTTAATAAAATAGCGAAGCATTGCTTCCGTGGTTCGATAGTCGGCAATGACTCCATCTTTCAATGGACGCTTCGCGACAATCGTATCCGGCGTACGACCCAACATTTCTTTCGCTTCTTTTCCAACGGCCAACACACGCTTATCTGCAATGGAAACAGCAACCACGGACGGCTCGTTCAACACAATCCCCTTTTTTGGGATGTAGACGAGCACGGTGGTTGTTCCAAGATCAATCCCAATTTTTTTCGCAAACATATATAAAGAGTCGCCCGGAACATGGCTGTCTTATCTCACTTTTCCGTCACCCTGAACTTGGTTCAGGGCCAACCGAATTCCGTACCACGGTTGGTGCTGAATCAAGTTCAGCATGACAGACTGAGCCTTATTGAACTTTGATGATGAACGAACGATCTTGCAATGAGTCCGTATCGTATTCGTACCGTTGGTCTCCCCACTTGGATTCTTCCTCTGGAGGCACGGCCGACTTGAGCGTTTTACCCAGTAAGAGATCGACCGTCAAACCGGCATGATCCACGCCCGCCTGCTTGGGCCAATCAAGACGATATTCCCCATTTTGGATCTGCTCTCCAACCGATGGCGGAAGTTTATAGGTGAACGAGAGCGTGCCCGTTCGTCCCGGTTCAATCGACCAAAACGCGCCAAAAACGGTCTTCCCTAATTCTTTCGTCACATCGACCGGACCTGCCACAAATCGTCCGCCGGTTTTATTGAGATCATCCTTCATCGCACCTGAAGATGAGATGAGCGTACTTCCTTCTGGAACATAGACGCGCGTATAACTTCGATAGCGTGTGTATCTCCAGTCAATCCGTTGAACGTTATTCTTATACGTCAGCTTCACCGTCGCCGTGATGTTCGACGGATTTCGCGCATCCATCGTATATAAGACATTCTTATCCATTTTTCCGTCGGTCTTTAGCGCCGCGAGGTTTGCATCCACGACCTGAACATAATCTCCAATCGTGGGCTTCGTGCGCGCCGTCCAACCACGAGCATCCAGAATGGAGAGCAACGATGGATTCTTGGCGTACATCATCACCTGCTTGCGTTCGAGCGCGAGGGTGATCATGTCGACAATCTCTGGCCAACGAGACGCCGGAAGAGCGCGCAACTTTTCGACCATCGCCGCACCAATTTTCTGAATCAAATCTTTGCGATTCTCGAGCGGAATCCCTTGCTCCAAAAATCCTTGTTCCACTTCATATTCCAACGTGTCAAAGAAATTGTTGGAATCAAACGTCTTTCCATCAACGACGATCGGACCCGTGAGCAACAGCAACGACTTAAAAAGTCCCGGTTCAAGCGCGATCACCGCATTTGGCGCATCCACTTTCGGCTTTCCGGCATCCAAGGCGTATTCACGAGTATAGAAATCCAAGATTCGTGCGGCGGATTCCGGAAAATCCGGCGACCAGTTTGCATCACGCAAGTACCACGCCTTCACTCCGAGGTGCTTTGCGATTGGCGCAGGTGGAACTTCATTCCACGCATAGGATGCAGGATTATCGAGATTGTAGACATCTGTAAAATCAAATTCGACGAGATCTCCGGCATCGAGCGTCATACGACCGATCGTTCCCACAAATCCTCCACCCGGACGAATTTCTTCGGCGTTCTGAAGCAAGACGAGATACGTCATGCGATCTGGATATCCTGCGAGTGGAACGGCTGTTTCCAAAAGCGGAACAGCTTCCGCAAGCGTGCGCTGGAGAATCGGAAGAAACTCCGCCATCGGCGCAAGGATGCGACGGATCGGTGACGCGACCTGATCCTGTGGAACGCGATGCCAGAGCTCAAGCGCAAGATCGATCTTGTCGCGCGCCAGTCGAATTCGCGGAAGCGCGGCGGCAAACTTCTGCAACAACTCACGCTTCTCATCTTTGGAGAGATCGTTATAGCTCCGTGTCGGCGCAACTCCGAGACCAATCGATCCAGACACATCCGCTCCCGTCTCAAGCGCATCCGTCACGATGGAAAGCACAGAAAGAAGATCTTCCGCCGCATCAAGCGTTTCCGCTCCGGCCGCAGAAGCATCTTCCAATGCGCGAAGCTGAGTTCCGATTCCGGGAACATCGCGCCAGAATCCTGTTGCCTGAAGAAATCCGCGCGCATCGGACAATGAATTACGCGCATCATCGATATCATCTGCCGCTCCGGAGATATCAAAATTCTTCGCCTTCTCCTGTGCACGCTCCAGAGATCGTTTTGCGGAGGTTCCGGCGATCCCCGCACGCACCACCGCAATTCCCGCTGGAAGCGTTGCCACCAAAACCACGGCGACAACCACCGTCAAAATCCACTTCCCAGCTTTCATCCCACGAAAACGATCACCCAAGCTTTGAGACGGTTTGGAGGGTTTTTTCGGCGGGTTTTTTTTCATAGCAGAAGCATCTTCGGACATTGATGCCGGAGGCTCTTCAAATGCCGGACAGGTTAGAAAATCCGGTGGAGGCGTTTCACGCCGTTTCATGTGCAGAGTGTACCACGTGAGTACGCGTATTTACACGAAAAATCGACGCATCCGCGCATCACGAACCACGACCTTAGATTCCGCCGCTTTGCGCTTTTGACGCATTCGAAACCATCCTGGGATCGCCAGAAAAAATCCTTTGATGCGCGCTGGTGAAATCAATGATCGAAAAAAATCGACAACCGCATTCATGATGATCCATGGCGCGGCGGCAAGACGATTCATCCATTCATCATTTTTCCAGACCAGCCAAAACGCATTGCGCACGGATTCCGGAGACACGCGATCCGGAACGCCGAAGTGTTGCCACGCGATCGCCTCTGGAACGAACCGCGCTCGGAATCCCTGACGACGCATCCGCCACGAAAGATCCGCATCCGTGAGGACGCCTCCAAAATCTTCATCAAAAATCTCTTCCAACGTCTGCACTTCGAGCAATGAAGAAACTCGATACAGCGCGCAGGCAGAAGAAACGCCAAACACGTCCGCCGCCGCGTCGTAAGTTCCACGATCCGTTTCTCCGCGTCCGCGATGCGAGACACGACGAGATTTCGAAATAAATAATCCCGTTGAACGAAGCGTATCCATCCGCTCTGTTTCTCGTCCGCCATCTTCTCGAACACCCGTCACTTTAGAATTTAAAATCTTTGGTCCCGCCACCGCGATTCCCGCATCCGCTTCCATCACGCCCACAAGCGCCTCAAGTGCCGTCGGCGCGAGCTCGATATCCGGCGCAAGCACCAAGACGTATCGTTTCGCGAGATCCTCTTCTGACCAACGGCTCTTGGCAAACGCAAACGCCTGATTTTGCGCGCGAGAAAATTCCTGATTCCGAAAATTCCGAAGAACTGCCACATCCGGTCGACGATCCTGAAGCCACGAAACCGTTCCATCCGTCGACGCGTTATCCACCACCGTCACGGTAAACGCGCGATCTGTTTGCGCATCCAATGATTCCAAACAATTCGGAAGAGCCGCCAACGCATTGGTGGCGGCAATATTCACAGCAACTCGTTGAGCTTCCAACATGGGAATCGATTGTAGAATGACACCCCCCTTTTGTCACCCTGAACTTGGTTCAGGGCCAACCGAATTCCGTGCCACGGTCGGTGCTGAATCAAGTTCAGCATGACGGATCATTTATTCCGTTTTCCGCTTCGGACTCACATTGAATCCAAGATTCTTCCCCAACATCATGCGCGTCTGTGCATCGATCGCAGGAATCGCCCCGAACAAAATAAATGTCACCGGAAGGAGAAGCCACTGAAGCACCGAAACAACAAACGTTTGATGACGTGGAATATGCGACGGCCGCGGCGGAAGGAGCGTAAACGCGAGTCCCGCAGAAACGAACGCGCCGATCATCGCAAAGCGCATCAACCATTCCAGCGTAAACGGCGTGTTCTGAAACAAGGCGAAATCACGAAACGCTTCGGGAGCAACCAAGAATGGAAGACGCCCCAAGATAAAAATCAACAACGGAGCGGTTCCCCAGGTATACATCCCTTCGAGCTGTTTCCAGATAAACGAGAACTTCACACCAAATGGCATGTCTTTGTCCCGTGCAAATGCCCGAACCATAAACGGAAAATTCTCCACGCCCCAGGCCCAGCGACGCAACTGCTTGTAGAGCGCAATCAACGCCTGCCAATAATTTCCCGTCATCACCGTATCCATCGAAACCGGCACATACATCGGCGTGACGCGATACGCTCCGTGATAGGCAATGAGTCCCTGCAAGAAAATACGTGAATCCTCACTCACGATATCTTTTTGCCAAAAGTTCACATCCATCAACATCCGAAGCGGCATAGAATGTGAAGAGAACGTCATCATCCCTTCTGGTCGCGACAACTCGGTCATAAGCCAAAATGTCGTTCCGAACATGGCCACGCGAACCGGTGCCGGAGATTCCCACAAATTATTGTTGTAAAGCGCAATCGGCTGATACGACGTTCGTGTCGGATCCGGAACCGTGAGATAGAGATACGTGAGACACGAAAAATACTGCGGATGGATCACGGTATCCACATCGAAGGACGAGACCACGACATCGTCCGGCTCCAATCCCATCCCCAAAATCTTTGGAAGGATATCGTGGCCGGCATAATGCAGGTTGGATCCTTTGCCGGGAATTTCCTCTGGAAGATCTTTTGGATGGATGGTCGTAAAAAACGACAAAAATGTTCCCGCGAACTCACTCTCTAGCTGTCGAGCAATTCGTCGAAACGACTCCCCGGCACGATCTTCACCAGCCAACACAATCATGACACGCTTCGCGGGGAACGTGGCTTCCGCGATACGTTTCAATGTTTCACGAATCACGCCGATCTCTTCTTTATATGTTGGGAGGAAAACGAGATGGTGAATGTGATCGTACCCCTCCGTGTTCTCCGCCTTCTTTTGCCAATCGGTTTTAATCGCCTTGCGATACCGAAACCACGACGTGATCAAAAACGGAAGATAGTACGCGACACGAAACAACCAATACAGATCGAACACGATCACAAAGTAGATCACCCAAATCGGACGGATAAACGAAAGCACGATCGAAGCAATGATCGTGATCCAGAGAAGCGCTCCGGGAATGATTTCAAGGGTGCGTTGAATGAAGCGGTCGCGAGTCATGTCAGCAGACTTTTACGGTGATGTTGGGCTCCGCATCGTAGATCGGTGCAACGTATGTGGAGGATTTTACACCCTTTTGAGAAAGCTGTTCGGAAAGCGCCGAAAGATCCTCTGATTCCGCCACTGAAACACCGACGAGCGATTTTTTCCAAAGGCGCGAAAGAAGATTCGCGATCAATGTCCCCGTACGAATGGCGCTGAATGAGCCTGGGCCCTGCACGACACAAACTCCATCCATCTTCATTTTCGGAAGACGCATAATCGCCACAAGCAACCCCTGTGCTCGGCCCTGAATCGTTTTCACCGAGATTTTTGAACCGAGATAGCCGACACGAAATTGATCGGCGCGAGAAGTGTCAATAAAAAGCCACGTCATACGACTAGGCGTCCAACTTGTCGATCACGATATGCTTTGGCGCGAGCAGAATGGAATGGAGAAAACGATCCGCCACGTCTTTGCGATAGGCAAAATCTTGCGGCGTCATCTTCGTGTAGTTCACTTCAAATCCAAGCTCCGTTTCGAGACCAGAAAGAAATGCGCGAAGCTCTTTGTCATCCACCGTTCCCACCAAAAACAAATCCACGTCTCCCGGCGTTCCTAAAAACGAACCCATGAACGCGAGATATTTCACATCTCCCAGACGGCGAATGCGATCATCCAACTTTCGCTCAATCAAGATGTGCGCTTTTGTGAGCAACGCATGGAGTTCCTGATACAACGGAAAGGTCCGATTCGCGACATAATACTTTCGTTTGAGACCTGGGCGCTTCACACCGGCCTCATCTTCTTTTGCGACGCCTTCGCTAATCAGACCTAAATCCAGCAAATTCTGAATTTCACGACGAACGGCGTTGATCTGTGTATCAATGCGGCGCGTGAGTTCTCGAACGAAAAACACGTCTTCCGGATGGTGAAGAAACACCGTCAGAAGCTTGACTCGCGTTTTTGATCCAAAAAGGTGTTCAAGCATAATCTGCAATGAGCTTGCCTTGCGACCGACCGCTTGACAAGAGGGCGATGATTGGCCCGTACTCTGGTACAGTATACTCCGATTTTTACTCAGCAAAATGTCCCGAAACGAAATCCACTTCCGCATCGCGGAAATCGATGTTGCGCGGCACTCCACCGATGAAAAAATCGTGGGGATTTTCCGGTTCGAAAATGTCGGTGCGGCAAAGAATGGGCCCGTGCTTTTGATCGTTGCGGAGATCCATTCCACCCTCTACGCGTACGAACGTCTGCTCGACGTCATCAACGCGACAGCAGAACAAGCGCGCTATCTCGTCTCCGGCGTTGGAACGGATCCTGTGAGCCGCTTTGAAAAGCTCATTGAACGAATCAACGAAGCGTTGGGAACATTTGCGGAAAGCGAAGCAACAACCGTTGCCTGGAATCGCGTCAACATTTTTATTGTTGAACTTTCCGAAGGCCATCTCTGTCTCGCGGGCTTGGGTCATCTCATGAACGTCTTCTTCCAGAAGCAGGAAGACGGAACGTATCGCGGATTCGATCTCTTCGGATCGCTCGAACAGCCAGAAGAAATCAATCCAAAGAAACCGTTCGCCTCACTCATCTGTGGCGACATGAAACCCGGAGACGTCTTGTTTGCGGGTTCCTCTAATTTGGAGCGTTTGCGCAATGAACTTCGCATTAAAGAACGCCTCACGACGTTGCCTCCGGTCACTGCCGCTCTGGAACTTCGAAATGATTTGGAGAAGCGCAGTATCCCCGATCACTTCATTGGCGCCATCATTGCGTGCCATGAGATGAAGGCCCCGACTCCAGTCGCCGCACCAGTCGCGCCAACCAGCACTTCTTCGATCGAGAAACTGCGCGACACTGAAGCCGAAGCCTCTCAACATCTTTCCCCCGTCATTTCTCCGATGACCGGATCCACTCCGGCGCAAATCGTGGATCGTGTTCGTGATAAGGCAAAGAGCTTGTGGGTTTCTGTAAAAATGACGGTTCGCGAACGCACCAAGAGCGGACCAAAAGACGCCATGGCACTCACCAGTCTTCGCGGTATGAGTGCCGGATATGGCGATACGATGACGCCAAAAAAGAAACTCACGATCATCGCGGTTGTTCTTGGCATCATCCTGGTTGGCGTTGGACTCGTCCTCTGGAACGGCTCACAGAAACGGAAAGCCGAAGCCGCCGCTTGGACCGCCGCACACGACAGCGCCGCAGACCACCTCAACAAAGCTGAGTCGGATTTGATCTACGGAAACGAAGCAAAGGCGCGATCAGAAATCGGCCTCGCGGAGCAGACCATCTCCAGCCTCTCACGCGATCTCCCAGAACGTGAAAACAAGATCACGGGATTGAACAATCAGATTACCCAACTCAAGGAACGTTTGAAGAAGGTCGTGAAACTCGACAACGTGGTAGAACTTGCCTCGCTTTCGGCTGCGGCGAACGAGGGAAGTCTCTCCGCACCCGTGCTCACCGCATCTGCCGCCTATGCCGCAGACAATGCAGAAGCCGCGATCCTGAAGATCGATTTGGCGACAAAGAATGTAAAGCGCATTTCGCTCCCGCAGAACTCCGGATCGATCGTTGGTGGGACAGAAGGAACCACCTCCATCATCTTTGCAACGTCTGATGGAAAGCTCATCACGGTCAATAAATCCGATGACACGGTCGGCTCACTGATCTGGCAACAGTCCAAGAGCTCTTCCACGACGGATATCGTCATGTACGCCGCACGTCTCTACAGCCTTGATCCCCAAGCGAATCAGGTGTGGCGTTATCAGCTCTCTGGAAGCACGTTTGGAAGCGAGACAGCCTACATCAAAGCAACCAACGCGACGCTTGCCGGCGGAACCTCTCTCGCCATTGATTCTAGCGTCTACGTCCAGAAGAATGATGGCACCGCCATTCGATATCTTTCCGGCGGACAGGAAGGGTTTGGCTATTCCGAGATCGATCCTCCGCTCCGTGCAGCTTCCGGCATCTGGACCAATACCGATCAAGAAACCGTTTTCGTGACAGATCCTGCAGAAAAACGACTTCTCGCGTTCGACAAAAACGGCAAGCTTCGCGCGCAATATCTTTCGACACAATTCCGCGCCCCACGAGATCTCATGATCGATGAAGCGAACAAACGCGGCATCATCGTAGATGGAAACCGTCTCCTCTTCGTCACACTTCCGTAAAAAAAATCACACAAAGAAAAAATCCGCCGCGGCGGATTTTTTCTTTGTGTCGAGGAAACGCTTATTTGAGCGCGACCTTTCCACCAGCGTCTTCGATCTTCTTCTTGATGTCTTCGGCGGTGGCCTTGTCGGCACCTTCCTTGATCATCTTCGGAGCGCCATCGACGAGACCCTTTGCATCACCGAGGGAAAGACCCGTGACTTCACGGACCACCTTAATGACACCGATCTTGTTTCCACCAGCTTCGAGGAGTTCAACGTTGAACGTGGACTTCTCTTCGGCGGCGGCACCTCCGGCTGCAGCACCACCAGCCATCATGACTGGAGCGGCGGCGGACACACCAAACTTTTCTTCGAGCACTTTCACGAGTTCTGCAAGGTCCAAGACCGAGAGCTTCTCGATAGTGTCGACGATGCCCTGAAACTTGGCAGGGACTTCAACGGTCTTCATGTCGTCTGACATAGGATTGTTGTAATGAGTGAATCTTTCTTATGCGGCCGGAGTTTCTGCCGGAGGTTCGGAGGGAGCTTCCGGAGCGGCTTCTGGAGCCGCGGGAGCTTCAACCGGCGCTTCTGCAGGTGCGGCAACTTCTGGAGCCGGAGCGGCTTCAGCCGCAGGGGCTTCTGCCACAACCGGAGCTTCTGCGACCGGGGCCGCAGGAGCAGGGGCACCAGCTTCGCTCTTTTCACGCATGGCATTAAGCACACGCACAAACGCGGAAACTGGAGCGTAAATCGTACCGACAACCTGCTGAAGGAGCTCCTTTTTGGACGGGAGCTTCGAGAGCGCCACGACCTTATCCTGACCGACAACGGCACCTTCAAAGATACCGCCGACGAGCTTGATGGTCGTCACCTTCGTCATGTCACCGAGCACTTTGGCGGGAGCGATTTCGTCTTCTTTTCCGAAGGCGGCTCCGAGCATGCCCGGAAACGTCTTGGCGTTCAGATCGAAACCCGCTTCCTTCGCGGCGATGGTGAAGAGCGATTTCTTGGCGACGATGTAATCGACACCAGATTCACGCATCTTCTTTCGCATCTCACTAGCCTTTGCAACGTTCAACCCCTGATAATCTGTGAACACAACGGACTTGGCGTCCTTGAATTCCTGGACCAGGCGTTCCTTCGTCGCGGCTTTCTGCTGACGGGATTTTGCCATAAATGACTGTTCTCTGGTTTGTGAAGATTCGACCTTTTAATAAACACCCACAGGTCGTCCTGTGGGTGTTACTTCGGTGCAAAAAGCCCCGGAATAACGCTCCTCGGCAGGGTTCCCCCGTGGGCCAGAAGGCCTTTACGGGGTTGATTGAGCTCCTTTGACGGAGGCCCTGCTTTCTTTGGACGCGTGCGTGTTGGGCAGAATGTACGAGAAACGAGCCACTTCGTCAAGCCCCACTCTGGCACCCAAAAAGCCTTGACCCTCCCCTCTTTTTGGGCTATGCTCCGCCACGCTCGTTAAGGAGGTTTCTGTGTCCCAATCGTTCATTCACATGCTCATTCACGCTTCGCTCGTCAACCACATCAAGCATGACGCGCCAGTCATCCGGCACGTCGAGGTGATCAAGGGCAACAGCTTGTCCTACATCGTCGAGACGGGTCCAGAAGACGCGCGTAAACAGCGTCTCTGCGTCGAGGGATTTTTCTCTCCCCCGCATGACGAGATTCTCCTCGAGCTCACGTCGGATCACGCGCTCACGTTCACCGCCTGGCATGCCAGTCAGACTGAAGGTACGTGGCACATGACCTACGGCGCAAGAAACGGCGGGAGCGTTGCCATCTGGCGCGACGAGAATCGCGTGAGTCCGATCGTCCAGAAGATCGTGCGGATTCACTCACTCGAGCATGGAGATCCACGCTACACACTCGAGATGCTCAACGGACGCCAGGCGATCTTCGCCAGCGAAAAACAGATCTCGCTCGCCGGCGCCCGTATCAGCGGCGTCATGTTCGAGGGAGACACGCCTCGCTATCACGTCCAGGATGAAGAGCAGTCGCCTCGACTCTCATTCCTCGGGATGAATCCCAAGGTCACGAGCTCCAGTGTCTCCTATCAAGACTACACGAAGGCGATCCGTGCGGGGGCAAGTACCCCGTAATGGACCGAACGCTCGTCGCAAACATCAAAGCTCACGGAGGAGCCGCCGCAATCGCGGAATGGCGAAAGGCCAACCCCGAACCGCCAGAAGATGCGGAATACGCCAGATCTCCGCACATCGATCTGTCGAAGGCGGATCTCCAAGGCGTGGACTTCTCGGGGGCAGATCTGAGCGGCGTGGAGTTTCTCTACGCCAATCTGGACCATGCACGTTTCGTTTCGACGAATCTCGAACATGCGGATCTTCAGTACGCCTCAGCGGAAGGAGCCGATTTCACCGAAGCGAACCTGACATGGACGAATCTCCAGTTCTTGAAAGCAAAGCGCGCGAGGTTCAAACGCGCCGTACTGGATCATGCGAATGTTCGGCAAGGATCTTTCGTCCACGCGATCTGCGATGGAATGAAAGGAGCCTATCTCAACGCCGCCTACGCGAACTTCGCGAATGCGCGCTTCACGAATGCCACGATCGAGCTCGCGGACTTCCGAAGCGTCCGACTCATCGGAGCGTCCTTCAAGCAGGCACGTCTCACAGATGTCCGATTCGGACGCGCGAAGTTTGATCGAGACACCTTCACCGGAGCCATTGCGAAGAATTGCTCGACAACGAAGCCTACCGTCGCACGTCTCGTTCCCGGCCTCGAGTTCTTCTCGGCCTCCGGACGTGTCGACCCTCACCCCAATCCCTTCACCGGGAAACGGAGATAGCAAAACCCCACCGCTCGCGAGCGGTGGGGCTCTTTTTTTATCCAGCAATTATTTCTGATCTCCTCCGAACACGACGTTCGCGCCCCAGGACACCAGCCAAAACACCAACGCGCCGAAGAACGCGGCGCTGAAACCAGACACATCAAATCCTGGAACAATCTTTGAGGCGATCCAAAACATGAGTGCATTTACGATGAGCGTAAAAAGTCCGAGCGTCAGAATGTTGACTGGAAGAGTCAGCAAGAGAACCAACGGACGAATCATCGCATTCACCAACCCAATCACGAGCGCCGCGATCACGGCCGCACCGAGATTCGTGATGTGCACACCAGGAACAAGATATGCGGTTGCGAGCACGGCGAGCGTGCTCATAATCCAACGAATGAGAATCATAGAGTTTCTTCGAGTTTAAACTTCTTTTTAATATCACGCACTTTATTTTCTGCCACAGACAACCGTTTTTGCAACGCATCCACGATCGTCATGGCACGCTCAAACTTTTCGAGACCGGCGTCGATATCCGCTTCCCCACGTTCAAACCAGGAAGTAATCGTTTCCAGTTCTTCAAATCCGTTCGTTAAATCAAGTTCTTTCGTTTCTTTCTTTGGCATAGAGGTTAGAGAAGTCGCGGCTGAACACGCTGACCATCCACGAGAAGATCCGCCTGCCCGTCCTTGAACGTCGCTTTGACCAGATCCCCAGGTTTCAAGGTTTTTACAGATGTAATTGCCGTTCCTTTCTCTGTATGAAGGATAGCATAACCGCGAGCAAGCACCTGTTTCGGGTCAAAAGACGTGAGCAAGCGTCGCGCGGTCACCGTGCGCTCCTGAAGTCGCGAGAACCAGCTATCAAACGTCGAAAGAACTTGATGTCGACGACCGTGAAATTCACTCACCCGTCCCGCAAGCCATAATTCTGGAGCCGACACCGCTTGTGCGAGCAACTGTTTTCGCGCATCGAGAAGATCCTGCATCCGTTCGGTAATCTGCCCGCTCTGCGCAGCGAGTTCGTACAGAATATCTTTTCGATCCGGAACTAATCGTCGTGCACAATCTGTTGGGGTGGAACCGCGAACATCCGCGACTTCTTCTGCGAGCGAGATGTCCCGCTCATGACCGATTGCGACGAGTGTTGGAATCTTTGATCCATGAATCGCGCGTACCACGCGTTCATCATTAAACGCCATCATCTCTTCAAATGATCCACCACCACGTGTGAGAACAAGTGCGTCGTATGATTCTGATTGCGCCGCATGAATTGCGGCGACAATTTCTGGCGGCGCTTTATCGCCCTGCACAATGACGTGGTAGAGATCAATCTCGATCCCACCCCAGCGCTCAGAAAGCACGCGAATAAAATCTCCATAGGCCGCACTTTCTCGCGAGGCGATGAGTGCGATTCTCTGTGGAAATCGCGGGAGCTCTCGTTTGCGAGAAGGATCAAACAACCCTTCCTTCTCTAATCGCGCCCGAAGTTGAATCAACGCTTTTCGCAATTCCCCTTCTCCCGCATATTCAATCCGCTCCGCAGACAAAGAAAACTTTCCATATTTCGGATAGATCCGTGGGAGTCCCACCACACGAACACGAAGACCGTCTTCCACGGGAATCGTGAGTTGCCAGAGTGGAAGAAAGACATTCACGAGTCCGCGATCATCTTTCAGATCAAAACTCACCCACTGACCTTGCGAGACTCGATATCCCGAAACTTCTCCTTCAACCGCAATTTCTTCGCCCGAAAGCGTCTCGCGAAGAATCCCATTCACGATTTCTAAAAACTCACTGACTTGAAGAACTTTCATATTATTCAACCGGTAACGGAATCCGACCTTCCAAGATCGATTTCGTGAGCGCTGGATCAGAAATCTCTGCGAGATACTTGAGACGATCCGTGAGATCGTTTCCAGAAAGAAATCTTGGCTGACTTCGTTCCTGACGAATTGGATGCAAAATGAGTGATCGCGAATCTTTTCCAAGCTCTAGCACCACCGCAAGTCCTTCGTTTGTTTCACGAGACCAATCCTGATCAAACACAAAATTCCCCAGTGAATACGCGATTAGCTTTCCGCGATACAGGTCGATGCTTTGCATCCAATGCGGATGCGCGCCAATAACCGCATCTGCACCATGATCGATAAACCAGTACGCCAATTCACGGACAGATTGTCGAGGCTTTGATTCATACTCCTCGCCCCAATGCGGAAACACGATGACGATATCCGCAGAGGCTTCCGCCCGAGCTAGCGCATCTTCCGCCGCAACTTTATCCAACGGATTATCTGTAATATTGAACCCCAAAAACGCCACACGAATTCCCTCAATCTCTACCTGGGCTTTCGCAGATTCCACATCATCTCTCACTTGGTCACCGAAAGACACGAGCCCTGAAGCCGTAAGAACCTCCTTTGAATCCTCAGCTCCTTCTCTCCCCTGATCAAGCTGATGATTATTCGCTTGTGAGAGCGCGTGAAATCCCATCGACTTCAAAACGCCACCGAGTGCAGGATCAAAAACAAAATCAATTTCCTTTTCCGGCGGACGACGCTTGGATGTCAGCGGTCCTTCCAGATTTCCCACACGATAATCCACGTTGAGAAATCGCGGATCACTTTTCACCATCGCGAATGGATATGCGAGATCCTTTCTCGAACGCGTCGCCACCGTGCGATCAAACATCATGTCGCCAACAAATAAAATGGTCGTCGTTCCCGCAGATGCGGTTGGTTGAATGATGAGCGGTGGGGCCTCAAAAACTTCTTCCACTTGAGGAGTCTTCTCAGAATCATTGCACATCGATCCAGAGGTACAGGATCCTGGCGGAGGAAGTTCTGGAGCAAACGACGGGAACATCTCTCGAGGCATTGTCGCGCGAGGACGAGAAATCGCAAGCGCTCCGGCCGCAAGCCCGAGACACAACACAGCGAGAATGATCGCTGTTAGACGGAGACGTTCACGGGCCACACGCTCATCATGAGCCAGAATAAGACGGCCCACAAGACGTTCGTTACCACCAAATCAATGGGAAACCATGGATCTTCTTTCACCCCAAAAACGCCATGACCTTCCAACGGAAGAATAATTCCGCCGTTCACGAGCGAGAGCACACAGCTCCAGCCAAGAATGGAAAGCAATCCAAATCCTGGAAACACCATAAATTGCACGAGAAGCGCGAATGCGCCGGCAAAGATGATCGAAAGCAACAAATGCGTCACGATTCCCAGCACATGCGCTTCACGCCGTGAGATGGTTCTCCGAAAAAATGAGGGCTGATCAAGATCACGAACAAAATTTCCCGCACCCACGCGTGGCGCGACATGAGAAAAAAACGTCATGATGGCGCCTGCAAAAGCGCCGGAAATCATGGCAAACAAGATCATATTCCCTCCTATGGTTGCAGAATGTCGTCCGTCCGTCCATCGATAGAGATCACAACCTCTTTGTCTGATGCGGAAGAATTCATTCGAATCGTATTCTCGATTTGAGCGCGAATCGCTCCAACGCGGCAGGAACCCGCAACGCCCGCTTCTAGAGTTGAATCAAAATCGTAGGTACGGCCAACGCGTGGATCCGGAACGTTCGCGGGAAGATTCGTCACAAAGCCGCGTTCTTTTTCCGAGCCTGTGGGGCCCTTCAGTAATTCATGGATCGCGACGAGTGAGGCCGTTGATGATGTCCCACAGACGATCCGTTCCACGGTTCCCGTCTTTGAACAGTCGAGCATGTTGGGATCCTCCTTCGTATTCGTGAACGCAACGTTCACTCTTGCTTCACATCCATTCCCCTTTCCTGCGGTGTAGAGAAACGCGATCGGAATATTCACTTCGTGAATCGGTTCGCCATCTTTTGCCGAGAATTCGAAGACACGGAGGAACCCACGGTCCATCGCCGGCGCTCCATCATAAAATAACGAAATCTGAAACGGGCCTGGAACCCCCGCATCCGGACTCGCGACCTGCGTTCCACCTTCCGAGATAATTCGCCCTGCGGCATCGGTCATCTTCCAGGCGATTCGACTTTCAAACGCCGTGGTTGTCCCGGTAATCACGGTTGGATTCTCGATCAAGAGAGCTTTCTGTTTTTCATTCCATGCAGAAACTGTCACCGTCGTGATTCGATCTTCGCTGGTAAACGTTTTTGAAATCTCCACATCCTTCACCTCTTCAACGGGCGGAGCTGGTTTCTCCGTGGCTGGAGGAGGTGGCGCGAACTCAGTGGTTCGATAATGCATCACAAGCGCAAGACCGCCCACGGCGACAAAAATCAGCGCACAGAAAGTCAAAATCTTGCGTTCGTTGGTCATACTAGTTTGGAAGAACCACGATCATCACTTTCTTTCCATTCAACACGTCTCCCCCGTTCCAATCGTGAATCGACTCCATCAGATTTTCCTCAGTATAGAGGAAGTTGGCTCCATTACGCGTTCCCGGATCATTCGTGATGAATCGCTTATCATCCGTATATCCCTTCACGACAAACATGTGATACAGCGGCCCGCCATTTCGAAAGTTGGGGTTCTCGAGAAGTTTTCCCGAGGCCGGCAAAATCACGGGATATCCATTCGCCACCACCCGACGAATCTCGTCAGCGGAGTTCACCGGAAGAATCACAACGTTCCGATAACCGAAATATTCACGAAGAAACTCGGCCGTTTCTTCGGCGGTCGTATCTTTATAGAATCCCAGTTCTTTATTCTCGTATTCAACGAGTGTGTCGATCCGGGCCTTTGCGACTTCATCAGAAATCCGACCGGTCTCTCCATCATAAAACGCATCAACCATGATCGCGGATGCTTCTTCGCAGGCTTCTTGATACGGGTATTCCCAATTCGCAAACGGAGCTTGCGTCATGAACGGAATCGCAAGATTCGCTTCCGTGGGTAGCGGGCCACGATTTTCCAGCGGGTCTTTCGCCTTTGGTTGCGGCGGTGGCACTGTGACGATCGCGTAATTCTCGGATGTCGAGACTCCGCCTTCCACAACGCCTGCGTCTCCTTCTGTCAGTCCGGTTCCCAGTGGCTCCGGAACATATTTCACCGCTTCGGGAAGCTTCGGCGCGGTCCATGCGCTCCACGCATCGCGGATGGGGCCACGAAACACGTACCCGGCGGCGAGAACGACGACGAGCAGGCTTCCACCCGCGATGAGTTTTTTGCGCATATTTTTTTACTTGGAGGCTTCGACCGTCACCTTCGTCATGACATCGCCGATTCCGATCTTCTTCACGGCGTCCATTCCGGATACAACGCGACCAAAGATGGAATATGACGGTGGGAGCGGATTATTTTCCAACATAATGAAGAACTGAGAACCGTTCGTGTTCGCACCGGCATTCGCCATCGCAACAATTCCTTCGTTGTACGGAAGATTCACGGGATCATCCTTGAACGCATATCCCGGACCGCCGGTTCCTGTTCCCATCGGATCTCCACCTTGAATCACAAATCCTGGGACGACACGATGAAACGTGAGCCCGTCATAAAACTTACGCTTGGCGAGATAGACAAAGTTGGATGCGGCGTTCGGTCCTTCTTTTGGAAGAAGTTCGAACACGATCTTTCCTTTGGTAGTTTCGAGATGAATAAACTTTCCTTTTGTCTCAGCTTCTGGAAGAACGCCAGGAAACTTCAGCGGTTCGTTGTTGGTTGGTTCTGGGGTCATAGTGGTGGTTGTTGGAGTGGATGAAGGGGTTGCCGGTTCCGGAGTCGGAATCGGCTCTGGTTCTGGCGTGGGAGTTGGGGTTGGCTCAGGCGTCGGCGGCGTGACCATTCCCGGTGATTCTGCGTTATATCCCGCAGAATAATTGTCTAACGCAACAGGAGAGCTGCATCCCGCACCGAGAAAAAGGACGGTGAGGAGCGAAATAGCGGTGGTTCTTTGCATAGCTCGGTCATTCTAACAAAGCGACGGTAAAAAGAAACGCCCGTCCTCTGAGAACGGGCGTGATCGACCTAGACGACTCGGCCGAGGACCAAATCGAGCAGAGCCATGCGAACCGGATTCGCATACTCCATCTGTCGAAAGTAGGCGGCTCTCGGATCCGGGTCGCATGACGTTGCAATCTCCGAATTCCGAGGAAACGGATGCATGACGATCATCTCTCCCGCCGGACGTGCCCGCGCGAGAAGATCTGGAGTGAGGATGTAGGGGTCCGGCTGATTCCGCTCCTTCTCCGTCTGCATCATGTTGCGCTGAACGCGCGTCATGTAGAGCACCTGCGTCTCCGCCATCGCTTGTTCGAAGGAAACCGACTCCTCGACCTTCGCCCCCACCGCAACGAGCTCCTGACGAAGGCCTTCTGGCAGTCGGAGATCTTCTGGAGACACACACAGAAGATGCGCACCCATCGGAGCCAGAAGTCGCGCAAGCGAGTGGACGGTACGCCCGTACTTGAGGTCGCCGACAAACGTGACGACCAATCGCTCGGTTCGCTTGAGCTCACATCGAATCGTGTAGAAATCGAGGAGCGCTTGCGTCGGATGTTCTCCCGGACCATCTCCGGCGTTGATGACCGGAACACGACAGACCTCTGCCGCGCGTGCGGCAGAACCCTTCTCGGGATGCCGGAGAACGATCGCATCGGAACTTGCTTCGATCGCACGCACCGTGTCTTCGAACGACTCCCCTTTCGAGACGGACGAAAACTCGACACCCTGCATCGGAACGATCCCACCACCAAGTCGTTGTACCGCAGACGCGAATGACGCGTACGTGCGCGTCGACGTCTGGTAGAACAAGAGACCGACGACCGCTCCGCGAAGCGTGCCGAGAGGCTCTCGTTCTTTCAGACAGACTCGCATCTTGTCAGCTCGATGCCACAAGATCTCGAGATCCTGAGATCTGAACTGATTGACGCTGACGACCGAAGCTTTCCGCAGAGAAAACTCGCCTTTCGGCGGTTCATGGACAGCAGGGACTTCGGGCGAGGACGGACGATGATGGTTCGAACGGAATCGACGCGGCTGTTCCACGGATCACCTCCTTTCAGATTCTTCAAAGATAAGGAACTGCTCGAAGCGTACTCCGAGGTTGCAGGTGGATCAAACCATCTCCCACGGAAGACTCGGATCCCCCACGAACGTGTAGCGCGCGGCCTGCACCGAGAGTCCCGGCTGAATCCATTCGTTGATTCGATCTAACGACACCTGCTCTTTTGAAAGAAGCGACGTTCGATCTTTTCCGAGTTCATCGCGGACAGAAAGAAAACGCGGTTCGCGATCACCGGGAAGATACACGGCGCGAATAAACGCGGCGCGAAGGCTGTGCGTCTTCACCAGTTCGCGAGCGGCGGCACGCAAAATCCATGGAGCCGCTTTTTTAGGATTCCGCGGATCCATCCCAATCCCACACGAGACCGAAGGAAGAACAGAACCATACGGAGAAGAAAATCGAGACGACGTTCCTGTTGCATGCGCGAGTCCGCGCGCATCCGTCGCGCCAAATTCATTCACGCGAACATCGGTTCCCGGAAGAATAGCGTGCGCTAATTCCGTGATCTGCTTCCGCACATCTGCGACCGGAACCATTCCGTGTTCCACATGCAAAGAAACAAAATCCGGTTTCTTGTTTCCGGCCTGCACAAATACTTCCGCATCTGGCCCCAACCAAAACCACTGCTCGTCCGTTGTCCGAAGATCATCCAACCGTTTGGCGATACGAATCGCCCCAGAAACTGGTGCCGGAAGAAAATCCGGCGTCTCATCCGTTGCGTATCCCATCACGTCATAGGGAACGACAATGCCTTCTAAAAAATCCGGAGCCGCTTCCGGAGCGACGGGTTCAATCGAAACGAACGGCTCAATATCAATGATCACGCCCAATGATCCCAACGTTCGTCGTACGAGTGCGGCGACATCAAAATCCGCAGTGGTCTTCACGTCTCCCGCAACGAACAATGCGCCGCATCCGCCCGTCACAGACACACGGATACGAGCCTCCGGATCACGACGGAGATATTCGTCCACAATCGTTTCCGCCACCACGTCACACGCGGCATCCGGATGACCTGGGAGTCGGATGCGTGCTGATCGCATAAGAATACGACCCTACCAACTGGGAGCACACGAATCAAGAAGTACGAGGCTTTTGACGAACAATCCGAAAGAATGGACGCGGATATCGAACAAAGGTGATTCCAAATTGACTCTTGAATCGACTAAATCCTTTCCAGTCACTTGGATCTCCGAACGTCCAAAAAAGATCAAAATCCAAAAAGCGAATCCCACGTGCAATACATCGCTCGAACCACGCATCGATCAGTCCAACTCCCACCGACGTCTGTTTCACGCTCGGACGAATAAACGAGGCGAGATGAATGGAGATGCTCGCTTCTGGAACATCCACGACCGCAAGTCCTGCGAGCATCTTTCGCGTGACGGGATCGAGCGCACCAAAAAAATGGACACGTTCGCCATGCCGCTTCACTTTGCTCTTCATGAGTTGAATCGTCAGACGGACAAGCCAAGACGCCATTCGACGTTGGCCGTAATTTGCGACGAACTCGTCCAATGAAACTTCTTCAATCAACAACGACTGATGTTTTCGCCATCGTGCGCGATGACGCTGCATTTGCGATGACCACGTCTTCCAATACGCTTCCGGTTCCCGAATTTCCGCAAACCCTGTCAACTTCGGACTCGCCGGAAGCCACGATCGCCACCACCCTGGGGGAGGCTTCTGCCGCGTGACCGGTTGCCAGGTGACGAGTCGTCCTGGAGCCTCCTCATCAATCAACGGCTCCGTATCGCCCGTGTATCCTTCGAACCATAACGGCCCGTGGTGCCAACGCATCCCGGGACACTCGGGCCGGCCGACGTGCTGATACAGCGACCCCGCAGAAGACTCACGCGCAACATACGTGTCCCATGTGCGAGCTGGGCGATACCCTTCTGGCAACGGATCGCCGACGGTGCCACGTCCGAAGTGCCGATAGATCGCCAACCAATTCCATGTGAATTTCCATTTTTTTTGGAGAGAGAGTTTTCCTTGAAACAAAGAAAAAAGCTCCGGTTCTCGAAAGACATTAAAAATGAACGTTCCGTGTCGACTCAGTACGCGTCGCAACTGATCCCGTACATGCTCATCTCGCATGGCTTCTGAAACAGAAACGCCATCAAAAATATCTCCCACGACCACGTCAAATGTTTCATGCAACTCCGGCAACACCGTTCGCACATCTCCCACCAATATTCGTGGACGTAACTCCGTCGAAAAATACTGAACGCGATCAGACACCTCCACCATCGCCGGATCCCACTCGATGACGGTAATAGATGCGCCACGGAATCGCTTTTGCAACACAGGAATGCAGGATCCAACACCTAAACCGAGCACGAGAATTGACCGAACCCCTTCTCGTGGAACGCGCCGAATCGCGTCCTTCCACATTCGCGTCAGGTAATTGGATGAATGATCAACCCCCTTCGCGTGCACCTGCCAACGCCAAAACCATCGTGTGTACTGGATCTCTCCATTTTTCACGGACGGCTGAGTAATGCGCTCAATCAACCGACTCATACGTCGTCGGAGGAAGCTTTTTGGAAGAAGATTTCCACACAGTCGCGGAAGAAGAACCCGACCGCTCCCCCGCCTGATCAATCCGAATCACGGGCTCCTCATACCCACTCTCAAAACTCCAATCATCTCCCGAACGACCTCGCGATGAAGATGAGCCCACTCTTCCTGAAAATCCACGCGCATCACGAAGTTCCATCCGTTCATACAAATACGGCGGAAGCTCTTCGATAAACGTGGACGGCATGTTGAGCATAAACGAGTCTCCCCCGCCCATCGTGAGCGGATAGCTCAAAAATAGTTTTCGTCGCGCACGCGTAACCGCGACATAAAACAATCGACGCTCTTCTTCCAATCCTCCTTCTTCCGTCATGGCGCGACGATTCGGAAACGCGTTGTCGGCAAGATGAATCACGAATACCGTATCCCATTCCAACCCTTTGGCTTGATGCACGGTCGAAAGAACCACACGTTCTTCGCTTGGTGTCTTGGAACGATCTCGACCCGACAATGCTTCATCGTACAACGCAATATCCGAGAGAAAGGCTGCAACTTCGGTGTAGCTCTCCGCAAATGCCGCAAGCTGTTCCACGTCCTCCAGTCGTTCACGCCAATCCGGATACTCGCGTTCCAACATGTCACGATATCCAGATTCGAGAATCGCACGAATCATGAGCGAGGTTGATGGCATCTGATCCATGACACTCGAAAGGCTCAACGAAAGATCGCCCCATCCAATTTTTGCCTTCTGAGATAATCGCGCATCCATTCCTGATCCCAATAACTCATCAACAGATGTCACATTGCGAATTTTTGAAATAATCGCAGAAGCCGTTGTTGCGCCGATTCCCGTCTGAAGATTCAACACGCGAATCCATGCCGGTTCATCTTGAGGATTTGCCGCGATGCGAATATACGACAACGCATCTTTGATATGCGCGCGCTCGAAGAATCGCATCCCTCCACGATACTCATACGGAATATCGCGGCTCATCAATTCGAATTCAAGCGCTTGAGACTGTGCAGAGGAACGAAACAGGACGGCGATGTTCGGCAGCGCCACGTTCTCATTTCGTAAAACTAAAATCTGCTCCGCAATAAACTGCGCCTCTTGTCGTGCAGATGCGGCAGACACAACCACGGGTTTTGATCCTTTCTCTCGAACCGCCACCAACTCCTTTTGAAACTGCCGCGTATTGTGCGAGAGCGACGCATTCGCCAAATCCAAAATCTCCGGTGCGGATCGGTAATTCATCAATAACTTAAAAATCTTTCCATCTGCATGCTCTTTGGGAAAAGACAAAATATTCTGCACATCTGCGCCACGAAACGCGTAGATGGACTGCGCATCGTCTCCCACGACAACCACATTCCGATGCACAGATGCGAGACGATCCACGATCTCGGCCTGAAGCGCGTTCGTGTCCTGATACTCATCCACGAGAATATATTGAAACTGTTCCGAGATCGTTCGCCCGGCATCTGGATGCGACAAGAGCTTCAAAAACATGACGAGCAGATCATCGAAGTCCATCGCGTTCGCAGCGCGCTTCCGATCTCCATACATCCGATTGATCTCTTCAATCTCATTCGCAAATCCCTGAAAGTTTGGATGCTTCAATTCCAGCACCTCAGAAACTGACGTTCGTGTGTTCGTCGCGAAAGACAAAATTGAATGCACGACATTCGCGGTGGGAAAACGTCGCGCTTTTGGATCAATCGACAAATCTTTCATCACGGCCTTCACCAAGCTCTGCGCATCTTCTTGATCCAGAATCGTAAATCGATTGGTGAACCCCAATCCTTGCGCCGCATGACGAAGCAACCGATTCGCAATGGAATGAAACGTCCCGCCCCACACACCTTTGGCGCGATCGCCGACCACGGTCGAAAGTCTCCCCACCATTTCTCGGGCCGCCTTGTTCGTAAACGTGAGAAGAAGAATCTGCGACGGATCAACGCCCTGCTCCAACAGATAGGCCACGCGATACGTCACGGTTCGTGTTTTTCCCGATCCCGCGCCCGCCAAAACCAGACACGGACCATCGCCATGCAAAACCACATCCAGCTGTTCCTGGTTCAATTCACTCGCGTAATCAATCTTCCGATCAGGAAGACTTCCGCGCCCATTCAACTCAAAGACGGACATGGCCCACAGCGTAGCCGACGGAAACCAAAAACGCGATAACCCTAGGATCCGTACGCTTTACGACGATTTTGCTGGTGTTGCTCAAATGTCGTGGCGTAATAAATCTTTCCCGCATCATCCGTGAGGAAGTAATAGTAGTCTGTTTCCGCGGGGTGAAGCGCCGCTTCGAGCGCGGTGTCACCTGGATTGGAAATTGGTCCCGGTGGAAGCCCCTTGTTCTTGTACGTGTTGTATGGCGAATCAACTTCCAAATCCTCCAGTGTCGATCGTGCACGACCAGAACGCGTGAGATACGAAACTGTCGCATCCGACTGAAGCGCCATTCCGATCTTCAACCGGTTCATAAAAATCCCAGCGACAATCTTTCGATCTTCCCCTTCTCCAATTTCACGTTCCACGATCGAAGCAAGCGTCACCACTTCATGAAGCGTTCGTCCCTGTTTCTTTGCTTCAACAGCAATGTCATCTGCCCGCTTCGCGAATTCATCCAACTGCTTCTTGATAAGGCTTTGCGGCAATTGGTCCCGCCACACACGATACGTATTCGGAAACAAATATCCTTCGAGGGATGAACGTTCCGGCAACGCCGCCAAAAATGGATATGCTTCGCGCCATTCCGCTTTCACCGATCCGTCTGCAATCAAATCTCCGGTCTCCGCATCCAGCTGGGCTTCCGTCACACCATACTCCGCTAACAGCTTTGCGATCTTTGGAAGATCCATCCCTTCAATCACTTTGATCGTCACTTCCGCACGCGGCGGACCAATCATGAGCGTTCGTGCGACAGATCGATAACTGTTCCCCACCCGAAAAAACGTATATTCCCCAGCTTCTGGCGTATTCGCCGTTTCATTCATCAGCGCGTACAAGCGGTACCCTAAAGACGATGCGATCACGCGTTCTTTTGCTAAAAGCGCCCCAACTTCATTCGCTGTCCATCCCTCTCCAATTGTCACTGTGACCTGTTCATCCGTTTGCGGGACAGAATAAAATGCCGGCATCACAAACCAGAGCCCAAAAAATCCGACGAAGAAAAAAAGAAGGGCGAGAACTAGAAGAATCTTTTTCATACATGATGATGACGTTCAGCGGCCGCATTCAGATCACGACTCCGGAGACGTTTTGAGATGAGATGAATGATCAAGAATGAAAAACCTCCGACAAGGATTCCACCCACAATGTCTGAAGGATAGTGGACTCCAACCGCCATGCGTCCAAACGCGACGAATGCCGCAACGACAAAAGAGATGAGCCCCGCCGTTCGTCTACCCGCAAGAAACGCAAACGCCATCGCCGATGCGGTTGCCGTGTGTCCAGAAGGAAACGAGGTGTTAAATGGAGGAGGAATTAAAAGGATCAACTCTTCGGTCGCGAGAAACGGACGATCACGCCCGATCACGGTTCCGATCAATTTCGTGAGAAGAAGTGCGACGAGTGCGGACCAGATCGCTTCTGCGACAATGCGTTTTGCGAGCGGGCGTTTCGTCAGAATCAACGAAAGTGCAATAAAGACATTTGCGAGAATCAACCATCGCGCCAAAAAAATCATGAACGCGATCATCCACGGCGTAGCAAAAACCACCTGTTGGATCCCCTGCAAATACAACAACTCAAACGGCATGAACGCAGGGTATCATTTTTGCGGAGCCGCTGTCTTTGGCTGATACGGACACCATTTTGCGACGGGACATTTCCAACACTGCGGAGTTCCCGCCTTGCAGATATCGCGCCCAAACTGCACAAACGTTCGGTTCGTTTCACTCCACAGATTCTTCGGAAGCACCTTTTGAATATCCTCCTCCACTTTCTCCGGCGTATTCCGCCTCGACCATCCGAGCCGATGCGCGATACGAAAGACATGCGTATCCACACACACCGTCGCTTCACCAAACACATGCGAGAGCACGCAGTTCGCGGTCTTTCGTCCAACGCCTGGAAGCTCAATCAGCTCCTCCATCGTCCCCGGAACTTTTCCTTTATGCTTTGTGACGATGATGTTCGCGAGTCCATGAATCGCTTTGGCTTTTGAGTTGTAGAGATTGAGCGACTTGATGTACGTTCCGATTTCTTGCGGCGAACTTTTTGCGAGCGACCGAAATGTCGGAAACCGTTTCTTAAATGCCGGAAAAATCTTCAACACTTGTTTATCGGTTGTCTGCGCCGACATCAAAACACCCAACAACGTATCTTTCGGATTTCCCAAATCCATGTCCGCCTTCGCCGTGTAATATTTTCCAAGGTTTTGAACAATCTTTGCAGCCGACGAAACCGGCATACTAGATCAACGGTTTCCCCGTCATTTCCGGCGGCTGTCCCACTTCCATCAGTTTCAAAATCGTTGGTGCCACATCTGCGAGCATCCCCACGGGCGTCGTCATCGAAAGATCTCCACCTGTCACATCCCCAACAGGGGCGCGCATTCCTTCAAACTGTTTTCCGATAACAATGAACGGAACTGGATTCGTGGAATGCTCCTTGTCCAAATCGTTCGTGATGATATTTTTGACCTCCTCCGCATTTCCGTGATCCGCGGTGATGATACTCACGCCACCAACGGCGAGCGCGGCGTCCACAATCTTTCCGACGGCGGTGTCTACGGCTTCATTCGCGAGAATCGTCGCCTTTTCATCCCCGGTGTGCGCCACCATATCGGGGTTGGCAAAATTGAGGATGATGAGATCGTACGTATTTTTCACGATCTCCTGCACCACATAATCCGCAATCTGCGCAGAGCTCATCTCTGGGGCTTTGTCGTACGTCGAAACGCGCGGACTTGGGATAATCATGCGATCTTCGCCAGGAAATTCCTGCTCAATCATTCCGTTCATAAAGAACGTGACGTGCGCATATTTTTCCGTTTCCGCGATATGCAATTGCTTCATGCCAGCGTCTGAGACGACTTTTGCGAGACAGTTATCAATCGAGAGCGGCGGATATGCGACGGTGACGGGAAGATCTTTTTCGTATTCCGTCATGGTCACGAAAAACAAATCTTTTATGAACTCACGTTGAAACTTATCAAACGTCGGCAACGCAAACGCTTTCGTGATTTCACGCGCACGATCCGGACGGAAGTTAAAGAAAATCATCGAGTCTCCATCCGCAATCGTTCCGATTGGTTTTGATCCTTTGGCGATCACGGTTGGCGGAATCTGTTCATCAAAAATATTCTGTGCGTAGTACGCGTTAATTGCATCGACGGCAGACGTCGCGACGGTATCGGAACGTCCCTGCGTCATCGCCACGTACGCTTTCTCAACACGATCCCAACGGTTGTCACGATCCATCGCAAAATATCGCCCACTGATCGTCGCGATCTGACCAACTTTGAGCTCCTTCATCTTTGCCTCAAGTTCTGTGATGAATGTCACGCCGCTGTTGTAGATCGCATCGCGTCCGTCGAGAAACGCGTGCACGAACACGTTGGTAAATTTTTCTCGCTTACACAATTCCAAAAGTTCTTTGCACTGCGCGTCACTCGCGTGAACATTCCCCGGAGAAATTAATCCCATGAGATGCAGTTTTCCGCCCGTCTTTTTGGCATGGGCGATCGCATCCAAAAACGCTTTGTTCGTATAAAATTCTCCGTTCTCAATCGAAAGGTTGATACGCGGAAGACTCTGAAAAAAAATGCGCCCGGCTCCAATCGTGAGGTGACCGACTTCGGAGTTCCCCATCTCTCCCCAAGAGAGCCCCACGGCAGATCCGGACGCCAAAACCGTCATCGCGGGATAGCTTTCCACGTACTTTCGAAAGTTGGGCATTTTTGCCTCGGCAACCGCATTCCCTTCGGTCGGCGGGGCAACGCCAAAACCGTCCAGAACCATGAGTACGACGGGCTTGGGCCGGGGCATAGTGAAGTAGCAAGTATCATAGCGCGACTGTGAAGGACAGGAAACCCTTTTATCTCAAAAAATGGCCTGATAGAGCGAAAAAGTAATTTGGCTTATTTTCCACACTTTTCTGCAAAGTTACTGATTGACAAAAACCCCATTTTCTGATATAAAGATACGTTCCTGGAAGGATTCTCCTTCTGGGTACATGTTCCTCAAATCAACCAGATCGGGCTCTTTAGCCCAGAAAGTGAGGGCTTAGTGCCCAGTCCGAAGAGCGCCATCAAGCGTGAAGTCGGGATCTCGTCCGGAAAACCGGTTCCTGAGACCGTCTCCCCGCCCATCGTCGCGATCTCCACTCCGGTGGAGGAACCGACTTCGTCGGAAGCCTCGCCTCCGGCGGTCGTCACCACATCGGTGACCACCGTGAAGATCGTCCCCAAGACGACCTCCGCTCCGGTGGAAACACCGAAGCGCGTGGAGGCGGCTCTGGAGCTGATTCCGGTCGCAACCCCCATCGTGCTCCCCGAGCCGGTCGTGGAAGCCCCGAAGCCGGTCGTGCTCAACACGGCTCGGCAGAATCTGGAGGCGGCACTGCGGCCTCCGACGGACGATGACGAGCACGCCATGCGACGCAAGGCCGAAGCGGAAACGCTCACCGGTCCGGCGCCGTCGGCAGACGCGGAGCAGACGGAAGACACGACGGTCACCTCGAGCGACGTCGTTCGTGACAGGAAGCGGAGGAACTCTCCGAAGCCCATCACGACGGCCAACCTCCCGGCGACCCCCTCGACGTCTTCTCCGGCACGGTTCGATTCGAACCCGCCGGAAGTCGTCCCGACGCGCGAAGAGGCCCTCGCCTCTCGCGCACGCCGCGAAGCTCAACCGGATCCGTTCGAGGGGTACAAGCCCCCTCCGGCAGAGACCGTCAGCCTCGCGGAGCCGGCGAAGAAGACCTCGTCGAAGTGGCAGATCGCGGTTGCCATCGGCGGCATCGGTCTCGTCATGGGCGCGGTCACCTTCGCACTCCTGCGAAACGACCTGACCGGCAACGATGCGACGTCTGCGGGAGCGATTCCGCTCCCCAACGCCTCGTCGGCCTCACCAACGACCTCGACGCCGTCGGTTCCACCGATGACGTCCGCGGTCGTGATTCCCAAGAACGGACTTCCGATGACGTCCGAAAACCTGAACAAGGTATTCGGCCAGTCGGATCCGAAGAGCTACCGGAAGAATCCGGAGTGGAAAGAAGGCGACCCCTTCTTCTGCTTCTGCCAGCTCCCGGACAAGCCCGTCGTCGACGTCACCTCCTGCAAGATCTGCCAGTAGAGCTCATGCGAGTTCCTTGTAGATCACCGTGCGCCCGTTGTGGATCCTTCTGGATCCGCGACGGGCGTGTTTTTTATTCCTGTTCGATTCGCGGAAACAACGGCGATGCGGATGCGATCTGTTTTCCAGATTCAAGCAAACCCCACGAAGAAATATCTTTGTACGTTTTTCCGTCCGTCTCCTGACCCAATGTCGTCAAAATCTTTTCCGAAGTCTCTGGCAAAAATGCGCGGATCATCCAACCGACTTGGCGAATACTTTCCAAATAGCGATACAGCGCCGCAGAGAGTTCCGCGTCTTTCCCCTCTTTCGCGAGTGTCCACGGTTTATCCTGATCGATCATCTGGTTCACCGAGGCGAGATATTCCCACGTGACACCCAACGCCTGATCAAATCTATATTCATCCACAAACGACTGAAACGATTCCCACGGAGCAGAAACGCCATCAACGCGTTCTGGGACAATGCTCTCACGATATTTCGCCAGCATGCTTGTCACGCGGTACACGAGGTTACCGAGATTGTTCGCGAGATCCGCATCATATCGCGCAATCGCACGCTCTTCGGAATAATCTCCATCACCAGAAAATGGCACTTCGCGAAGCAAAAGATAGCGCAGGCCTTCTGTTCCATATTTCTCACGCAACACTTCTGGATCGATGATGTTTCCCAACGACTTCGACATCTTCTGTCCATCGACGGTAATCCATCCATGAACACCGATCCGACGCGGAACTTCGATTCCGGCCGCCATCAACATCGCAGGCCAGAGCACGGTATGAAATCGATTGATCTCTTTGCCGATCACATGAAGATCCGCCGGCCAGGTTTCCGCAAATCGTTTTTCATCTGATTCAAATCCTGCGGCGGTGAGGTAGTTCACGAGCGCATCAAACCAGACATAAATCACCTGCGAAGAATCTCCCGGTACCGGAATCCCCCACGTGAGATGTTCCGTGGAACGCGAGATACTCATGTCTTCGAGGCCGCCTTCGACAAGTCCTTTTGCTTCATTGAACTTGTGCGCCGGAACCACAAAATCCGGTCGTTCGGCATAGAGCGCTTGAAGCTGATCTCGAAACGCGGAGAGCTTGAAGAAATAGTTCTCCTCTTCCACGGGCTGAACCGCGATCAAGTGGATCGGACATTTTCCATCAACAAGATCTTTCTCCGTTTTAAATTCTTCACACCCCGTGCAATACAACCCTTGATACGCTTTTTTATAAATCCATCCGTTGTCTGAAACCCGCTTCCAAAATGATTCCACGACGACTCGATGTCGCGCTTCGGTCGTCCGAATAAAATCATCGTTCGTGATATTCAAACGCTGAGCAAGATCGCGAAACTCTGCAGAAACATGATCCGTAAATTGAATCGGCGTTTCTCCGGCATCTGTCGCTTTCGCCGCGATCTTTTGTCCGTGTTCGTCCGTACCCGTGAGAAACAACACCTCGTCTCCCCGCAACCGACGATCACGAGCGATCACATCGGCATACAGCAACTCGAGAGCAAAACCGATATGTGGCGACGCGTTCGTATACGCGATGGCAGTCGTGAGATAGAAGCGTCGCTTGGACATATTAGTTTACAAATGAAGTTGGAGCTCCGTTCGGATTTGGTTTGCCCGTAGAAACTGGCGTGTCGTATTTGATCGTAAATGTCAGACTCCCCGTCACTGTCTTTCCGTTTTCTGTGTGAGAGCAGATCGCCTGCACCGTTCCTTCACCCGTTCCCGTATAGAGACGCTGATTCGAAACCGTTGCAAGACGCGCATTCGATGTGGACCAGACACACTGGTAGGTCACGTCTTGAGACGTTCCATCCACATAATACGCTCGAGCATTGAGAGACGCGGACTGTCCCACGAGAAGCGCCGTCGGGCCAGGTGTCGTCACGGTCACTCCCTCCAATTTCGATCCCTGCGTTTGTGCGCGAACAGTGATCGTTGTTTTCGCGGTTTTCGCCACACCCTTTTCATACGCCGTTCCGATCAACGTGATCGTGCCAGCACGCGCTGGAGTGAACACGTTTCCAGAGACAGAACCGTCTCCAGATCCCGCTGGTGCAAATGAGGCAGACAACGCGTCTGTTGTTCCGTTTGCACAGGAACCATACATGGAAAGCGTCGCCGATTCACCCACCGCCACCGAAGACGGATTTGCGTACATCGTGAATGAGGCGTGCGTACACGCTTCCGTCGTCGGATTCGTGACGGGCGGTTTTTCTGGCTTTGGCGTCTGCGTTCCTGGTTTGGTCGGTTCCAGTTCCGTCACTTCTTCCGTCGGTTCTTCAACTTCTTCCGAGGTCAGCACAACATCCACCGGAACTTCCAAACGTCGGCGAAGCGCCTGCGCCTTGCGATGCAATCCATCAACATCCGCAGAATTCAGATCCAGCGGAAACGTCTGTTCCCACGCCAGAATCTCCGCGAACAATCGTTCACGTTCACCCGGCTGTGGGTTCAAGAGAAACGCATCAATTTCATCATCGATAAACAGACCCACGAGATACATTTCATCCGTCGGTTCTTCCACAATCAAGTCGGTGAGGAGTCCACGAAGACGATCCGTGAGCGCGTTCGGACGAGACTGGTTCAGGAACAACGCCAAGCGCAAATCAGAAATCATCCGCTCACGAGCCGGACCTTCCACGTTCAACAGCTTTGGATCAATCGAAAGAATCCGTTCCGCATCCTCTGGAGATTCGATGGCACGTGCCAATCGACGACCAAGATATTCCGCGGCAAGATTCTGCTTTTCAGAATTCGAGGCGAGCGCGTAGTGAAGATCTTCTGAAAGATCCACAAGCCAATCCGGTCCGTTCGATCCCAACTTCTTCAAGCGTTCATCAATTTCTTTGCGAAGCGCTTCATCAAATGCCGCATCCAATGCGCGGTTTCCCTGCGCCCATTCATCCGACGGCAAAAGATCGCGCATCATGACCGGAGCGCCAGCGGCATCAAAACTTCCCCACTGGTTGTCACGCAGAAGCGTCTCATCTCCACCCGATGTCGGGATCGCCGCAACCACGGATTCCGTCACCGCAAGCTCCGCGCCTTCCGCCGTAGCAACTGTTCCAAAAGATGTTCCACGAACCGTTGCGACGACCGCATCCGTACGAACTTCAAATCCACTGTCGACATCCAACAGCTTCAACACACGCGACCAGGCACGGCCAGATTCCAAACGAAGACGCACCGCAACCTTCGTCACCTGCTCCGCACTTGCCGGAGCTTCTTCGACGGTCAACGTTGTTCCCGGATCCAAACGCGTCTCTCCACGATCTCCCCAACGGATGTGCGCTTTGCCATCCGATCCAGTTCGAATCTCGTCTCCCATCTTGATCTCGCGAGACGTTCCGACAACCTGCCAGTCGCCACCCGCCGAACGCATCTCCACAGAGCCCGTAATGGTCTCCACGCGAATCTGTGGGACAGCTTCGGAAGCCACAACACCGAGCGACCAAAAACCCGCAATTCCTGCACCCAAAACGGCGAGGACAGCAGCAATGACAAGAGGGGTGCGAAAACGTTTCATAGGAACGGAAGATAGCAGAAAAAGTCGTGTTTGGCAAGGTCAGAGCGGTTGGTCTTCAGCGTATCATGCGATATCCTGCAGAGGATATGGACAAACCCCTCCACGAACAAAAATGCGTCCCCTGCGAAGGCGGCGTCCCCTCCCTCCAACGCGACGAAGCTCTCAAACTTGCCGCCGAAGTGAACGGCTGGAATCTGGCCACTGATGCCAAGTCGATTTCCCACGAATACACCTTCAAAGATTTCAACGAAGCTCTCGGCTTTATCAACGCCGTCGGTGCCCTCGCTGAATCTGAAGGCCATCACCCCGACATCCATTGTGCCTGGAATAAGGTCAAACTCGAGCTCTCCACCCACGCCATCGGCGGCCTCTCGAACAACGATTTCATCCTCGCCTCCAAAATCAACCGTTTGCCGGAGGTCCAGAAAGCCACCTCCTAAACTCCCGCCACCGGTCTTGCAAGGATCGGCGCCCCATGATACGTTTTCGCCGCTCAAACACGCATGGGTGCGTGGTGTAGCCCGGTTAACACGTCTCCCTGTCACGGAGAAGATCGAGGGTTCGAATCCCTTCGCACCCGCCAGTAAGAATCCCGCCACAAGCGGGATTTTTGCTGTTCAAGCGGGTCTTGAATGGACGGATTCTCTTTCTAAAATATACAAATTATTTAACAATAAAAACTCTGCGAGATAGTGTTTTGCGGTATGCCGAGTGTCCTTATGAGCGCGCGGATTACGATATGTCATATATACGCCCCTGAACAACGAGAGCCGCCCTTCTCGTTCGGCGGCCGCCAAGCCTTCCCAAGTTAGCATTGGCTTTTCGACATGGAAAGCTTTAGAAAAAAGATTAATCCCACAGTCTTGAGATCCAATCTTTTTTCGAAGGATGTCTTCGAGTCTTCTATAAGCCGTCATAAGCTTCTCATCAGGCGCATCCCAAAAGGAGATTGCTAAATCCATGATTCTCCCATCTATAATTGCAAAAGGGATGATCGGCGGAAACTCATTCCAGAGACTCCCATCCAGTGATTCGTTTAGATGTTTCTCAAGTACATAATCGCGCCAAGCTCCGTTCTCAACCGGTCTAGTTTTCTCAAGCTCACTGATATCATCCCTTGTTAATGAAGAGTTCTCCAGACGCTCCATGAAAGAGCCATTAACTACAAACTCTTGAATAGGAATGCTGTGTGAATCCAGCAACTGTAGGACGTAAGAGAAACGTCTTGGCCCCTCACCCTGATAGCCGGAAGAAAATCCCGATTTTATTGCAATTAAATTTTTATGCTCATCTGTTAAAAGTAAAGCATGCTTGGTAAATGTCGTAAGAATCCGTGCAGATGCGATGCGCCTACCGAACTGAATCATTGCCATAACCGCCTCTTGGCATGCCCTGGAAATACCGTGCTCCCCAGCGTATTCAGTACCAGCCATTTCTTTACTCATACTGAGCGCACCCTATATTTTCATTTTATTTTTTGCAACTAGGCTCGAAAATTATTAGCAGACTCTGCATCTAAGGCTCGGCGCACGCCATTCAACACATGCTGAAGATCGGGATTTTCCGGCGAGTAACCCAACCAAAAACATGCGTTAATGCGTAAAGTTTTTATAATCTTTCCGAGAGAAGTTAGCGTAGAATCTTTAATAAAAACATTTGCTGTGTCACCTAAATGAAATTGTTGGGCATTTTTATGAGCTACCAACTGATGACGGATCTCTGTCAAATGCGAATCCACAAATTCATTACGTAAACTCTGGAGATCATTAAGACCTGTCGTGATCAACTTAGAGCGGCACACCTCTTTCAACACATCACCTAGATGCCTTGAATCTCCGTCATCTCGGAGAAACGTGCAGTCTACTGGTCGCAAATCTGGATACAGCTTTTCCAATTTCAATCGATACTGCTCAATTTTTTCTGATGAAGTCGAATACGTTAATCTGCATTCACTAATAAGCCCTCTAAGAATCGGATCAAGCCTTATTTCCTTGCGTATACTTGATGATAAAAGAGTATGCAAAATACCAACCGACGCATCAAAAGAGTTATTTGAAGCCAGAAGAAGAAAATCCGATCTTGAAAACGTATGCGTCGATCCTTTTGCTTCTTGAATGGTTTTACAAACAAAATAATTTGTCTCCGCAGATAGAATGAGCTTATGCGCTTTTAAGATGCGCTCATTAAACAACATTTTTTCATCGAAGCGCTTAGATCCTAAACCACGTACTCCCCATTCTTATAAATCACCTCATCGTTAATCAAAATCCTCTCCGCATCAATAAATATATCGACGTGATAACGTCCGTCTTTTCTTCGAAGACCTGGCTTCGCGTACATCGCATGTTTTCCGCCGAGGGAAAAATGAAGACCTTTTTGGCGTTCAAATGCCGTGATGTCATTCACGAGATTGTGCTTGTTCATGGCGGGATTTAATCCGAGACCGAATTCACGAACAAGAACTTCTTCATCTTCTTGAATCAAAGCAAGCGTTTTTTGAAAATCTGCCGGACCTTCTGGCGACGAAAGAATCCCATCCGTGATCACAACCTTGAACGGTTCGTAAATGCGAACGATGTGATCATCTCCGGCAAAACCAAAGACCAACGCTTCGCCGTTCACGTTTCGGAGATCCACGGCTTCCGTGAAGACTTCGCCGATCGGAAATGTGCCGCCCACATTTTTCATCGCAGAATAATCTCCGATGTTGAGCTTTGAATCTTCCATTCGCGAATTGTAGACAAGCGTCGTTCCCGCACATTCGACGACAACTTTTTCCGCCTGATCCAACTTCTTCTTCAATGCGTGACCATGCGAATGGTAATACTCCTTGTCGTACGCCAATGCTTCGACATAGAGCGAGCCCTGTTCTTCAGAGAGTCGCTTGAGATGCGTATGCTCGATCGTCTTCAGCCCGCGTTGAAAAACTTCGATACGAAAACGAAACTCGTTTAGACGAAAGTTGGTGGATTGAACCAACACCACCAAATCCCCGGGCTTCATGTCATTCACGCGCGCAATCACCTGATCCGGTTCCGTTTGATCGAAGTTCAAAAACTGACCGTTCGGAAGCGCGCGACGATACGCTTCAGCGAGATCTTTGGTGAGATCACATTGTTCATCAAAAATCACCAACGCCGTTTCGGCAGGCGTTAATTTGATGGCATCTCGCAAGACATTCGTGAGATGCGTCGTAGCGCGTTCAATGCGGTCTTCCATGAAACCCGAGCTTACCGAGCTTCAGCAAAATCGTCTATATCTGGCGATATCAAAAGAATCTTCCAACAAATCCTCGATGCGTCGCGACAAGGTGATATCCCAAATCCGCGAGCTGATGGAAGACAGGTAATTGATAGAGTCTGTGCCAAACATGATGACCCGAGAATGCAAGCATCTCGGCGACCGCAGAAGCTCCACCATGAATCGCTCCATCTGGCGAAACAAATCGAACCATTGAACGGAACTCTTTTGTCTTCGCCTCTGGAAGAAGACATTCATCAAAGGAGATGAAATCGATCTGTCGATCAAATCGTTTTTTCCAGCGTGCGGCGGTTCGTCGACAAAACCCACAATCTCCATCGTAGACCATTGTCGCGCGAACCGGAGCCGACATATTTATGTGCTCAAAATTTCGATGCGATTCGCCGTGCCCGGTGTCGCATCTTTTGCTCCGGTGACGACAACGAGTTTCGTTCCGCGCTTCAGCTTTCGCAACTTGTGCAGACGTTCAATCCCCGCTTTCACCATCGCATCCGGCGACGACTTCTTGGGAAGAAGAAACGATTCCACGCCCCACACGAGTCGAAGTGAGCGCGCGGTTCGTGGATCGAATGTCAACGCATACACGGGAACTTCGGGACGAAACGTTGCGATGTCTAGAGCAGATCGTCCGGATGCCGTTGCAACAACCACCGGGACACGACCCAGCGCCTCGACAACCAAACGAACCGTTCCACCAATGACATCGGGAACATTTTTTGCATTCTGCATGTCGACCGGGTTCAGATCGTCATAGCGAGAAGATTCGACTGCTCGAATCGTTTCCGCCATCACGCGCACCGCTTCAACCGGATGCGCTCCTGACGCGCTCTCTCCAGAGAGCATGACCGCATCGGCATGATCCGCAACCGCATTCGCCACATCCGAAACTTCTGCGCGTGTCGGACGAGGATTACGAATCATCGAGTCGAGCATCTGTGTTGCCACGATGACCGGCGTTCCCACTGCACGACACGCGGCGATCAGTTGCTTCTGTACGACCGGCACACGAGCGGCCGGAGTTTCGATTCCCAAATCTCCACGTGCCACCATGACACCATCGACGAGAGGGAGAATTTCATCAAATCGATCCACGGCTTCTTGTTTTTCAATTTTGACGATGATCCGAATGTTTTTTCCATCACGTCCTTTTCGATCCAACAGCGCACGCAAATCCTTCACATCATCCGGAGAGCGCACAAACGACAACGCGACATAATCAACACCAAGCTTCACGCCAAACGCGGCATCCGCACGGTCTTTCTCGGAGAGTGCGGGAAGATGAAGATTTGTTCCTGGAAGATTCAATCCTTTGTGTGAGGTGAGCAATCCGCCCTGAACAACCTGCGTATGAATTCGGCGACCGTCGACACGTTCGACGATCACTTCGAGAAGTCCATCATCAAGCAACAGATGCTCTCCTTTTTTCACATCGCGATGCAGTGAGTCCAGCGTCACCGGAATATCACCCTGCGCAACATCCGCTCCGGTTGCAAAGATCGCGGACTTTCCCGCAAGCAACTTCATCCCTTCCTTTGGAAGATCTCCAACACGAATCTTCGGACCCTGGAGATCTTGGAGAATCGCAAACGGCTGGCCCAGACGTTTTCCCACGAGCCCAAGACGTTTCACGAACGCGGCATGATCTTCGTGCGTGCCGTGCGAAAAATTAAGACGCGCGACGTCCATCCCCGCTTCTCCCATCTTGAACAGTGTTGCCGTGTCTCGAGACGCCGGACCTACCGTGCACACAATCTTGGTTCGTTTTATGGATGTCATAGGATTATTCCGCGATCAGATTCAATTCTTGAAGTGTCACCTTGAGCGTTTGTTTTTCGCCATCTCGAAAGAGGACGATCGAAACCTCTTCACCCGGCGCATGTCGAGCAATCAGAGAAGATAATGAACGCGTTTCATCAACACGCATCCCATCAATTTCGAGGATGATGTCGTTCTCCAAAATCCCCGCGAGATCTGCCGGAGATCCGGGAGCGATCGCAAGCTCAGTCCGACGATCTCCTCGAATCACAAGCGCCCCATGATCCACGGGCAACTGATTTTCTACGATGAGTTCCTTTGTCACGATCTGATATCGCACGCCCAGAAACGGCCGGACGATGCGACCCGTACGGCGCACGCTTTCGACGACACGACGGATCGAATTCGACGGCAAAGCAAATCCAAGAAGCTGTCCGCGTTCAGAGACCGCCGTGTTCATCCCGATCACGGAGCCTTCCAGATCAAGAAGTGGACCACCGGAGTTTCCCGGATTGATGGCCGCATCTGTCTGAATGGCTTCCTCGATAAGCTCCACTTCAGAACCATCTTCCGCCACAATACGACGGTTCAAGCCAGAGACAACACCCTTTGTGATCGTGTTCCGAAATTCATCCAACGCATTCCCGATCGCGATCACGGTTTGTCCGGGAACAAGGACATCAGAATCAGAGAACTCGAGATGCGGAAAAGAATTTCCTTGAACTTTCAAAATCGCGAGATCGAGAATTGGATCTGTCGCAAGAAGCGTGGCACTCAATTCTCGTCCGTCATGTGTGAGCACCGTAAATGTCGCACCTTCGATATCCACGACGTGCTTATTCGTCGCGATCAATCCATCCGGAGAAACAAAGAACCCGGTTCCACCGCCCATCCGGACCTGCTCATTGGACGTTTCTTCTGGAACAACAGGAACGCGTGGATCAAATAAATCATCAAACGAGATTTCGATCTCGCTCATGGAACTCCGCGGAGCCGTAATCAGGATCGCAACGACGGCAGGCTCGGCCTTTCTCACCACGCGGATCGTGCGCTCGTCCTCTTCATCAACCGCTGGCGGAAGAGATGGAACTTCAAGTGGCGCCTCTTTCACTTCTTGCGGAACGATCATTCGCAGAAGTTCTGGTCGGAGATGCGGCAAGACGGCAAGAAGAAGAGCAAAACAGCCGACCGCGGTTCCCGCAGAAATCACCGCGGTACCGGCCGGAGTCTGCCAGAAAGGCGAACGCAACATAGGCCCTCAGTATACCCTACCGACGCGTTTTTCGGCGTTTCTTTTTTGGACGACTACGCAAGCCCTCCACCTCACGACGAAAGGACTCCACATCTTCGAATTGACGATAGACCGACGCGAATCGAATGTAGGCAACCGTATCAAAGGTCTTGAGACGTTCCATGACGACTTCTCCAAGATCCGCGCTGGTGAGCTCATTCGTCTTCCGACGCTGGATGTCTCGTTCAACAGCACTCACCAAAGATCGAAACGAGGCATCCGTCACCGGACGTTTCTCAAGGGCTTTCCGAAGACCATGCTCCATCTTGTCGCGCGAATAGGCTTCCCGACTTCCATCTCGCTTGATGACCGCCAAATCCAAAAGCTCCACTTCTTCGTTCGTGGAAAAACGATACCCACACGCATCACACTCCCGACGCCGTCGAATCACGGTCCCTTCACCGCCCATGCGCGAATCCACGACGCGTGTGTCTTCATGGCTACAAACGGGACAAAACATATCGCGAGGATCGTACCGATTCCGTGTTCTTTTGTCATCCTGAACTTGTTTCAGGACCAACCGAATTCCGAATCCCGCCCCGCAGTTGGTGCTGAATCAAGTTCAGCATGACGATATGGGAACCGAAACAAAAACGGCCCGAAGGCCGTTTTGCTACATCATCTTCTTTCGAATGAATGCCGGGATTTCCAGATCATCATCCTCGTTTCCGGTTTTGGCGGAAACACGCGGCGCCGCTTGTGGCGCGGGAGGCTTGGGCTGACTCTGTTGAATCGGTGCGTAGTTTGGTTGTTTGAGATGCGGCTGATTCTGCGCGGGCTGTGGATCCGGACGTGGCGGCGGTTCTGCGGCGACCACGGGCTCTGCCGGGACCGGCTGTTGATACGGAACCGTCTCTGGTCGTGTTTGAACAATCGAACGCCCGGCAAACGGCATGCGATCAAGCGGCTCCGGTGAGCGGGTGGAGGACGGGGACGGAGTTCCCATGATCCCAGAAGCCATGCCAGATTTCACTTTTGCTCCACCCAGACGAGAATCAAAACCGGTCGCAATGACCGTGACTTTGATTTCATCCTTCATTCCTTCGTCGATAATCGCACCGAAGATGACCTTCGCATTCGGATCCGCAGATTGCGTGATGACTTTCGCGGCTTCCGAAACCTCGTACATTCCGAGATTGGAACCACCGGTAATCGTAAACAAAATCCCTTTTGCTCCGTCGATAGAAACTTCCAAAAGCGGTGAAGCGACCGCGTTCTTTGCGGCTTCAGCGGCGCGGTTCTCACCGGTCGCACGACCGATACCCATCAATGCAGATCCACGATCGGCCATGATGGCTCGAACGTCGGCGAAGTCGACGTTGATCAACCCCGGAACCGTAATGATTTCCGAAATCCCCTGCACGCCCTGACGGAGAACATCATCGACAATTTCAAACGCATCGACGAGCGAGGTCTTGCGATCAATGATCTGCAACACGCGATCGTTCGGGATGGTAATGATCGTATCGACGACATCTCCCAGACGATCATACGCGGCGTCAGCAACGGCACGGCGCTGTGCGCCTTCAAACATGAACGGACGCGTGACGACAGCGACGGTGAGTGCACCCATCTCGCGAGCGATCTCCGCAACTTTCGGACCGGCTCCGGAACCCGTTCCTCCACCAAGTCCGCACGTCACGAACACCATGTCCGCCCCTTTAAGCGCTTCTTTAATTTCGTTCTGGCTTTCTTCCGCGGCACGTCCACCCATCTCCGGATCCATTCCAGCCCCGAGTCCACGTGTGACAGTTTTTCCGATGTGAATCTTCGTCTGCGCAAGCGAGTGATGAAGCGCCTGCACGTCGGTGTTCATGGCGATAAATTCGACGCCACGAATTTTGGATGCGACCATCCGGTTGATTGCCGAACCACCAGAGCCGCCGACACCGACGACTTTGATCTTGGCAAACGTTT
>JAGOQY010000002.1:0-3880 GCA_018063125.1 Patescibacteria group bacterium | reverse complement strand
TGAAGCGCCTGCACGTCGGTGTTCATGGCGATAAATTCGACGCCACGAATTTTGGATGCGACCATCCGGTTGATTGCCGAACCACCAGAGCCGCCGACACCGACGACTTTGATCTTGGCAAACGTTTCGACATCAGGTTTGATTTCAGCCATAGGATTGATCACATTACGTGTTCACGGTTGTCCCCAATGAACCCGAACGGTGTCTTATCGAGGTGAGGTTACAAAGGCAGACCCGAAGCGTCAAGAAAAAACGCCCCTGGGCGTTCATTCGGCGGAAACCCTCAAACCGGCTACGGAATAAACGACTTGAAAATCTTTTTGAGCGGATTCCCAATCTTCGAGAGAACGGCTCCGCCTTGGGCGCCGATCTGCTTCAACGAACGAGATCCACCATCTGACTGACGCTCAGCCGTGTACGACCACTGGACCAATCCGATCGCGGTCGCAAATCCTGGATCAGAAACAACTTCTGGCATCGTCGCCTGAACGGCCATGCGTCCCACAGAGCACGGAAGACGCAAAACGCGTTTTGCCACGTCGACCATCCCCGGAAGTTTTGCACCCCCTCCAGCGAGCACGACACCGGCCGGGAGCATCCCTTCGCGATCAATCTTCCGGAGCTCTCCTTCCACTTTTTCAAACAGTTCTTCGACACGCGCTTCGACAATTTCAGCGATATAGCGAACCGAGACGAGTTCACTTTCATCTGCACCAAACTCTTTGAGATCAATATCCTCTCCTCGCTTCGGTAGATCATCCGTGGAAGCGGAGCCGTACGTGCGCTTAATCTGCTCCGCGGCCTCAATCGAGACGCGAAGACCGATCGCAATGTCAGATGTGATGTGATCCGCTCCGATCGGAAGCGTGGCGGCAGAGAGAAGCTCTCCGTCTTCGTAGACCGCGAGGCCTGTCGTCGCCGCACCAATCGTCAGGATACAGACGCCCAATTCTCGCTCTCGGGAGGTCGTCACTGCCTCAGCCACAGCCAACGGGGCATAGACTAATTCTGAGATATCCAACCCCGTTCGGAACACCGCCTTGGTCACGTTCCGGACATGGCTCGAAAGCCCCTGGACGATCTGCACATCGACCTCAAGACGAATCCCCTGCATCCCCACGGGATCCTTCACGCCACGTTGGCCATCAATCGTAAATCCACGCGGCAGTACGTGAATAATCTCCTGGTTCGCGGGATTCACAAACGCACGCGCGGATTCGATCACTCGAGCCACATCTTCCGGTCGAATCTCCCCGTCCGTTCGCGAAACACCAATCACCCCTTTTGCCTCCTGCGTTGTAATCGCCGTTCCACCAATCCCAACGACCGCTTCGTTGAGCGGAAGACCAACGACACGCTCCGCTTGTTCAAGACAGGCGGTGATCGCACTCACCGCATCCTCCAAAGACGTCACGTTTCCTTTGGCGATTCCCTGGGACGGACCTTCTGCCGTTCCAATGAGCGTCAATTGCGTGCGTCGATCTGCCGTCATCCCAAGCTGGCCCACCGCAATGCGAATTGCGGAGGTTCCCAGATCAAGACCGACGATCAAACGCTCTTTCATACGTGAAAAATAAAGCTCGAGAGATGCGGAACCAGAATAAGAGCGCCCACAACCGCCGCGAAGACCGAAGCGATCAAAACCGCCGCGGCCATCAAATCCTTGATGTCGCGCACATAGCCGTGAAGGCGGGGCTTCACCAGATCGACAAGCCGCTCAACCATGCTGTTCAGCAATTCTAGCACGAGGACCGCGGCGATCGCTAGAAGCAGAATCACTCGCTCAACGACGCTCAGCGGCAGGAGAAGCATCATCAGCACCACAACCAGCGCAACGAAGGCTTGAATTCGAAAACTCCGCTCTGTCCGAAACGCGACAAAAACTCCGCGACCCGCGTTCTGAAAACTTGTTGCGACAGATCGAAGAACGCTCATAGTTGAGGCAAGGCTCTGACAATCGCCTGCTCTTGGAGAGAAAACATCTCGAGCTCATCCGATTCTGTCGCGTGATCGTATCCAAAGAGATGAAGTAACCCATGAACTGACACGCGAAGACACTCTTCCGTGGGATGAATCTTTCGCCGAAGCGCTTCCGATCGAACGGTTGTTGGTGAGACAAAAATATCTCCCCAATGATGCGCTTCTTTGGAGGGCGTCGGAACATCTGCCGGAGCAAATGAAAGAACATCCGTCGTTTTATTCTTCTTTCTCCAGCGCATGTTCAACTTCTTCATCTCCGCATCAGAAATAAACGCGAGAGAAACACTTCCACGTTCCGTCTTTTTTGCGAGACGAAATGTTTCATGAAACGCCCGACGAATCGTCGGGAGGGTCACACCGTGCGGGGCACGGCCAGAAAGCGTAATCTCGAGCATGGCGTCTACGGATTCTCTTCTGGAGGAACGTCGACAGGCTCCGGCTGAGTCACGACTCCGGTGGTCGTTGCGGCAGGTTCAAACGGAAGAGATCCACCCGGTGGAGGGGTTGTAGCCTGTGGAAGACCTCTCAACTCCAAACCATTCATCATCATGAAGTAGCTGGTTCGAAAGTTGATGAACGGCTGTTCTGCCAAATCATATCGAACGACAAAGATTTTTGATCCCCACGGCAGATACGTCGTGAGCTGATCCGCTCCGATAATCCCCTCGTACCCTCGCTTCGAACGATATTTCAAGACGAAGCTTGCGTCTGCCTCTGGATGTGTCGCGAGATACCAATCGAGCACGCTCTTTCCTTCGGGATTATTCTCGATGGAGATACGGAACGATTCACTTCGTCCGGTCGTCAAAATCGCGGAAGCTCCGTCTCCAGCCAACTCCGCCTTCCACGTCGTTGGAATCATGATTGACCAATCCGCCGGAGCATCTACTTGAGCGACGAGCTTTGCATCGATCAAGCGACCTGGAGCGAGCCCGCCCGGATTATAGAGGTGAAATACTTCGTTTCCATCCAAGAACCCATCGTTATCCGAATCCGGATTCTTCGCATCAGAGGCATAGAGTGCTTCTTCCAAATCCGTGAGTCCATCTGAATCCGTATCCAATCCCGCTGGCGGAAGTTTTGCCGGCTCTGGCGCCGGAGGTGGAACATCCAATACCGCCACAGAAACTTCTGAGTTCGAGGGAGATTCTCCTCCTTGATTCAGCGCAATGACGCGATAGCGATACACCTTGCTTGGCTGAACCGAAACATCGAGAAACGAAGAACTGTTTGGCGGAAGATTTGTGAGACCGATAAATGCGCCGCCTTCATCTGCACGTTCAATACGAAAACCTGATTCATTGGAAGCGGTATCTACCCAAGACAACGCGGCACTCTGCGAATTCGTTGACGTGGCGGCTAATTGATCCGGTGCTTGCGGAGGTGTCGGCGCTGGAGGTGTGACAACAGGCTGTTGAACCACCGGTGCGGGCTGTGTCGGCGCTTTCGAAAACAGCAATTCCTGATTGAAATACACAAACGCTCCTCCCGCACCGAGGAGAAGAAGAACCACCGCAACCGTAATCAATAATCCCGTTTTGCTTTTTCCTGGCGGAGCAATAATCCCACCTTCTGGACGAGGCGCAGCTCCCGGTTCGGGGACGCGCGCCTTTAACGCGGCTCCGTAATACGAATCCGGAATGGTGTGGATTTGCGGCTCAGCACCACCAGCCGATCCGGCCAATGGGACGGATTCAACCGGAGGAGTTCCAGATGGAGGCATTTGCTCGGCCATAGAAGATCAACGTTCCACGTCAGCGTTGCACGGAATTAAGGAACATTGCATACGACGTACGATACTCGTACATCCGTTCACCGTTCAAATCATACGTGACAATCAGGAGGTCGTCACCCTGAGCCAGAATCGTGAGAAGACCGTCATCTGTCTGTGCCGCTTCCA
>JAGOQY010000030.1 GCA_018063125.1 Patescibacteria group bacterium | reverse complement strand
CGACCTTCTGAATCCGTCTGCTCCGGAAGTGTTTCCACATACGTCGAAAGCAGTTTCGCGACTTCGCGATACTCGCTCACCTTCGAAATAATCGCGTGCGTGCCTTCGAGTTTTTCGAGTTCCGGTGCCGCCGTAGAAAAACCCGTCTTCCCACGCTTGATTCCTTTCGTCGAAAGCTTCAACACATCAAACAGAATGTGCGCGAGCTGGTTTGGAGAAGCCGGATTGAATGATTCACCCGCGAGTTGAACCATCTCTTCTTCCAACCGCGCACGAACAATTCGAAACTCTTCCGCGAGTTTCTTAAAATACGATCGATCGATCAAAATCCCACGCTGTTCCATCTTTCCGAGAACCGGAATCAGCGGTCGCTCAAACCGTTCCCAGATATGTGTGAGCTGTTCTGTTTTCAGATCCGCTCGAAGTTCAATTGCCAATCGACGAATCGCATCCACACGCATCACGGGATCATTTCCGGAAATCATGATTCCAAGTTTTGATGCGGCCTGAGAGGGGAGATCGTTTCCACCTTCACCCGTAGAAAGAAGTTCCGCGGCGATCTGCGTATCAAAATCAATTCCATCAAGATTCATCCCGCGCTCAACACACCAATGCCACGCGACTTTGAGGCCATGACCAATCTTCTTCACCTTCGAATCCGCGAGAACATCTCCGAGAATCTTTTTCGCCTTTGAGTCCTGAAGAAGTGTAGTCGTCAAAACGACGGTCCGATTCTCTGTTCCCAGCGCAAGCGCCGGAGTTTCCGCAAACAAAGACCCCTGAGCCACATCCAATGGAAGAACAATCAACGAATCCGTTTTTAAAAACGCCGACAACACAGATGCATCACGCAGAATATCCGCGGCAGGCATTTCTGGCACAGGAAGCTGAGACACGTTTTTGGATTTCGTGACTTTCTTCGTCTTCTTCTCGACCTTCTTCTCTGTAGCCTCCTCGTTCGTGGAAGAAGCGGTGAGGCGGGGGATCAAGCTCTTGAATCCGTACGTCAAAAACAATTCGTGCAGACGCTCCGTGTTTCTCGGCGTACGCGTGAGATCCGAAATCTTTTGCGTGATCGGTGCATCCTCTATGAGCGTCACAAGGTGAAGCGTTTTCTTTGCCGCATCTTCACCTTCAATCAATTTCTTGCGCAACGAATCCGTCAGATCAGACTTCGGATCATGCGCGGCCTTAAGGATGCCTTTGAGCGTACCGAACTTGAGAAGAAGCTCCGTTGCTCCCTTCTCTCCAATTCCAGGAATGCCCTTCAAGTTATCCGAGGAATCTCCGCGCATCGCTTTAAAATCAACAATCTGTGATGGTGTGAGTCCCGTAACGTCTTTCAGCATCTTTTCATCAAACACCACCGGATCTTTCAACCCCTGTTTCGGCATGAGGATACGAACTTTGGGAGCAATGGTTTGCCACATGTCCCGATCGCTCGTGAGGATCGTCACCTCCGTTCCCTTGGCCGCGAGGCTCTTTGCAAGCGTCGCGAGAATGTCATCTGCTTCGTATTTTGGAAGATCCACATTCACCGCTCCAAACGCCTCAAAGATTTCGTGGACCATGGGGAACTGCTCATAGAACGCATCCGGCTGTTCCTGGCGACCGGATTTATATTCCGGCTCAGCTTCGTGACGATAGGTTGGCTCCGGTCGATCCCAGGCAACAACAAACACATCTGGATCTGTGTGCTTCAACAAGTTCAACAACATGGAAGCGATCCCATAGACCGCCGTCACATTTCGTCCATCTGGAGCGGTCAACGAGGTAAAGATGGCGTGCCACGCACGATGGATGAGAGCGTTTCCATCAATCAGCAGGGCGCTTTTTGGAGTCTGGTTTGGCATGGCGAAACGGTAGCATAAAAAATCAGGCAAAAGGCATTGACGCAACCGCTCGAAAGAAATACGCTCGGCGCGGCACTTTCTCACACCCTGGAGGCTACGTTGGTTAACCGGATCCCCGAAGTTCGTCGCATGGACAAGGTCCTCGAATTTCTCGACATGCACATGTCGCGCTTCACGAACGCTGAGCCATCGAATGACGCGGCGACGCGGACGATCGGCCAGATCGCCGAAGTCACGCCCGGCGTGCACATGCGCTGGTGCGTGAATTTCTCCATCTTGGAGGACATCACGGTGCACGTTCTCGCCACGAGAGACCGCACGCAACTGGCCGAGCTCCGCTATCGAGCGTCCGTTCATCGCTGGTCGTTCATGCTCTTCTCGGGCTTCCATCTCAACACAGGACGATCCTCCTTCGACGAGACCCCTCTCAACGATGTCGCCATCCAGCAGATCCTGAACGACATCTACAACTCGGTACAGCCTCGCCACTCAGACATTCCGTCCGAGTAATCCTCACACCGCTCCCTTCACTCCCGGGGGCGGCTTTTTTTATGAAACAGATCGAACCGCAGAAATGTCACGGATGATCGCGAGATCAAGATTCAGCTTTTGCGCTTTCAACGCCTCAGCCTTTCGTCCACGAACATCCCAAGCGCCAACCGCAAATCCAAGACGCTTCAGCTTTGCGACACGACGCGCGTTCAATCGAGAAATCGGAAATGCAACTCCCCACGGATGAAGCGCTGAGAGCTTTTTCCAAAAACCCAAGTCTCGCAAAGGGAGGGGCCAGCGCGGAACCAAAAACAATGTTCGAACTCCGGAAACCTGTGTCTGAATTTCTAAAAGAGACTTCGCATGAAATGAAGAAACGATACTGCGATCACGAAGCGAGGAGCTTGTATGCAATTTTCGAATCAGTAGCCCGACCGCATCATGATGTTTAATTTCTAAATCCAATATCGCCGGTGCATGAATATGAGAAGTCACATCCGCAAGCGTTGGGATGCTTCCGCCATGACGAAGTGAAATGTCTGCAAGTTCTTCCGCCGTTAGCTCAACCACTTTATGTGCGTCTCCCGCCACACGATGAAGATTCGCATCATGCACAATCACAATCTCACCATCTTTTGAGAGACGGAGATCCAACTCGATGCCATCCGCGCCAATCGCAAGCGCCGCAGAAAAGGCCTCCAGCGTATTTTCCGTACACGCGGGGCCAAAACACCCCCGATGCGCAACGACAATCATGGCCGGGATCGTACGCCAAAATGGGCAGAATAACAATCCTAGAGGCTCGACAGGTTTGATAAGCCTTGTTACGATCGCCGTCGTCACTCGCTCCTAGGCGTGATAGCCAAGTGGTAAGGCACGGGTCTGCAAAACCTGTATTCGTGGGTTCGATTCCCACTCACGCCTCCAAAAAAATCCCTCGGACATTCCGAGGGATTTTTTCTTTAATTCAAGATTTCAACCTTCACGGTACGGACACCCCACTTGCGAGCATCCGACTTGTTCAACATCCAAAGGTCCATCTTATAGGTATAGCGGGAGTTCATACGGTCATGGACCTCGAACACCTTATTCCCAAAGTGATCCGGGATGCGAAGACGAGTTCCGTGCGGCAAGAAGTTTGCAGCCACGATACCGTCACGAACCTGAGAACCGTCGGCCGTCGTAAACGGCGAGGAGTCGGTCTGACCAACTTCCGAATTATAAGCAGACGTCGGAACCGTAATGGTACGAACAGCCGGCTCATCGGAATATTCAACCGGGGTGGTAAGGTCAGGAGCGTTGATCGTGTTCCAAACCTTTTTAACCTTCACCTTGGCGGCAACCGGGAGAGCCTTCTCGACCGTACGGTCAGAGGGCACACGGATACCACGAGTCTGGGCGTCATCTTCCTGCACGGAGTCCGTTTCAGACTCCACAGTGGCAGACACCGGGTTGGCGGCCTGCACCGTGTTCCCCGTCATGACAAAGGTCATGATAAGAAACATGAGGGCGCGACGCTGAAGCGTTGTAAGCTTAAGGGGGAGAAAATGGAAAACGGACATAAATGTGTGGGATGATGTACCAGAAGGGTTAAGTGCCAAATCCGAGGTTTTGCTTCTGGACCGCACAGTAAACCATATTTTGCCCTTTTTGTCAATGGTTTTACCCTACTTTTTGACTAATTTAAGCCAATTTTAGCCGAGCCACCTATGCCAATTCCGTTCCTTCGCCCAGTTCCTAAAAGTGACCACGGCGAACCGTCTCACAGATCGACCAGATTGAGAAATGAGCGCCTCAAACGCATCACCCTGATCGGGGGCGTCGTTCTTGGGGGTCTTGGCTTACTCGGAATCCTGGGTTTTACGGTGGCTCTGGCCTGGATTTCACGCGATCTTCCAGATCCGAACGGATTGATGGGCCGAGAAGTGCCTCTCACCACCAAAATCTACGATCGAAAAGGGGAGACGCTTCTTTATGAGATTCATGGAGATGAAAATCGAACGCTGATTAAAATCGAAGACCTTCCAACCTACGTTGCGCACGCAGCCGTGGCTGTGGAAGACAAAAACTTTTATACGCACAGCGGAATCGACTGGAAGGGTCTCGTGCGCGCCGTTGTCGTCAACACATTCAAGGGGCAACGCATTCAGGGGACCTCGACCCTCACACAGCAATTCGTCCGTAATGCGATTCTCACGACGGAACGCTCGTACATTCGAAAGGCGAAAGAAATTCTGCTCTCGCTTCAGATGGAGCGCGTGTTTACCAAAGATCAGATTCTCCAGCTCTATCTCAACGAGATTCCATACGGCTCAACCATGTACGGAATTGAATCTGCGGCACGAGGCTATTTCGGCAAAGCCGCAAAAGATCTCACGCTCGACGAAGCCGCGCTTCTCGCCGCGCTTCCGCAAGGACCAGATCTCTACAACCCATACGGCACAGGAACGCGCGGAGATAATCGCAAAACACTTGTTGGTCGTCAGCATCTCATTCTGAGTCTCTTGGCGGAGCAGGGCTACGTGAAAAAAGAAGAAGCGGACGCCGCAAAGGAAGTGAAGACGCTCGAAAAACTCATTCCAAAAAAGGTCAGCGATATTAAGGCACCGCACTTTGTCATGTACGTTCGTTCTCTTCTGACCGAAGCATACGGACAAACAACCGTAGAACAAAAAGGACTCAAGGTCATCACGACACTTGATTGGGACAAGCAAAAGATTGCTGAAGAAGAGGTGATCGCCGGTGTGGATGCTCGCGGTGAAGATTACGGCTTCACCAGCGCCGCTCTCGTTGCGATCGATCCAAAGAACGGACAGGTTCTTTCCATGGTCGGTTCCAAAGATTTCTTTGATGATGAGCATGACGGACAGGTGAACGTCGCGATTCGTCCGCGTCAGCCAGGCTCTTCATTCAAACCGATCGTCTACGCCGCCGGTCTTCTCAAGGGGTTCACAGCTGAGACAACGCTCTGGGATGTGAACACGACATTCAAGACAGACAGCGGAAACTACGAACCAAAAAACTACGACTTCAAAGAACACGGTCCGATCTCGGTGCGCATGGCGTTGGCCGGTTCACTCAACATTCCAGCGGTGAAGATGCTCTATCTCGTTGGCGTGGGTCGCGTGTTGGATTTCGCCGAGTCACTGGGATACACCACATTCTCTGAACGCAGCCGCTTCGGTCTCGCGCTCGTGCTGGGTGGGGGAGAGGTGAAGCTCTTGGAGCACACGAACGCCTTTGCCACGTTTGCGAACGAGGGCGTGCAATATCCAACGTCCGTCATCCTGAAAGTGGAAGACGCGTCTGGAAAAACACTAGAAGAATGGAAAGCCCCGGAAGGAAAGTCCGTCATTGAACGCGGAGCCGCGCTCTGGATGTCGAATATTCTTTCGGACAACAACGCCCGCGCGTACGTTTTCGGAACCCGGAACGCCCTCACACTTCCGGGTCGTCCGGTTGCCGCAAAGACGGGAACGACCAACGACTTTAACGATGCCTGGGCCATGGGATACGTCCCACAACTTGCCGCCGGTGTCTGGGTCGGAAATGCCGACGACGAAGAGATGAAGCGCGGCGCAGACGGATCAAAGATCGCAGCGCCGATCTGGCAGAACTTTATGAAGCGTTCGCTTGAGGGTGTCCCGGCAGAATCCTTCGCCACGCCTCCTGCTCTCACCACCACGAAACCCGCACTTCTCGGAAAAGCATCTGAAGTGAAGATTAAAGTCGACAAAGTTTCGGGAAAGCGCGCCACCGAATTCACTCCGCCGGATCTCATCGAAGAACGAACGTTCCGTGAAGCACACAACATCCTCTGGTACGTCGACAAGGATGATCCAAACGGCCCACCACCAACCGATCCAACCACCGATCCGCAATTCTGGAACTGGGAAAATGCGGTGAAAGCCTGGGTTGAAAAGAACCAGTGGAACACCACCTCCACTGCACCAACAGAATACGATGACGTTCACACCGCGGAAGGTCGCCCAACGGTTTCGATTCTTTCTCCAGTTCCAAATATCACCCTCACCTCGCGAACGTTCACCGTGAATGTCAGCGCGTACTCCCCTCGTCGCATCACACACGTCGAGGTCGCAAGCGAAGGTCAGATTCTCGCAAACAGAATCTTCGAACCCTGGACGTTCGACGTCTCACTTCCGAATCTCATTGAACGCGGATTCCATGACATCACCGTGACCGCCTATGACGACGTCGGAAGCCGAGGGACCGCAACAGTCACCATCAATCTCAACGCGGATCCGTTGCCGATCAAAGCAAACATCACCAACATTCAAAACGGCAGTACCGTGTACGGTGCAGAATTCCCCATCTCCGTAGCAACCCTCGCGAATGAAATCAGCGGTGTAAAAAAGATCGATCTCTATCTTCAAACAAATGACGGATCGACACGCCTCCTCGGAAGCAGTCTCGCCCCCACCACGTACGACGGATCTTTTGTCTGGAGCTTTAACCCCGGACCCGGAAGCGTAAAACTCTTCGCGGTCGTCACCGACCAAAACGGAGAGACACACGTCGGAGATCAGATCTCACTCACCATCGCCCCGTAACACAAACAAAAAACTCTCGGAGAAATCTCCGAGAGTTTTTTTGCTCCTTCGATTCTTACTGGCGAATTGGCATCACCACGTACTGATACTTTTCACCTGATCCTTCTGGGACGAGAAGAACCGGATTCATTCCATCGATCTGACGAAGCTTCACCTCGTCACCCGACATCGCAGAAAGCCCATCCGAGACGTATCGATAGTTCAACGTCACCGCGTTCGCATCTCCCGTCACTTTTCCCTTCAAGACGGTCTTCGTCTTTCCTGTTCCCTGATCCGCAGACTGCACCGTGCACGTTCCCTTTTCCGGATCCAGCGTCACATGAATATCAAAGAGTCCCTGACGAGAAAACAGACTCGCCGCACGAACCGCCTTCTGAAGCTCTGAGCGGGAAAGAATCGCCTCAGACTTAAATGCCTGCGGGATAATATTGCGATAATCCGGGAACGAACCCTCAATTAAACGAGAGACGAGCTCCACAGAGCCAAAAGACATCACCATCTGGTTCTCCGTGAACGAGAACACCACCTGCTCCGGCTGGCCCAATTCGTCCTTATACGACCCCAGGATGCGTGAAACCTCGTTAAACGATCTTGCGGGCACAATGAACTTCGCCTCGGGCTTACCACCCGTATATGGCATCAGACGCTCTGCCAGACGGTAGGAGTCTGTCGCCGCAAGCGCCAACATTCCCGGACCGGCCGGACCCCCAAAGAAACAAGCAACTCCGCCAAGCTCAGGGCGAGATTCAGACGTCGAAACTGCGAACGCGACCTGACCCAAGGCGCGCTTCGCTTCCAGCGCCGGAATCGAATACCCCTCTTCCTTTGCCAAACGCGGAAGAAGCGGAAACTCAGACGCGGGGAGTCCCTTGAGAACCGTTTCCTGATCACCCGCGCGTACCTCCAATCCCTCTTCCTTCAAAATAAGTTCCACCTTTCCGGAAGGAAGCAACGAGATGTAGTCCAGGAGCAATTTCGCCGGGACGCTGTATTCGCCCTCCGCTTCAACCTTCCCGCGCACCGTGCAGTTCACGGCGAGCTCGAGGTTTGTGGTTGAGAGCTTGAGCGATCCCGCCTCGGTCTTCAAAAGAACGTTTGCGAGAACAGGAAGGTTCACATTCTTTCCCGCAATGTGTCCGACCATGTTCAGTCCCTGAATGAGATTTTCTTGCGTACAGGCGAAGTGCATACCTTTTCTCTGTTCTCTGTTTCAGAATAAGTAATAATCAAATCAGTAGTAACAACAGTAGTAAGTGGTGTGGATGACGGGGACAAGTCAGAAAGTGTCGATGTTTGCGATTCATTCTCGCTCTATTCTGTCCCCTTGATGTGCGGAGAACCCTGCGCGTTCACTGTGTATGGCGGTGGATGCTTCGGGGCCTCGCCCGATTCACCCTCAATGGCCCACCTCTTTCCCACACCGTTCCCCAGGCTTATCCCTATGCCGAAGCGGAGGAATAAAGCCGTTCTCGGAGCGCCGCGATGTCCTGCTTCAACTGATCATCCGTCTTCAGAAGTTCTGAAATCTTGGAGCAAGCGTGCATCGCGGTCGTATGGTCTCGATTCCCGAGATGGCCGCCGATTGTTGGAAATGAGCATTTGGCTTCCTCGCGGAGAAGGTACATCGCGATCTGTCGTGGAAAGGCGAGGCGCTGTTCTCGGCTCTTCCCCAGAATCTCGTCGTAGGTCAGATCGTAGTAGGTGACAACCGCATCAATAAGTCTTCGAGGAGTGATGCTGCGTTTTGGGGTGTTGGGAACGAAGCTCGCAAGAAGAGATTGAACCGATTCAACGGTCGCGATTGTATTCTTGAACTCGTGGTAGGCGATAATCTTGTTGAGGGCTCCTTCCAACTCTCGGACATTGAGCTGAACCGCACCGGCTACGTAGCGAAGGATGTCGGTGGTGAGGGGAGACTTCTTCTCGCGAGCCTTTGATTCCAGAATTGCGACACGTGTTTCAAAGTCTGGGCTAGAAACGTCGGTGATCATGCCCCACTCAAATCGGGAGTGAAGACGCGCTTCGAGCCCTTGAATGTCTTTCGGGGAGCGATCGCTCGTGAGGACGATCTGCTTGTTTCCCTGATGCAATTCGTTGAATGTGTGGAAAAATTCCTCCTGGGTGGCCTCTTTTCCAGCCATGAACTGAATGTCATCAATGAGCAAAACATCCACATTTCGGTACGTATCCTTGAATTCTTTGGCTCTTCCGCCTCGAACCGTCTGGATAAAGTCGTTGGTAAAACGTTCACAAGTGACGTAGAGCACCTTGGCTCCGGGTCGATTTTCGATCACATGGTGGCCAATCGCCTGCAAAAGGTGGGTTTTCCCAAGTCCTGGGCCTCCATAGATGTAGAGTGGGTTGTACGAGCTTCCCGGCTTTGCGGCGACAGACATTGCGGCCGCATGAGCGAGTTCATTGGCTTTTCCCACAACAAATGAGGAAAAAATATAGCGAGGATTGAGTCCGGCGTCATTTTGCGAGAGCTGAGGACGTTCTTCTCGCTCTTCTTCGCGGATTGCCGCAACGGGGCTGGGCTCGTGTGTGTAGTCGTTTTGTTCAATGAGCTGTGGAACGGGGGTTGTATTGCGAACTTCGACCCGATATTGCACCTCGCGGACGTTGTTTGACGTCACATTGCGAAGCGCTTTCATGATGGCATCGTGATATTTCTTCTCAAGCCAGGCTTTTGTAAACGTATTTGGCACGGAGATGACGACTCGTCCTCCGTCATTGGCGGAAATGAAGGTATTTTTAAACCATGTCGTGAAATTTGCCTTCGAGAGCGTGAGCTCTAGTTCGCCGAGTGTTGCCTGCCACGTTTCGTTGAGATCCATACAAAAAAGAAGAAAAGATCAGATGTTTGACCCGTAGATATCAACAATCAAACACCCGCATGTCAAATCTGTTGATAGATCGTGGATAAACCCTCGTGCATCCGGTTTTACAGGAGGAACCCTTGCCCACTTTCGTGATTCCTGATAGCATCTCCCTAGGTTTTACCTCATCATTTACACCCATGCCCAAGCGAACGTATCAGCCGAAAAAGCGGCGACGGGCCAAGGTCCACGGTTTCCGAGCTCGAATGAGCACGAAGAACGGTCGTCAGGTGCTTTCGCGCCGACGTGCCAAAGCGCGCAAGCGCGTTGCCGTGAACAAAGGCCAGTAAGAATAGCCCCGCCCTCAGAGGCGGGGCTTCTGTTTATGCTTCCACGACCAAAACGACTGGTGAAGAAAAAAGATTTCATGGGATTGGCCACCAAGGGCCGATCGGTTTTTGGTCCGATCGCAACGCTTCGGGTGAAAGCATCTGGGACGCAAGAAACAAAAGTCGCATTCATCACGTCAACGAAAGTGATGAAGCTTGCCGTTGACCGCAACCGCGCAAAGCGTCGCATGCGCGAAGCCGTGCGAAGCGTGTGGAGCGAACTTCCTCCCGCGATGCATCTGCTCTTCGTGTTGAAGCCAGAAGCAAAATCCATTCCATACGAAGAAATGATCGCGGAGGTGAAACGACTCGTCGCACGAATTCCGGAAGCGATGTCAAAGCCACCGAAGCCATCCTCGCGTGGCGTGAAGTACGCGACAAAACTTGCGACACCGAAAACGTCAAAGACGTCATGAGTGTGCTTCATCTTCCGAGAAAATTCGGACAGTTCGTGATCGTCATCTATCAACGAACGTTGTCGCTGGACCATGGTCCGTTGTCTCGATTCATGTCGCACTCAACGTGCCGCTACACGCCAACCTGCTCAGAATTCGGCTATCAAGCGATCGGAAAGTTTGGTCTCTTGAAAGGTTCGTGGCTCACGACAAAGCGTATTCTTCGATGCACGCCCTGGCATCTCGGCGGACACGATCCCGTTCCGGAATGCTGATCAAATTTTTTCCAACAACGACTCTGCATCTCCGAGCGCAAGGGGAATGCGGAGTTTTTTAGTGCGAGAAAAAGCCCCAGAAATCAGCGTGATCTCACGTTTTGGGCAGTCGAAGAGTTCCGAAAGGAATTCAATGAGTACTTCGTTGGCTCTTCCATCCACGGGCGGCGCATTCAATCGAATCTTCCATGCGTCTCCCACGCGACCCGCGACCGCAGTCTTCTTCGCATTTGGAATCACACGGACCTGGATGGTCGTCATGTTGTTCCTCGGAGCTTCTTGAGAATCTTGAGATCTTCGACCACACCCTCAGGATCGGTTTCTAAGAAGAGATCAAGATTTTTCAGTTTCTTGTTTGCGACGATGGCTTTGAATCCACCAAGCCCGATGAATCCTTTCCCCAAATGTTCGTGACGATCTTTTCGTCCACCGAGGTCCACCTTTGAATCGTTGCAGTGACTCATCTTCAGCCGATCGAGTCCGATGATCTTGTCGAATTTTTTAAACGTTTCGTCCACGGCTTTTTCGGTACGGAGATCATAGCCACTCGCAAATGCATGAGCTGTGTCAAAACAAACGCCGACTTCTGGATTATCGACGCCATCCAAAAGTTCGGCGATTTCTTCAAACGTATCTCCGATCACTTCACCGGCGCCCGCAGAAATTTCGATCAAGAGTTTTGTGGTTCCAGAATATCCGTCGAGAAGTTTTTTAAATCCCTCAATACAAAACTTCATCGCTTGCGGCAGTCCGGTTTCTTTTGCGCTCCCTGGGTGAAACATGACGTGCGAGGCGCCAAGAAGCGTTCCACGTTCCAGCTCTTCTCGAACGATTCGGATGGAGTTCTTCCGCGTCCGTTCCTCCCCGGAGGCGAAATTGATGTAGTACGGAGAATGGAT
>JAGOQY010000029.1 GCA_018063125.1 Patescibacteria group bacterium | reverse complement strand
AGCCCGTGAGGACCGCGGTGCAGGTCGCGTTGCAGGCGCCGTCGCAGGGACCGTTGCCGTCGTTCTCGTCGCACGCCTCGTTGGAGGCGATGTAGCCATCGCCGCAGGTCGAGGGAACGAGGACGTTCATCGAGAGGTCACAGCGGAGGAGAACTTCCCCAGCCATGCACTCGTCGAAGAGACCTTCCTCGCAGTAGTAGCCGGCGACGCAGGACGAGGTGTAGTGCTTGTTCAGCGGGTCGGTGACGTCGCACCAGAGGATGCCGGAAGCCGGATCCTGGTGGGAGTAGCAGAACTGGCCGGGCGTGGTGCACTGGCCGTTCAGATCACAGCCGTTGAGGTTCTGGGAGTTGGAGTTGATGGAGGGATCCTCCATCGACTTGTCGCCGCAGTTCACGACGATGGTCGAGAACAGCATCAGCCCCATGGCCGATGCCCCAAGCTTCAGATTCTTTCTCATGACGTACCCTTTCTTCAGTCACTCGCGAGTTGTCAACGAACAAGACCCGTCTGTGTACTTCATCCGGATAGACGGGGTCCAACGAAATCCCAAAAACTGCAGGTTTTTCGAGGATGTTGGAACTTATCAGAGACTTTCATTCTCGTCAAGTCAATCATGTCCACAAATTGAAACAAAAAACGCGCTCCCCCAGAGACTGGAAAAGCGCGTAACGAGACAAGAAACCGCCGATTTTACGGCGAAGATCCACCGGACCCTCCGCCCCCCTCCGCCGAGCCGCCAGCCCCGCCCGCACCAGTGTCGATGGGGACGAGAGCATCGTCGTCGATGTCGCAGGTGAGATCCGTGCCGGATTTCGAGGTGCATCCGGGGAACTGCTCCGGCGTACTGCCGTCGTTCGAGCAGAAGTAGCCGACCTCGCAGGTGGTGACGAAGTCATCGCCGTCGCAGATCAGCAAGCCCGAATCCGGGTTGGCCGGATCCGCCTTACAGCTCATGTCGACGCTGTCACACGGCTTTTCCGGGTAGCAGACGTAGGATTGATCTCCCCCACCCGCGCCTCCACCAGAGCCTCCCGAACCGCCACTGTCGGACGCGGTGTCGCCAGAACAGGCGGCCAGAAGACCCATCGAGAGCAGGATGATCGCCTGAAAGCACTGCATTACTTTCCTCCGTTTCGTGCGTGGTTGAGTCGTCGCAGAGACGACGCCTGAGCGGAGGAAGCGAGGCGATAGACCCCCTTCCCCTCCGTGATCTCACAGAGCATGACCTCCGTCGCCGATTCGGACGGACGAGCGAAGCAGAACTGGCCGGGCGTGGTGCAGGTTGAACCTTCCACGCACGCAATGAGCGGCGCTCCCGTCCCCGCCGCTCCCGCACCGGCCCCCGACGAAGCCGTCGGACGAGCCGTCGAAAACAGGAGAACGAGCGCCCCCGCTCCGATCACAATCAAAAAGTGCGTTCCCTTCACGTATATTCTCCTTGTTTGGGAATGAACGAACCTACCAGTTTTTGAACAGCTTGTCAATCCTGGAAACCACACAAAATAAAAAACCACCCCAGGGGACTGGGGCGGAAGAAACGATCTAAAGGAGTGTGCGAACGCTCCTCGTCAGGGCGCCTCGACGAGGTCGAAGTGCAGATTGAACGGTCCGGAGCTGTAGAGGCTCCAGTACCCGTCCACGAAGAGGTAGACCGGAACGCCGCTCGTCACCGGGAACGTGATGTCCTCACCCAGCTCCCACGCAACATCTGCGCACGCGAGCTCGGATGACTCGAGGTCGCACGACGATCGTGCGTAGATGAGTTGATCCCAGCATCGCGCGTCGTTGACGTCTTGCTGACACACGGGGGTCGTGCCCGCGTCATCGTATCCGATGAAGACCGTCAGATCTCCGGTCACCGCAGGCGTCACCTGGAACACTCGCTCGACACCGAGCCCCGTGTAGTTGCAGAGATCGCTGTTGTAGTTGTTCGTGTAGCCGTTGGTCGTGTACCCGTCCACGGCGTACAGAACCGAGAAGCCTGCCGGCACATCGATCGGTTCGCCCGGGCAGACGTCGAAGTTCGCGTTCGGAGGCTCGAACTGACAGCCATCCGGCTCGCCGGGATCGACGCATCCGTCGTACGACGTTGCCGTGAGCGGATCGCAATCCTCGCCGGCATTGAGCACACCGTCGCCACAGACCGGAGTCGTGAACGTCGCCGTGAGCTCGTAGGTGCCAGACGTCCCACCCATCGAGTCGATGATGAAGAAGTACTCGCCAGCCGGAAGCTCGACGTAGAACTCTTCGAAGTCTTCTTCGTAGCCGACGCACCACTCGTTGTTGTTCACCCACTCGTCGCAGATGAACTCTCGGATGACGAGATTCGCATCGAGGAACTCGTTGTCCGACAAAAAGAGATGCGCGGACACCGTGTCCGGGAGCGTGACGTGATAGACGTGGTCTCCCCCATCGTACGACGGGTCATCTTCGATGAAGCAGGTGTCGAGATCGTCACCGGCACCCACGAGCGTTCCCGTGAGAACGAGCGGCGGATCGTCTGCATCGATCGTGAACGGGACACCCGGACACGCTTCGAGCGGGTTGGGACCGCTGTCGTTCCAGCAGGCCGTGTTGCAGTCGGCGCCCGGCTCGAGCCAGGTGCCCTTGTTGAAGTCGTTCGGATTGAAGCACTGGCACTCGAGGATCACATCGCCCGCCGCGAGACAGAAGCTCGCCGAGCTTCCCTGGAGACATCCGTACGCGCCGACCTGGCACGGAACGGGATCTTCTTCGACGCAGTCGGGCTCTTCGACGCAGTTCGCGTCGCACCCATCACCGTTCGTGCCATTGCCGTCGTCGCATTCCTCGTTGGGATCGAGGGTCCCGTCACCGCAGGTGGGCAAGGTGCAGTTCGAGTTGCAGTCGTCGCCGAAGCCGTTGCCGGCGCCGTCGTCGCACTCTTCTTCACCCTGGACGTACCCGTCACCGCAATTCGCGAGCGTGCACTGCATGGTGCATTCACCCTCGTTGTCGTTGAGGTTGCCGTAGTCGCATTCCTCGTTGGGATCCGTGATGCCGTCGCCACAGTCGGGCAACTCGCAGTTCCCTTGGCACCCATCTCCGTAGAGATTGTTGCCGTCGTCGCACTGCTCGGGGAAGACGACGATGCCGTTGCCGCACGTCGAAGACGTGCAGTCGTTGTCACAGCCGTCGCCGTTGATCCCGTTGCCGTCGTCGCACATCTCTTCGCCGGCGACTTGGCCATTGCCGCAACCCGTGGGTTGGCAATTGTTGTCACAGCCGTCGCCATCGATGAGATTCCCGTCGTCACAGCCCTCGCCGACCGTCTGCTCGCCGTTGCCGCAACCCGTGAGGTTGCAGTTGGCGTCGCATCCGTCGTTGGAGACGCTGTCGCCGTCGTCGCAGGCTTCGGTACCGCAGGTCACCGCGTCGCCACAGCCCGTGAGGGCGATGGTGCAGGTGCTGTTGCAAGAACCGACGCAGTCACCGGAATCCGGCGGATCGAGCTCGTCGCAGGCCTCGTTGGAGGCGACGAAGCCGTCGCCGCAGGTCGAGGGAACGAGGACGTTCATCGAGAGGTCACAGCGGAGGAGAACTTCCCCAGCCATGCACTCGTCGAAGAGGCCTTCCTCGCAGTAGTAGCCGGCGACGCAGGACGAGGTGTAGTGCTTGTTCAGCGGGTCGGTGACGTCGCACCAGAGGATGCCGGAAGCCGGATCTTGGTGGGAGTAGCAGAACTGGCCGGGCGTGGTGCACTGGCCGTTCAGATCACAGCCGTTGAGGTTCTGGGAGTTGGAGTTGATGGAGGGATCCTCTTCGAGAGGTCCATCGAAACATCCGCCGAGACCGAGAACCATGATGACGACAGGACACATCGACGTCCTGAGGAGAGAGGAAAAACATCGCATCACGCACGTCCTCACGTTTGAGATTCAATGAACGAAAACCGTCAGACAGAATGTCTTACAGTGTGGCGAAGGTAGTCAAAAAAATGCTTTTCGTCAATCTCTCAACCCTCCGGATAAAAAGAAAAAGCGCTCTCACGGATGTTGAATCCATGAGAGCGCTGAGGCTACGAACCGAACGCGTGAGCGCTCAAGGAACGAGCTGGGCCGCCGAAACGAATCGGTGGCAGGTGAAAGCCGGACTTCCGACCGGCTGAAGCGAGTCCGGGATGAGCGTGCCATCGGTGTCCTTGCGAACGTCGATGCCGCCGGTCTGCTCGTGGCAGGTGTTGGACCAGTAGCCTGAGTCGTAACACGTGCCGCCGTTGCAGGACCAGTCGATCCAGAACTCGCTCGGTGCGATCGACATGTCGATCTCGGCCGTCTCGTACCGATTCGGACCCGACTTCCAGGTCATGGCGTGGTTCACGCCGGTCACCGCATTGCGGAGCACCGGAGCGAAGCCCGAGCCGCCGATTCCCTGAACCGAGTAGATCGCCCGCGCCGGATTCACGAACCCGTTGCAGTCGAGATCTTGCGAGTCCGAGGTGGACGGCGATTCGATCTGGCCGGGGTAGAAGCCCTGGCCGTCGGTCGCCGGATTGTTGTTGCAGTCGCCCTGCGCCGTGGTGAACCCATCGCCGTCGAGGTCGTTGCCCGAGATGAGCGTCGACGCCTGAGCGATGATCTTCAGCTCACAACCGCCGACGCCGTTCGACTGAACGACGACCTTGGCCGTGGGCTTCGCCGCGACGCCGTCCGATGTGTCATCGTCGAACGTCGCCCAGATCGCCGCACGCGGCTGCATCGTATTCGGATTGCACAACTGGTTGACCCAGTACGCGCCGTCCGACTCGGTGGTTCCGCCGGGGGGATCCCACACGCCGTTGAACTCGAAGGCACTACCCTCGAGGATGTTCGTCGTGATGAGGATCTCCGTGTCGTTCGTGGTGAACGTCGGAGAACCCCACGTCGGACCGCCGGAGCGGTACGGGATCTCGTCACCCTTCACGGTGATCGCGTGGTTGCCGCCGGCCTGCGGGATGATGATGACCTTGAGCTGACCGACGTTGCCGACGGGATCGCTCCCACCGCTTCCGCCGCCGCCCTCGTTGCCACCACCTTCTCCGCCGTTGCCGCCGGAGCCGCTGTCGATGCACGCCGCGCCCTGCGTCGAGAGGAGCGTGTTGCACGCCATCTCTTCGAGGCAGTCGAGCTCCGTCTCGGTGAGGTCCTGGTCGCAGATCTCGTTGTTGCAGAAGTTCTGCGTCAACGAGCCCTGACCGAACCCGCACTCGAGCGCCTTGGCGATGCATCGGATATAACAGGTCTGCTCCTCGCCGCCACCTTCTCCGCCGTTGCCGCCGGATCCGGACGTCGACGAGCTGTCCCCGCCGTTGCCGCTCGTGGTGTTGCCACCATTCCCACTCGTGTTGGAAGACGAACTGCCGCCGTTGCCGTTCGACGTGTTCGAGGAACCATCATCGTCATCGTCGTTGTTCGAGTCTCCATCATCGTCATCGTCGTCACCGGATCCCGAGGATCCAACGTCCGACGAACCGCCTGTGCCGTCGGTCTCCCCGAACACGCCTTCCGACGCATCCGAGCAACCGACCATCGCAACCACCAAACACACCAGATTCAATTGTCGAATGTTCATCAGATCCTCCAGTTGTGAGCCTTGTCGGTCCGCCGAAGCGGACGAGAGTCTGCGTCATAGCGGCACGAATGCCAGCTAAATGACCGATAAAGATACCAGAAAATGGCCTTTTTGTCAAGGCTGGACCGGAGAAAAGTATTTCTAGAAAATGGCTCTGCTGAGCGACAGCAAACAATCAATAATCGGCCCTGTAAAGCCTCATTTTCTTTTTCATGAAAAAACCTTCGAAAAATCGAGGTTTTTGCTACACTAGTTCCCGACAGGATCCGTGACCACAACCTGATCTTCAAAGACGTCCGTCGTTTTTGAAACTAAAACGTTTCAGCCGCCATGCTTGCGTGGAACACCGGCCCAACCATTCGTGATCATGCTTGACGGAGCGCGATCGCACTCACGGGAGTCTGTCATGGTTGCTGATCCGTCTAGTAAGAAAGTCTCCTTGCGTGAACGCTCAATTCGTCGTTGGTTTCTGCGCCCCGTGGCGCACTGTCCGGCGGGTGCTAGATGAAAAAAGACGCTTAGCTTTCTCTTCGACGTCCCAAACAATACTGCGAGGGGCGTCTTTTTTATAAAAACAATTTCCGAACGTCTACAGGCCTTGCCACTGCCCATGCGGTTTCAAACAAGACCCTGAGAAGATTGGCCATTTCCCGACTTTCGATCAAGACGGCAAATGGCTTTGTCTGATACATAAATGCGCCTATTCGTTCCTTCGTAATATTTATCTCCCCCGTAAATGAAAATGCATCATACGCAAGCGTACGAATCTGCCAGTTGCGCGTTTCAAACGGTCGAACATGAAAACCGGGTTTAACCGCAAGGATAGATCGTCCATGAATTCGCTTCGCATTTTTTAGTCTTTGGCCTTCTGCAATCTGCGCCATACGCAACGCTCCGTCGTCATATGCGGCAAGCGACAGGTATTCTCCACTGCTGAGCGACATCGCTTCTCTTGCCGCCGCAATCCCCTCCTCTCCCTCAAAAAATCTGACACCGGGCTTATCTTCCATCGCATTATAAAGCGCGAAGAGCTGTGGCATCGCTTCTTGCAGATGTTCTTTCTTTTGCTTGAGGCTCTGCTCTTCTTTTCTGAGTACGACTTCAAATCTCGTTGGTGACTCGGCGATGTAGGCAACTTTTCCTTTTTCTTCACTTCGCGAAACAACCCCACGCGTCGAAAGCGCTTCAAGGATTTCGTACGCCGTCGTTCGATTGACCACAGACTTCTTCGCGATCTGTTTGACCGAAGCGCGTCCAATTTCAAGAAGCGCGAGATAGACATTCGCTTCTTTCTCAGAAAACCCCAATTCAACCAACGATCTCTGCGCTTCGCGCATATCACCAAGCCGTCAGAACTGGAAGCGTTTTTTCTGCGGTCGCGCCCCACGTATATTGCGCGGCGCGTGCGATTCCAGCTGTTCGCAGTTGCGCTTTCAATCCAGATTCTGTCGTGATTCTCGTCAGTGCGTTCGCAAGCTCTTCCTGTTCTGCCGGAGAAAAATAGAGCGCCGCGTCGCCACAGACTTCCGGAAGAGAAGCCGCGTTCGACGAAAGCACCGGACATCCCGACGCCATCGCTTCCACCAACGGAATCCCGAATCCTTCGTACCAGGACGGATGCACCAACGCCTCTGCGCCATTCAACAAATACGGCTTATCCGCTTCTGGCACATATCCCAATTCAATAATATCGGACTTCACTTCGGAGTTCGCGATCGCACGACGGATCTCTTCACTTCCATGTCCGGCGGGTCCGGCAAGTACAAGACGGTGCGGATCTCCAACACCACGACGAGTCTTGAACAGCGTGAAGGCCTTGATCAGTGTCGTGATATTTTTCTTCGCATCCATCCGTCCAATGTTGATGAAGTACGGCCGAGGAATCTGATATCGACGTAATCGCTCTTCAATCGCTTCCAAATCTGAAATGGGACGATAGAGTGAGTGATCGATTCCGAGCGGAGTGATCGCGATGCGACTTGGAGAAATTCCGTACGCTTCCGCGATCTCACGACCGGCGTGTTCCGAGACTGTGAGAATTCGCGTTGCGCGTTTCGCAATATCTTTCATCGCGTGCTCATGAATTTTCACCTGTCGTGTGGGATACAGATGCGGCAATCGATGAAACCCCACATCATGAACTGTCACCACCGTTTTCTTCACGATGCGACGCGGCAACGTACTCCCCGGAAGCCACAACACATCCACCGGATGTTTTTTCAATTCCCAGGATAATCGAAACTGCGTCCACCCAAACGGTAGAGGCCACTTGAGACGAATCTCATACCAATTCTCGGGAAGCGCTTCGAGGCCACCCGTCAGCACATGATTGGAATATAAAATCCATGAATGACCATTTGATACGCCATTCGCGGTCAGCTTCTTCAACTCCTGAATCACGTGCCAGGCATACCACTCCACGCCAGTTTTGTTTGGCTTGTTCGCGCGTGTTCCCTCAATCCCGATCAACATACGAAAAGTATAGCACTCACGGCGACCCCTCAGCCCGTCGCGCCAAATGCGCGAGATGCTTCTTCTTTTCCACGGCGAACCGTTCTTTACTCGTACCAAATTTTTCCGTCAGCATGGCCGCATAGTTCCCGCCAAGGAAATGCGGAAGGATCACGTAGTCCGCATCATTTTCGTAGAGAAGATTCGCCTCGGCGACACCGTGCGCCGTAAAAATTCCGGCAGCCTCCGGGTTCACGCGATTCAGCTTTGTAAGCAACAAGATGTTGGTATCAATATCAGGCAACGTCGAAACCAGCATTTTAAGTTTTGAAAAATCCAGCTCATCCAAAAACTCGTTGTCATCCGCATCACCGTATCGCGCAGGAATCCCCTTCTTCGTGAGACGTTCGATCACTTCCGGATCATAGTCGACAACCAGATATTTCAACTTCAGCCGATCGAGCGACGGAAGAAAATCTTCTCCGACACGATGGCATCCGAAAAGAATCGCGTCATACCGTTCCTTCTTCGAGCGTTCACGGACTGTTTTCCGGCGTTCAAAAACTCCCAATATCGGTGCAAAGAATCGATACAACGCATCTGCATGAAGAATCATGAGCGTCGAAGCCGTGATCGTCACAATACCAACCACGGTCGCGAGCGCGAGAATATCCGACGAAAGATACCCCGCATTCGTGACGAGCAGAATCATGAGGAGTGAGAACTCGCTGATTTGAGCAACGGTCAGCCCCGCGTAAAATCCGGTCTTCTTTGTGTACCCCATCACACCCATGATTGCCATCACGATCAGCGGATTACCGATCAAGATAAACAACGAAAAAATAACGGCCGGGACAAGATGTTGGACAACGCTTGCGAACTCCAGCCGTGAGCCCAACAAGATAAAAAACATGATGATGAAGAAATCGCGCAGCAACTTCATCTTCGCACTAATTTCGTAGTGATACGGAGACGACGCGAGCGTGACGCCGGCAATTAATGCTCCGATCTCAATCGAAAGACCAACCTTGTGAAAGAGCGCCGCCATCCCGACTCCCCATCCCACGGCAAACAAAAAAAGAAATTCCTGTGAGCTCGCGAAAAACCGAGTAAGCTTTGGCAAAAGAAATCGTGAAAACAAAATCACGAGACCGATCGTCATGAAGAGTGCCCCAGACAATTCACGCGCCAACTCCTGAATTGAACCGCCCTGAAGCAGGGCCGAAAGTGTAATCAAAATCGCCGTTGCGACAAGATCCTGCACAATAAGGAATCCGATCGCAATCTTTCCGTACAGCTTTCCGGCATCGCCACGATCTGAAAGAAGTTTGGAAATGATGATCGTACTCGAAAATGTGAACGCGACAGCAAGTGTTAAAGACGTCAGTGCATCAAAACCAAACGCCCGACCGATGAGATATCCGAACCCTGTCGTAAATACAATCTGCCCAATTCCTGTTGCAAGCGACACACGTCCCACATCCCGCATCACATGCGGACTCAAACCCAAACCGACGATGAAAAGAAGTGCCGTGATTCCGAGATGTGAAAAAATCGAAATCGTTTCTTCAGAATGAATCAGATTGAGCACCAACGGCCCCGCCACCACGCCCGTCAAAATATGACCGAGGATAAGCGGCAAGCGAAGCGCCTGCATAAAAAACGCCACCGCGGTTGCAAGCGCAAGAATCAATCCGATCTCTGTAAAGGCGTCCATGTGTTGAATCGCCTCGAAGTATATCAAATGAGCGATGCTATACTCACTTTGATCATGTCTCGATATCTGAAAAGCAAGCGCTCTAGCTATGGGATCCACGGCGCACTTGGTGCTACAGGAGCCTTTGCATTTATAAAAATAAGCCTCGCCGCCCAAAGCGCACAGCAGCCATGGCTGTACTTTATAGCCTCACTTCTTGCAGCCCTGTGTGCATACTTCGAGTACAAATCCTTCCAGGTATCAGATAAGTTTTCACAAGGCATCGAGGGCGAAGACGCTGTCTATTTCGAACTACAGAAATTACCGAAGGCTTACCGCGTCTTAGAGAATGTAGTTCTTCCCGACGAGAAGGGAGACATCGATTTTATTATCATAGGGCAAAACGGAATTTCTCTAGTAGAGACCAAAAGTCACCGAGGCGATTTCACTTTTCAAAATGGAAAACTACAAAGAAAAACGAGCCCTGTAAAAAAAGATTTCGTCAAGCAAGTAAAAAGACAGTCCGCCTCTCTTCAGAGGACACTAAAAAACGAATTTAAATCATTCTTCCCAATCCATCCCTTCATTGTTTTCTCCAGCCAATACACAAAACTCAAACTAGGAAAAAAACCCATACCAGAAACGAATATCACTGCAATCAAGCTCAAATGGTTGAATGACTGCATCCAAGAACAGCGCGGATTTCTTTCTGAGTCTTACATTGAAAAGATCACCTCTCATCTCGAACAATTTCAGCAAAAATAGGAACTAAATCTTCCGGCTATCGTACGCCCAATGCAAAACCGCCTGGCGTTGACGGCGATGACAATCCAAATCGCGCGCACGGCAATTGTTCACGATTTGCGCGAGATGACGACGAATTGCTTTCCATCGTCGAATTTGTCGCGCGTCTTCCGTCGGAATCCGTCGCCCCATGTAATACCGGCAATACCACTGAAACCATCCGCGTGGATCCTCCGGATAAATCCATCCTTTTGCCTGCCACACGGATAACGGCTGACTCGCGCGGATCCCAAAAAAATTCAGCTTCGGATCCGGCGTGGTTCCAGAAACCATCTTTGCCTTCTTGAACCAGGTTTTGGGAAATTCATCCTGACAATCGTATAAATAGAATCCACCAAAAACACCCAGCTCAAGCATTTCTTGCGGCGTGAGCTGGGGTTTAAACTCCGCATCGAAATTCTTTCCCACCGGTTCGGTGAGCGAATATCGATACGTCTTCTGAATGGAATCGTGAACCGTGACGGACTTCGGTTTCATTCCCTACTTCTTCTTGTCCTTCTTCGGCTTCTTCACGTTCTTCTTTTGTGCGTTGTTTCCTTTGGCCATACAAATAAAATAATTGTGATGCGTAAAATATAGCACGTGCGTTCTACGAGCTAAAAATAGATCTCTTATACGACTCCAAATTCTCCAACGCGATTCCGGTTCCCTTTGCCACGCAAAGCTGAGGGTTATCGGCGACAAACACCGGAACGCCCGTGGCTTCGCTGAAGAGACGATCCATATTGCGGAGCTGAGAGGTTCCGCCAGAAATCACCATGCCTTTTTCCATCACGTCCGCAGAAAGTTCTGGCGGCGTGTTGTGAAGCACGTCTTTGATCGCTTCGATAATTCCTGTGAGCTCGTGCTGAATCGCGTCAGTCACATCGTCACTCGTGACGGTGATCGTACGCGGAAGACCCGTGATCATGTCGCGACCTTTCGCGGACATTTCCAACTTTTCTTCAAGATACAATGCAGAACCAATACGAATTTTAATTTCTTCTGATGTGCGTTCACCGACAGCCAAGCCGTACTTGCGGCGAACGTGTTCCTGAATCGCAATATCGAGTTTATTTCCTCCGATACGAACAGACGAAGATGCCACAATGCCTCCAAGAGAAATGACGGCGATTTCAGATGTGCCTCCACCGATATCGATGATCATGTGACCCGACGCGGATCCAATCGGAATATCTGCACCGATCGCGGCCACAACCGGCTCTTTGATGATGTATGCCGCTTTCGCTCCCGCAGAAATGGTGGCGTCGATCACCGCACGTCGTTCCGTAGAGGTGATTCCACCCGGAACCGCCACCATCACTTCTGGACGGAAGATGCGCATTCCTCCGAGAGCCTTGTTAATAAAATAGCGAAGCATTGCTTCCGTGGTTCGATAGTCGGCAATGACTCCATCTTTCAA
>JAGOQY010000028.1 GCA_018063125.1 Patescibacteria group bacterium | reverse complement strand
AGGAGGCCGCGAACTCTTTCGACGATCGGCGGCAGACGCATGGTTGTTTAGTTGAGCGCGATGTTCAAAATCGCGGTGCCGAAAAAGAGAACGGAGAGAACGATTGTTGCAACGAACAATCCTTTTTCCAATCCGCGCTTTGTCCGAAACACGTCTCCAACCCCACCGAATGCCATTCCGAGACCGGTTCCGCGCTGTTGCAGAAGAACCGCCGCGATAAGCAGAACGGAGAGGACCATCTGGATAATTGAGAGCAAAAGCGTCCGCATAAATGTGCAGAGAAGGTAGCGGTTTCGGGGTTGTTCGTCAAGGCAGAGAGGCCGGCAATATGCTACACTTTGGCCATGGAAACTGGCGCTCCGCCGCTCTATCGACGACCCATTGGGATTGTTCTTCTCGTTCTTCTTGTTCCTGTTGCTGTTTGGGTTGTGTGGTTTTTATGGCAACTGGGCGCAAGTCTGTGGTTGTTGCGATCTGGTGATGTGGATCCGATGGCAGAATTGAAGAAACGGCAATTCGCCTCAACCGTGGCTAAGACCTTTCAAAAAGCTGAAGTCACAGAGGATGATCTCGCGCGCATCGCTTCCGGAAACCATCCGAGCCTCGGGAATCCAGATGCCCCCGTGACGATTGTCGAGTTTGTGGATTGGGACTGTCCGTACTGTCGCGCAGTCGCCCCAAAAGTCCAGGCATTTCTTCGGGCGAATCCAGATCGGGTGAATTACATCCTGCGAGATTTTCCCATCGTGGAACTTCATCCGCAGGCAATGGATGCCGCGCTCGCCGGACGATGCGTTTTCGAAGTAGCGGATCCAGAGATTTATTGGATGTATCACGATCGACTGTTTGCCACACAAGGATCCCAAGCGCACACGCCGGCCAATCTTCGTCGATACGCGCAAGATCTTGGAGTAGACATCGCACGATATGATGGATGTCTCGTGAATCCAAAGACGCAAAAAACGATCGACACCTCTATGGAAGAGGGACGTCGTGCGGGCGTCGGAGCGACCCCGACATTTTTCTTCAACGGGATTGCGATCCCCGGAGATATTGATTCAGAATCATTTGAGGTGATTGTAAAAGCGGCGGAGGCCGCATCCACGCGCTAGATATGTCTCTTCGTTTTCGTCTCTTGTCCGTCGTTCTGCTCGTGGGGGCCGTGTGGAGTGTTGGAATTCCCGCACACGCAGAACGAAGCAACGTGCAGTGCATTTCTGATGCGTCGCTCTCCGCGTGTACGTCGGATTCTCAGCTTTTGAAAGACTGCCCTTCATTGTGTGCGGGGTATTGTCTGACACTCTCGACAGATGACGTGGCAGGGAATCCGGTACTTTGTGGGCAGTGTACGTTGATGAGTCAGTCTCTCACGAATATCGCGACGGGTTCGACGCTTTCTTCTGGGGTGAGTGCTGTTGTCGCCGCGACGTGTGTTTCTACTGCCGCAAAAGAAGCCATCTCCGCAATTGAAGAAGTCACCTGTAGCGAAGGGCCACGAGGATGTTGTATCGACACGGTTCGTGCGGCGCAGGGAGATGATGGTCCGATTCAAAAGGAAGATTGCAAAGAAGATGGAGGGGTCGTCTACTATGCAGATTGTTTTTGTGAAAAAGAGGGCGTCTCGAAGAAAATGAAAGATGGGGTGTCATTGAATGCATGTACGGAGATCTGTACCGAAGAAGGAATGACGATCGTGCAAACAAAAGGGATCGGTGCCGCTGGGCGTATCAGTGGTTCACAGGGTGGTCCAAGCCAGGCTCAGATGCAGTACGTGAACGCCATGTGCTTCACGAAAGAAGAATGCGCCGCTCCAGAATACGGTGGATCTCCAGATGCATGGGTGGCCGCGCCAGAATGTGCCGCTGGAAAGGGAAAATGCCGTGCTCCGGAGCCTGTCTTGGAACTTTCGAGTCCAATTTTGGGACAGACGAAGGTTCAAGGGTTTCGATCCTACGTTGAGCTCGGATTTCGTTTTTTGTTGTCGATCGTGGTTTTTGCCGCCGCCGTTGCGTTCATCTGGGGAGGGTTCCGGTATGTGATCGGTTCGGCATCTGGAGACATCTCTGCGGCGAAATCGACCATGACGAATGCGGTGATCGGTCTTGTTCTCACATTTGGAGCCATCACAATTTTGAACACGATTAATCCGGCGACCACACGATACGACAAGCTGGATGTGTTCATGATCAACAAGTCCGAGTTTTCTCGGAATGACTATTGTAACGACTACAAAGCAAATCAGGGGAAAGTAGTGATGTACGCAGATGCTGGGAACCCCCCGGGTTCTGTTCTGTATGACGTCGCCGTGTTTGATAAGGGGGTTGAGAAGACGAAATGCGGGTCTGAATATTACGTGCAGGGTTTTGGAGGAAAGACATGCAAAGGCACGACATGCGATGCAAAGACAGACGTTTGTCTTCAGTGCAAATCCGGCATCCCTGAGTGTTTTGGAAACCCACAAGGCTCCGTATGCGTGCCGGTCGCCATTGCAGGTGAGATCAAATACGCGAACAAGGTTCGTCCAGAAAGTGTTTATCTCGTTCCATTCTGTAATTTCATGCAGACTTCGGATGATCCAGAGGGGGAAAAGTTTTTTGGACACATCGGACTGCTTGGAGGTCAAAGCGCGTACTCACTCGACATCTCGGATTCGGGAGCGGATACGATCAGCTTTCGAAAAGTTCAAGATGCGTCCGTGTATCAGAACATGGTTTCTCGTTGTACCTCACATGGAGGATTGCGCGGAGCCACGCTTGGGGTGATCTATAAAGACACGACAGCGATCATTGGAGGGAATTCGGATTCATTGATCATTGGAAAGAGAGATTGCGGAGGAAACGCGGCGAAGTATTCGGGCTACAACGATGGGGGATTTACGATTGGCGGAGTGGACCTGTTCGGGGCGATGTTTTGTGGGATGCAAACGAATCCAAGCGACTATTTTGAAAATTCTGCCGTCTTTTTCACGCCAGAAGAGCTGAACGCTGCATTTTCTGGATCTGGATCAGCAATTTCTTGTAACGCTTTGCTGACCCCACAAAATGCGCCAGCGGATCCTTTGAAGAAGTTTCATCCGAATTGTAAATACGATCCTCAATGAGGCGAGGGGGCGAATCTTGCCCTTCTTTCCAAAACCTGATAGTGTCGGCGGCAAGCTGTTTTGCTCATCTCCGAGACTTTCATGGCACCAAAAAACGTCATCTCCATCCGCGGCGCTCGCGTCCATAACCTCAAAAACGTTTCGATTGATTTGCCGAAAGACAAGTTGATCGTGATGACGGGTCTTTCCGGTTCGGGAAAATCCTCTCTCGCGTTTGATACCGTGCATGCCGAAGGGCAACGCCGGTACATGGAAAGCTTGTCGTCCTACGCACGTCAGTTTCTGGAACTCCAGGATAAGCCAGACGTCGATGAGATTACGGGCCTTTCGCCAACGGTCGCGATCGATCAAAAGTCTTCCTCACACAACCCACGTTCCACGGTTGGAACTGTAACGGAAATCTACGATTTTTTCCGTCTCCTGTTTTCTCGTGCAGGTCGTGCGCACTGCACATCCTGTGGTCGAGGCGTCTCAGAACAAACCTCCCGTGAGATCGGGGAGAAGATTCTTGCGATGTCGCAGAAGACGAATTTGATCGTGTTGGGTCCCATGGTGCGTGAGCAAAAAGGAGAACATAAAGTCGTGCTTCAAGCCGCGCAAAACGCCGGCTATCACGAAGTCCGCTACGACGGCACGTTGATTGATATTGATGAGATGCTTCGCGTGCGTGCCGATAAAACCAAGCCGCACACGATCGAAGCCGTCGTGACCAAGATCGAAAAGAAATCGAGCATGGTGCTGGAATCTTTGCTCGAATTGTTGAAGCAAGCCTTGGAACTCGGAAACGGGCTGGTCGTGGTTTTGGATGAAGACACCGGAGACGAAATACTCTTCTCCCAGTCGCTGTTTTGCCCGCACTGCAATATCTCGCTTCCGCCGGTGGAGCCACGCCTTTTCTCGTTCAACTCGCCTCATGGCGCATGTCCGGCTTGTACCGGTCTCGGAACGAAACTCGTCCTCGAGCCGGATTTGGTGATCCCGAACAAGCGTCTCACGATTGCTCAAGGCGCCATCAAGCCGTGGACACGCATCGCGGGAAACCAGACATCGATGCTGAAGCTTCTCGAAGCCGTCGGCAAAGCGCACGGATTTTCGATTCATGAAGAAGTGGGGAAGCTGTCTCCGAAAGCGGTTCAGACATTGTTTGATGGCACGAAAGATCAGATCTACGACGTCGAAGGGAAGTCTCAAAACTTTCAGGGGATCCTTGCGATGTTGGAGGATAAATATCGTCAGACGGATTCAGACTACGTCCAGAAAGAGATTGAAGCCTACATGCGCGTATTGACCTGTCCGGAATGTGACGGTCGTCGTCTGCGCAAAGAAGCGCTCCTCGTCACGGTCGCGGACAAGGGGATCGCGGATCTTGTGGGGTTGCCGCTGGATCAGTGCTTTGCGTTTTTCGATAGTCTTGGTCGTGGCCCGGTGAAAGCAAAGCCGTCCAAGATTATTCGTTTGAAGTCAGATGCGAAGCCGGATCCGAACGGATTCACGGATCGCGAACGATTGGTTGTCGATCAGATCTCCCACGAAGTGAAGCGTCGCCTGGCGAATCTTCTGGATGTCGGTTTGACCTATCTCACGCTTGATCGTGGATTCATGACGCTTTCGGGTGGTGAATCTCAGCGTGTGCGTTTGGCGGCTCAGCTCGGTTCAGAGCTTTCTGGGGTTATCTATATTTTGGATGAACCATCCATCGGTCTTCACCAGCGCGACAACGAAAAATTGATCGGCACGATGAAGCGTCTTCGCGATATCGGAAATACGGTGATTGTTGTGGAGCACGACCAAGCGGTGATGGAAGCGGCGGATCACGTCATCGACATCGGTCCCGGCGCCGGAGAATACGGCGGAGAAATTGTCGCACAGGGGACGCTCGCGGAAGTGAAGCGGAACAAGGAGTCTCTCACCGCTGGGTATCTTCTCGGAAAGAAAGAAATTGAAATTCCAAAAGCGCGTCGCAAGGGAAATGGAAAGAACGTTGTCGTGAAGGGTGCGACAGAGTTCAATCTCAAGAATCTCGACTTTAAACTCCCGTTGGGAAAGTTTGTGTGCATGACCGGTGTCTCGGGTTCTGGAAAATCCACGCTCGTTCTCGATATTCTGGGTCGCGCCTTGTCCGCGCATTTCTATGGCGCAAAAGACCTTCCTGGCAAGCACAAGTCGATTGAAGGAATTGATTATCTCGACAAGGTCGTCTCCGTGGACCAGTCTCCGATCGGCCGCACCCCGCGTTCGAATCCCGCAACATATACGGGTGTCTTCACGGCGATTCGTGACCTTTTCACGGAGATTCCAGAAGCGAAGATGCGTGGATATGATGCAGGAAAATTCTCATTCAACGTGAAGGGTGGCGGACGCTGTGAGCCGTGTGCGGGTGAAGGATACGTGCAGATCGAAATGCAGTTTCTTCCCGACGTGTATGTGGAGTGTACCGAATGCCGTGGCAAGCGATATAACAAAGAAGCGCTCGATATCCACTGGCGTGGAAAGACGATCGCGGATGTTCTCGACATGACGGTCGAAGAAGCGCGTCGATTCTTTGTGGATCAGCCGCTCATCTACGAGAAGCTTTCGGTCTTGCATGAAGTTGGTCTTGGGTACGTCCGTCTCGGTCAGCCGGCGACGACGCTTTCGGGTGGTGAAGCTCAGCGTGTGAAGCTCGCGACCGAACTCTCGCGCCGCGCCACCGGAAAGACGCTCTACATCCTGGATGAACCGACGACCGGTCTTCACTTCGACGACATCAAGCGCCTTCTGCAAGTTCTGCAGGCGCTCGTCGACAAGGGGAACACCGTGCTCGTCATTGAACATAACCTCGATGTCGTGAAATCCGTGGACTGGGTCGTCGACATGGGCCCGGAAGGCGGCATGTACGGCGGAGAGATCGTCTGCGAAGGCACGCCCGAAGATCTCGCCAAACACAAAAAATCGATTACCGGAAAATATCTGAAACCGCTCCTCTAGGGAGCGGTTTTGGTATACTCCGTTGGCTATGCGTTATCTTCTCGTTCTCCTGCTTTCGATGGTCATTGCGTATCCCGCATCTGCGGCCGCTTCGGTTGATCCGGTGAGTTCTCGCGTCTCGGCGGATAAGACGCAATTGAGTGCGGACGGGATTTCGAATGCGCTCGTGACCGTCACCGTGAAAGATACGAACTTGGCGGCGATGCAGGGGAAGAAGGTTGTTCTCACATCCTCACGTGGGACGCAGGATGAGATTCGCATCGAATCCGACACGACCGACGTCCTCGGGAAAGCGTATTTTCGAGTCTTTTCTCTTCGAGACGGGACGGCGATTTTCTCAGCCACGATCGATGGAGTAAGTCTCGATCGAACCGCCACGATCACATACGCTGGCGGTCTCTCTGCGGGGCTTCAGCCCGGAGACCTCATCAAGATTCCCGATGATGGAAATGTGAATACGTTGAACGATACGGCGGTCTATTACTACGCGTTGAATGGAAAACGCTACGTCTTCCCCAACGAGAAGACGTACTTCACGTGGTATTCCAATTTTTCCAAGGTCAAAACAATTTCGATTGAACAGATGTCTCTTGTTCCGATCGGGGGGAATGTGACTTATCACCCGGGGTCTCGTCTCGTGAAGTTTCAGACAGATCCGAAAACGTACATCGTGACTCGAGGCGGCGTCCTCCGCTGGGCTAAGACGGAAGCGGTCGCAACTGGCTGGTTTGGATCAAGTTGGAATACGCACGTCGACGACATCACGGAAGCATTTTATGTGAATTACACATTTGGTGAACCCGTGGAGAATCATCTCGATCTCGCGCTCGATGTCATCAAAAACGCCACGCCGAACATTGATGTCGACAAGGGCCTCACATCGATTTTTCAGTAGAAGAGGATTGACAGTTTGGAGGATATCGGCTATAAGACTTGATGTAGTGCCGAGAGCAGTCCGGTCAAGCTGCGTAGAGCTGCGTGACCTCAAGTTCCGCTGATCTCCAGGGTCCGCCTTTGAAAAAAGGCGGACCGTTTTTTATCCCTGAGAGATTGACGACCTTTTCGTGTCATGTTAATCAAATCCTGTCGTCGTGTAGTAGCGCGCAGCTGAGCTAAGTTTTGTGCTGCATCGTAACGCTACGCAAACTGTAGGGCGGGAAAGTCCATCGGATTTTCCCGCCGTTTTTATTCGTTGACAAAATTAGGAATTTGTGAAAAAGCTGTCTTTGACTTTGCCAAGCTACGTCAGGCGCGGCTGAGTACTGTCCAGTAACCTCCAGTAGAGTCCCGGGCCCCGTCTCATTCCAATGGGCCGGGGCCGTTTTTTATCCTTAAATCCTTGACATTTTCGATATTTTTTGGTTGAGTTCTTGATCCCCATGGCATGTGGCCGTGGGCGTTCCTTCACACCAACGAAAGGACCGCGAATGAATGCTGCCCGAGCTCCCAAGAAGGTCGAGATCCTCGACCATTTTCCGTACAGCGAAGTCCGTGACGTTCAGTACGACGCGCTCGCGTTCTACGAACAACACGGGAAGGCTCTGCTCGAAATCCCGACGGGCGAAGGCAAGACTGCCATCGGGATGACGATTTTGTGCGCCATGTCTGCCGAAGGTCGGGGACCGCTCTTCTACATCACGCCGAACAAGACTCAGGTCGACCAGATCCTGGCGAAGTTCCCGGATCGTACGGTGAAGATGCTGGGCCGCGCCGAATATCCCTGTCTGTACTACACGGCGAAGGGGATGGAGGTGACGGCGCAAGAGTCGCCCTGCTACATGCTCAAGTGTGGGCATCGCGTGGATCAGGAGACGGGCCAAACCGAGGAGGATGGCGCCGAGCCCTGTCATTACTTCCAGCAGAAGTTCGTGGCGCTCCGGCGTTCACGCGAAGGCGAAGTCATCGTGACGACCCACGCCTTCTTCCTCATGAACCGCCTCATGGTTCCTGGGTGGAGGGATATGGATCCTGCGATGACGATCGTCGACGAGGCGCATCGTCTCGCCGAGGTCGCACGTCGGATCTTCGAGTACACTCTCACGGACTACCACCTGATGCGCGCCGCGCGTCTGGTGAAACCGTTCGATCCAGCCGTGACCGGAAAGCTCGTCGATTTCGTGCGGAAGTTTCGCCGGATCGCACGCAAGCGGTCATCGCTCACGCCTTCGCTCCTCAAGGACGAGGAGGTACAGGAGCTGATGAAGCTTCTCGAGGGGTTCGACGCCGACAAGCTCGAGCGCGACATCCGGAAGGCCGTCAGAAGCGGAGAGATCGATCCGCTCGCGCAGCAAGAGGAGCTCAAGCTTCTCGAGAATCTGACGCGGACGATTCCACGCCTCGTGCGCGGGCTCGGATACGCGCTGGAAGCCGAGGGGCAGAGGCCGCTGAACTTCGTGGTCGCTTTCTACTATAAGAAGGAAGATCCGGGGTTCAAGGACACGCAGAAGAAGGCGCGGTACCACCTCACGATCCGGAGCTATTTCGTGGCGCCGATCGTGAAAAAGGCGTTGGGAAAACGGTACGTCGCCTACTCCGCGACGATCGGTGATCCCAAGGTCTTCGGCTACCAGACGTCCCTGAAGCCACCGTTCAGGAGTTTCCCGTCGTCCTTCAACGTGAAGCAGACGAAGATTTTCCTGCCGAGCGACAACTTGAATCTCTCATTCGAGGCGCGTTGGCGGGGTGATCTCAAGAAGACGTTGAGGCGAATCGCGGCCACGGCGAAGAAGTTCAGCGACGCTGGACATCGTTCCCTCGTGGTCGTCATCTCCGAAGCGGAACGGCTCCAGTTCCTCGAAGTTGCGAAAGAGGCGGAGCTCGAAACGATGAGCTACGGCGACGGCATCCGTCCTCGCGATGCGGCGCAGTTCTTTCTTCACGGGAAGGGGCGAGTGCTCGTCGGTACGGCGGCGAACTATGCCGAAGGCGTGGACCTACCGAAAGGCGCGGCTCCCGTCATCTTCTTCCTCCGGCCGGGCTACGCTCCGAAGGACGACCCCGAAGCACAGTTCGAGCAACGGCGGTTCGGCTCAAGCGTCTGGGCGCTCTGGAATCATCGCGTGATGATGCAGGCGCTCCAGATCCGCGGCCGGAACATTCGCAATCTCGATGACGTCGGCGTGTGCTTCTTCATGTCGAGCCAGTTCAGCCGGTTCCTCTACGGAGCGCTACCGCAATGGCTCCGTCCGGCGTACGACTCGAAGCTCAAGCTTGAGGCGGCGTTTGGAGAAGCGATGGAAATCCTACAGAAAAAATAGAAGCAGTCTCGTACCGTCTCGTGTCGTGTGGCGACGCGAAGCTGTCCCAAGTGAACTATCCTCTTGTGCAGGGCGGGGAAATCGAATCTCGATTTCCCCGCCGTTTTTTGTCTTTGATTCTTGACATTTTTTCTTGAGAAAGGTACATAGCACGTCTGTGTTACGTGTAGTTCCGTGAAGTCTGGTCGCGTGGTGCTGAGCAGGGCAGCGCGTTGCATTGCATAGGGCGGTCCGATCTCTCGATCGGACCGCCGTTTTTTATAAGAGAGGATTGACGGAATTCGATTTTTTTGATTCATTAAGACTGTGCCGTATTGTGGCGTGTCGTCATGCCAAGTGAGGTGGAGTTTTGTAGCGCTTCGTGCTGTCTAGGGCGGGGAAATCGAGATTCGATTTCCCCGCCGTTTTTATTTAATAGGTTTGACAAGGAGTGAGATCGCTTATAGGGTTCCGCTTATTGCTGTGATGTGATGACGCATCGTGAAGAGCAGTAACGCGGCGCTGAGTCTCCTTTAGCAGCCTACAGCCTCGTATTCTTCAGGACGGTCCGATCGAAAGATCCGGACCGTCGTTTTTTATGCGGAAACATTGACAGTTTATCGAATTTATTTTAAATCCTGAGAGACTGTTTTTGTTCGGTCGCGTAGACTTCAGTTCTCTAGAGCTACGCAGAGTTCGCTCACGCAGCGCAAGGTGAAGGGCGGTCCAGTCGAGAAACTGGACCGCCGTTTTTTATCCCTTCCCCTTGACGAAATCCTCGAAATCTGGTTGACTCCGATATTCGGTTTTGACGTGATAACCGAATGAAGCACCTTCTACTTCAGCACGTCATGGAGAATGAACAATGACGACCGAGGCCCAGACGCAGACGACGAATGGTGCGGCGAAGACGAAGAAGGAGTCGGCGACGCGCGCCAGGATCAGCACCGAGGCCGCCTTCGAGATCACCTGCGTGAACAAGTCGGCGCTCCTCATGGACGCGATGTCCGACGAGGAGATCGAGAACGCGCTCATCCGTGGCGTGCGCAAGCCCGCCGATCGCGATTCGCCGCTCGAAGACATGGCGAAGCGCAAGATGTACCGCGGTCCGAACGATGAGATCGTCTTGCCTTCGCAGATGCTCTTCGCCTGCCTCCGCAACGCGGGGCGCAAGGTGAAGGTCGGCAAGTCGAACATCTCGACGGCGAAGACCACCGAGCTCCCCTCGATCCTCACGATCGAGCAGGAGTACTTCGTCCTCATCGATCCGGAGACGAAGAAGTCTCTCACCGAGGCGGACATGAAGACCGATCTCCGGCGCTGCATGATGGACGCGGGCGGGAAGAAGACGGCGGTCGGCAACATCCGACCGCGTTTCAACTCTTGGGGATTCACCGTGAACATCTCGGTGGATTACTCCGCGATGGATGGTCTCACCGAGGCGCACATTCGCAAGCTCTTCGAGATCGCGGGCAACCGCATCGGTGTCGGCTCGTGGCGCCCGGCGTGCAACGGCCCGATGGGCCGCTTCCGTGTCGAGGACTGCACGGTCGTGAACGGCTAGACATGCCGTCACGTCACGTAGAGTCGAGCGCAAGTTGTCTCATGCTAAGTCGAGCTACGTGGTGTACCGCTGTGTGATGCTCAGGGCGGGGGAGTCTACGGACTCCTCCGCCGTTTTTTATCTCTAGAGGATTGACCAAGTCATCAGTTCCTGCTATAAGACGCAGAGTCCTTTGAATGAACCGACGTGCGTCGTGTTCAGGAGGTGTCATGGAAAAGTATGCAGATCTCGTGGTGATTCCAGAGCTGACGTCGAAACAGCTCGTGAAGCGGGCGAGGCAGAAGTTCCAGCCCGCCGTCTTCCGAGCGGCCCCAGGTCAGTGGGAGCTCTCTCGAGAGGAACGGGGACGAATCTACCAGGTTCGTCGCTGGACGCCGGAGGTACGGATCGACCCTTCGAGCGTGGAGACCTTCTACCGATGCGAGGGGCTCGTCGCAACGCAGGCGGCGTTCGTCTCCTGGGTGACGGAGCGTGCCCCGTACGGGACGTACGTCGCCATGCTCGCCGGCAGTCACAACGACGATTTTCCGGATCTGATCGGCAAGCAGGTCATGCTCTTCGAACGTGACGGCTCATCGCGAAAGCTCGATCTCAACACTCAGCGCCTCGCGCTTCCGGTCGGTACCACGATCGTCGGCTTCCGCGAGATGGAGTCCCCAAGGGACCCCGGACGCCATCGCCGCAACCAGCTCAACTGAAGTCCGAAGACTTCTCACACGACCCCATTCGCACACGGCGAACGGGGTCTTTTTTATCAAAAAACTCCCGAGCTTCTAGCTCGGGAGTTCCAATCTTATTTCTTGATTTCCTTGAGGCGGCGCTTCGTGTGGCGGACGTGGGAAAGGACCTTGCGACGGGTCTTGAACTGGCGAACCAATTCGACCTTGTCGATGATCGGGGAGGCGAGCGGAAAAATACGCTCGACGCCGATGCCGTCGGACATCTTTCGGACGGTCATGGTTTTGTGGATGCCAGAACCGCGCTCGTTGATGACGAGGCCTTCAAACACCTGGACGCGCTCTTTTTCTTCGCCCTTGGTGTTCAGTTCCTTGATTTTGACGTGGACGCGAATCT
>JAGOQY010000027.1 GCA_018063125.1 Patescibacteria group bacterium | reverse complement strand
AAAGAAGCGTCGACGCCTTGCACCCACGACAAAGACTTGAGTTTATCGTAGTCCCGCATGGTGAGCGTTTGTTTTTGAGCAGAGCTTGGAGGTCCGTTTTCATTCTCATCCCCTCTTCCGTTTCCAACCGTCACCAAATCGCTTCCAAATGACGCCACCTGAGAAAGCAGATATCGCTGTGCCGCCTCTCCGACACTAATCATCAAAATTACGGATCCAATCCCGATCACGATTCCAAGCATCGTCAAAATCGTCCGACTCTTGTTCACGAGCAGGGCCTTAAACGACAACGGAAGAAGATCGCGGATTTTCATGTTATTCGGTTCTCATCGCCTCAATCGGCGTCAGGCTCGCGGCGCGGCGTGCCGGGAAATATCCGAAGACAATTCCAATGGCGGCAGAAACGCCGAAGCCGATCAAGATCCCGTTCATCGAAGGCTCAAATGACCAACCCGTCTGAAACTGGCCGATGATCTGAATTCCGATCCACGTAAACGCGGTTCCCAGTGCAATCCCAATTGCGCCGCCCGCCATCGTCTGCATGATTGCCTCGACGAGGAACTGTGAGAGCACGTCGCCACGTTTTGCCCCCAAAGATTTTCGCAATCCGATCTCCTTAATACGCTCCGTCACCGAAACGTACATAATGTTCATGATTCCAATACCTCCGACGACCAACGAAATTGCCGCGATCGAAATCAGAAGGATCTGGAGAATATCGGTGATCGTGCTCGTGCTCTCGATCAAGTCTTCCTGCGTTTGAAGATGAAAGTCGTCCTTGATGCGATCGTCTTCCGGATTGTCGATGTTATGTCGTTCGCGAATAAGGATGCGTAATCGATCTTTTGCTTCGTTCAACGGCAAGGTCGTCTTCACGGTGATGTAGGTCAGATAGTCACGGTTGTACAAATCCATCGCGGCGGTGACTGGCATGTACACCTGCGTATCCACGTTCGTAAAACCTTTCGTTCCCGCTTTCTCCATGACGCCAATCACGCGGAAACTCACGTCATTTACCTTGATCAATTTTCCGACAGCGCTTTCTTCTCCAAAGATTCGGTTCGCAACGGAGGACCCAAGAACTGCGACGCGCGCGCGGCCATCAACGGATGACTCATCAAAAAACGTCCCCTCCTCCACCCCAAGATCATTCATAATGATCTCATCCGGCATCGTCCCAAGAATCTGCGCATTTGCATCCAGACCGTTTCCGTTGACCTGGTCGTTCTGCATGAGCTTCGCCGCAATCTGTGAGACCCAGGGCGTCAGCTGAAGCTTCTTCACATCCTTGATCGTCAAACTTTCCTTGATGAACAGGTCTGGCTGACTTTGTTCGACTTCTGGACCCGTCATAATAAAGACGACATCCGAACCGAACGAAGAAATCTGAGAAAGAATAAACCGCTGAGCCGCTTCTCCGACGGAAAGCATCATAATGACCGACATGACGCCGATCACAATTCCAAGCATCGTCAAAAGCGATCTCCCTTTTGTTCGAGTGAGACTCTGGAGGGAACTGGTGAGAAGATCGTTGACGGTCATGTTACTTCAGAGCTTCCTTGCCTTCTTCCGCAAATCGACGATTCTTCACCGGTTCATCAGACACGATTTCTCCGTCACGCACGCGAATGATGCGACTCGCGTGTTCAGAGGTGTACGTTTCGTGCGTCACCAAAATGATGGTGTGGTTTTCTTTGATATTCAGATCCTGAAGAATCTTCATGACCTGCGTTCCAGATTTTGAATCCAAGTTTCCTGTTGGTTCATCTGCAAAGATGATGGACGGTTCGCGAATCAACGATCGAGCGATCGCGACACGCTGGCGTTCACCACCAGAAAGCTGGTTTGAAAGATTGTGGATGCGATGTCCCAATCCCACGGATTCAATCGCCTTCTTCGCCATCGCGTCACGTTTCGAAACGGGAATGTTCGAATAGAGCAATGGGAGTTTCACATTTTCCAACACACTCGTCTTTGGAAGAAGGTTGAACGCTTGGAAAATAAATCCCACTTTTTCTCCGCGTAGTGTCGCGAGCTGATCATCGTCCAACGTGGAAACATCCTTTCCTTCAAAGAAGTATTTTCCTTCCGACAATGTGTCGAGGAATCCAAGGATGTGCATCAACGTGGATTTTCCGGATCCCGAAGGACCCATGATCGCCACGAATTCGCCTTTCTGCACGGTGAAATTAATCCCGTGAAGAACCGGCGTCACAATCTCATCGTTGACGTACTGCTTTTTGAGATCAACGATTTTAATGACTTCGGACATGTTCGTTACGGAGTGGTCGCGGTTTCGCCCACGATCACGTTTTCGCCTTCAGTAAGTCCGCTCTTGATTTCGACGCGGCCTTCATCACCACGAAGACCGAGCTCCACGTTTCGCTCTTCTGGAGTGTCGTTCACGAGAATACGAACCGTCTTCTGACCAGTTTCTGCTTTCGTGCGGATTCCACGAAGCGGAATCACGAGAACATTTTTGGATTCACCTGTCGTCACTGTGACATTCGCAGTCATGGCCGGCTTCACTTCCTTTTCACCTGGTTCAATCTGAACACGGATCTTGTAGTAGATCGCATCCTGAACACGTGTTTCTGCTGGATCCTTTGCGGTGACGGTTCCTTTGAACTTCACGTCATCGCCATACGCATCAAGCGTAATGACCGCCGTCTGGCCTTCAAGAATTTTCGAGATATCTGCTTCCGGAACCTGCGCTTCAATATCGTACATTTCGGTTCCGATCAATTTCACGGCAATCGCGTTCGGAGAAATCTGCTCGCCGACATCCGGAAGAACTTCAGAAATTGTTCCATCGACCGGAGCGATGATCTGAACATTCATGAGATCGTTCATGGCTTTTTCGTACTGAACCGCAGCCTGTTCGACAGATGCACGAAGCGGTGCGAGATCGACCGCGCGAGGACCCGCGACTTTCAACTCGAGAGAAGCCTTTGAAGAATCCAACATCGCGCGTTGAATGGCGACGTTTGTTTCAGCGGCGCGCACCTGAACATCTGCATTCGTTTTCGCGGTTTCATAGGCTGTCTGCGCTGTCACATACGCGTTTTGAAGCGAGTCGACTGTCTGTGTCTGTGTCAGGCCCGTGTTCTGAATGGTCTGAAGTGCCGTCAGTACAGAAGTATTCTGTGCACTCACGCTTGCTCGATCCGCGTCGATGAGGCTCTTCTTTGCGGCAAGCGAAGCTTCCGTAAAATTCGAGCTAGTGAGTGTCGCGGCAAGAACACGCTGGACATCGGTCAGATAGACCTGAACCAACGTAATCGCGGTCTGCAATTTTGCGGCCGCTGATTCAACCTGTTCTTTCGTCGATGCATTCGTCAAGGCGTTCAATGCCGTTTCCGCTTCAATTTTTGCGGACTTCGCAACACCATAGGAAGCCTTTGAGCGTTCGAGTGATCCCTGATCCAAAAATCCAAGAAGATTCACAAATGACTGGTTTGCGGCGGTGTTATCGACACCAGAAATCGTGTCTCCATCCGAGAGACCAGAATTCAACGGGCCAACTGCCGTCAAAAGTGTCACGCGGGCAGAAGCAACAGCGTTGGAAATATTTTGACTCAAGATCGCGCCCTGGTTTTCCACGTTGTCACGAGCCGTCTGAAGTGCGACTTCGGCGGTCTTCAATGAGTCCTGCGTGGTTTGCTTTGTCGATGCGAGATCGGCGATTGCTTTATCCAAGTTCGCTTCGGACTGTTCAACCTGCGCTTCAGAAACGCGAATGGATTGTTTTGTTTCTCCAGCAATGCGCGCATCCAAATTCGCCTGTGCGATCGCGAGACTTGCGGCGGCGGCACGAGCCGTGTACTCCACATCATCTGCTTCGAGCTGAGCGAGGACGTCTCCCTTTTTCACATTTGCTCCGACTTTCACCATGATCGAATCAATGGTTCCGCCATTCTTAAAACCCATCTCAATGCGAGCGGCTGGCTTGATTTCACCCGTCACTTCCACCGTCTGTACGAGATCACGCTTTTCAACGGGGGCTGTTTCAAATTGTGCCGCACCATTTCCACCACGACCGGCCATAACGTACCAACCAACGCCGAGGGCGAGGACGGCGATCACGTATGTGCGCTTCTTCTTCAAGAATCCTGGAAATTTCATATCTCGTTAGTCCCCCTTTTCGTTAATGGCTGATTTTATTTGATCAAACTGACTCGTCACCATCGCGATAAATTCTTTGAACTGATCCGCCGGAATAAGCATCAGCTTGTTTCCCTCGTGAAGCATGGCCATGAGCTGAGTTCCGGGTTCCAAGCTCATCGCAGAACGGATGTCTTTAGGAATCACGAGTTGACCTCGCTCTCCCATGACCGTCATGCCGATAACGGGTTTTCCGCAGTGGTCTGTGTGGTTCATATCTGATAAGTATGATTTTTCATACTCTACGTACTTTTCCGCTTTTGGTCAAGATTAGCCACCAATTTCTTAAATCGAGCACCTCGCTCAAACTCGTTCGCAAATAAGCCAAAACTCGCACAACCTGGCGAAAGCACGATTCCATCCCCTTTTTTCGAGCGTTTCTGCAGTTCCAGAAACCCCTCCTCTAAGGAAGTAACATCTTGGTATGAAACCTTGGCCTTTTTGAGGGATTTTGTGAGCTTGTCATGGGCCGTTCCTGGCAAAACCACCAAATCAGCTTTAAAGCGTTTTGCCGTCGTCGCGAGCCCATCAAACTCCAATTCCTTGTCTGCACCCCCAATAATCATCCGCAGGGTCTTGAATCGAGCGGAAAGCGTCTTCATGGCGGCAATCGCTCCATCTGGCGTTGTGGCCGTTGTGTCGTTCACGAATCCAACGCCATTCACCTCTCGCAAAAACTCCTGACGATCCGCAAGGCCACGAAAAGATTTGAGTGCCGTCCGAATTCCCGACATCGAAGCTCCAGAGGATTTCGCCGTCAGCATCGCGGCAAGCATGTTCGCGAAGAGATGCTCTCCCTGAACGTTCAGCTGTTTTGTTTCGACGACCTTCACCTCTTTCGATCCATCCTTCATCCAGAGCGCGCCATTCGAAATCCACGCAGAAGACGTTCGAGATTTCTTTTTTGAGAATACGCGAACCAACCCGGGCGCTTCATCCATCCATTCTTTTCCGTACGCATCATCCGCATTAAAGATCGTAACGTCCGTTGGAGATTGATGTCGGAAAATCTGCGCCTTCGCTTCCGCATATTCTTCCATTCCGGGGTATGCATTCAAATGATCCCGCAACAAATTCGTCACGCAAGAAATCTTCGGAGAAATCCCAGCCGCACCAGTTCCTTCCAGTTGAAAACTGCTCAGTTCTAATACAACAAGATGATCTTTTTTGATCTTCGAAAGAAACGTCAACGGAGAGACGAGAATATTTCCCCCAAGCCACACCTGCCTCTTGGAGGCTTTCAACATCTCGTACACGAGTGTCGTTGTCGTACTCTTCCCGCGCGTTCCGGTGATCCCGATCACCGGGCACGGACACATTTTCAGAAATACCGATTCTGCCGTCTCGATACGTTTTCCAAGCTCCGTCGCCAAAACCATTTCTGGTTCGGTCGTGCGCAATCGCTGATGACGAATCACGAGATCCGCAGATCGAATTTCTTTTGTGGGATGCTTTTTAAAAATACACCGAACGTTCTTGAACACTTTTGCTCGATCCGCGTTCGCTTTCATTGCCGGTGTGTAATAAAAATCGGAAACGATAACGTTCGCTCCCGCGCGTGCAAAAAATTCAACCGCCGCAAAGCCACTTCCTTTTGGATATTGCCCGAGACCGAGAATCAAAACATTTTTTCCTTTCCAATTTTCTGCCATATCAAATAAATTCACCTTTCAATCTCGCCACGCGCACAATGATCATCGCCTTCACGATCTGCCAACCCATGTGAAGATATTCAGGAAAACCTTTGATGAAACCCACTTTCTGCATCTTCCGTCGGATCTTCAACCCTGGAAGATCCACAGTTCCGTATCGCAAATGATGCGAGCGACAATAGTAATTCAATGCAGATTCCACCATGAATCCCTGAAGGAATCGATCAGGGATATCTTCAAACACATGACGCATCATCGCACGTTCTCCGCCGATGAGCGGAAGAATGCGCGCGAGCGCCATTCCGATTTTTCCACGATCACGAATTCCAACGGTCATCGCGAGTTTACCGTTCACAATCGGTTCAAGAATTTTTTCTAGATGATCCACGCGAAGTCCCTTGAGATCGGCGTCGAGAAAAAAGAGGATCGGCGCGTCCGTATGTGCGACGCCGTGCATCATCGCCGCGCCCTTTCCGTGTTTCCACGGAAATTGATGAACGAGTGAAGCTCCCGCGTTTCTCGCTATTTCTGCCGTCTGGTCCGTTGATCCATCGCTGATGACAATGACATCGCGAAACAATTTTGATTCCACCAACGTCTCAACGATCGGTCCAATGGTTGGCGACTCGTTGTATGCCGCGACGATGGCTGCAACCGTTGGAGTTTGAGATCCGGATTTCATACCTTCACCAAACTGGAATAAAGAGCTTCCGTTCGTTCGACCACGGATTCCCAAGAATAACGCGTCTTCACACGCTCACGCGCGCGTTCACCGCGATCCGCCACAATCGTGGGATCATCACAAAGCCACTGAATAATATCTCGCAATGCGGTCACGTCTCCAACTTTGTACGAAATTCCGGAGTGATCCACGAGCTCCAGATTTTCTGGAATATCGCTCATGACGACAACCTTGCCGTACGACATCGCTTCCAATACAGCCACAGAAAGCCCTTCACTTCGTGAGGGATGAATCATTGAGTATGCATTGGAGACCAACTGACCAAGCGCTGGATCGACTTGGTGACCCAAAAACAACACGCGCGGATCATGTTCCGCGAGCGCGTGCAATTTCTTTTCGTAATGCACATCGTCATACGATGCGGTTCCGATCACGACGAGTTTTTTATCCGTCTGCACGTTCTTAAACGCGAGAATCGCATCTTCAACAGATTTATGTGGAACCAAGCGGCTCAATGTAAAAAAGTACTCGTTCGGCTTGAGTCCAAAATTCGCTAGCGAAGAAGATCCCGGGCTATGCGTGGGAACCTGCACACCGTTCGGGATGTACCACACATGTTTCTTGAATCGCTTTCGACAAAAAACTTGAATGGCGTGCGAGACCGCAATTGTTGCATGCGGAAACGCGGCCGCTGTCCATTCTCCAAATCTCAAATACGCTTTTGCGATCCAACGCCACTTTCCATGAAATTGATCTCGACTATGAAACGTTGTGACGACTTTTTTCCATGGCGCAAAAATACGCGGAATAAACGCGAGCGTTGAAGGACCGACCCCGTGATAATGAAATACATGAAATCCTCCGAAGAGTGCGTGGATCGAAGAAAGAAACGTATGAGAAATGGCGTCGAGATTTTTTCGCTTCCAGCTCGGAAGCGTGACAAGCTTAACCCCGTTCCACTCGGTGCGATTTTCTGGGTTCGCATACGGTCGAACATAGACCGTCACCTCGTGTCCGCGTGCCACAAGTCGCGTTGAAAGTTCTTCAACGTGACTCTCGATCCCTCCGCCGGTTGAGGTCGCGGCGGGGATCCCTTTACACCCAATCATGGCAATGCGCATCGGCCCTTGATTTCTTTAGTGAAATCGGCTATTATTCTAGCGCAAAAACTGTTTTTCTGCGAGTTTTCACAACCGACCAAGATCTGGTAGCTCAGTTGGTAGAGCAGTGGCCTTTTAAGCCAACGGTCGTGGGTTCAATCCCCACCCAGATCACCAATCAAAAAAGACCCTTTCTGGGTCTTTTTTGTTATCCAAGGAGCTGATTCCACTTTTCTGCGAGCGCGGTGCCATCATCCGTGGGCAACGTGCGATGTGCCGATTCTCCGAGCTTCAAACGCTTGTCTGTATCCGACAGAAGTTTATGAACTGCGTCATGAAGACGTTCTCCGAACTTCTCGCCCTGCTCGACGATCGGATACGGCATCTTCTTTGCGTTCGCTTCTTGATGGCTTCTTGGGATCGGAACGACGATCGCAGCCTTCTTCAATGAGGCGAGTTCAGAAAGTCCGCCCATCCCCGCACGCGTCACGACAACGTCTGCGGATGAATATGCGATGAGCATGTTTTCTTCGTTCAAAAATTCCATCGAATCGTATCCTGCCTTTTTGATATCCGATCCTTTTCCTTTTCCCGTCGCATGAATAACGTTCGCTTCTTTCAAAAGTTCATCGAGGATTTTCCAAACCGCTTCGTTCAACGCCTGAGCGCCGGTCCCCCCACCAACAACCAAAACGGTCGGTCGATCTGAAACATGCTCCGCAAGATCCTCATACTGAAAACGACACGGTGTTGCGACTTGTTCTGTTTTGACGGATCCAAATAGTGATTCGTTGTACGCAAAAGATGTTGTCACGTTCTGACAAAATTTCGCCACGATCCGATTTGATAATCCTGGCTCGGCATCAAGCTGATGGATCGCACACGAGATCTTGCGACGGTTTGCTTCACGCATGACAGGGACCGCGGTAAATCCTCCTGCGGAAACAACCAGCGCAGGCTGAATCTTTTCAATCAACAGTTTCGCCGCCTTGCGAGCACGAAGATATCGAGCCGGCCAACGTAACCAATCAAGCGTGAAATATCGTGCGAACTTCGCCGTGGGAATCGTATGAAACGGAATGCCCTCTTTTTGAATCAACACACGTTCTGGCCCCTCTTCCGTCCCAGCCCACTCAAATGAAAGATCCGGATTCATCTTCTTCATTTTTCTGAGCACAGCCAAAAGCGGCACGACCGGGCCGAGCGTTCCACCTCCACAAAAGAGAACCGTTTTCATACAGATGTCCGTGAGAATCGTGAGATTGAAGCGATTAAGCCCATTCCAAGTGCGGTTGAAATAATCGCGGAACTACCGTAGCTCACAAACGGTAATGTGACACCGGTGATCGGCATGAGCCCAATCATCGACGACACATTGAAAACTGTTTGAATTGCAATCCATGAGCCGATTCCTGTGGCAAGATATCTTCCAAAATCATCCGGAGCATTTCGTGCAATAACGAAAATGCGATGAACGAGATATGCGAGCGCCGCAAGAAAAAAAACCGTGAGGACGAATCCCATCTCTTCCGCGATCACCGCGAACACCGAGTCTCCTGCGACTTCCGGTAGATACTGATATTTCTGACGTGAATGACCGTATCCGACGCCGAATAACCCACCAGAACCGACCGCAAGAAACGCTTGGTTCACGTGATACCCAATCCCCTGTGGATCCAACTCCGGATGGAGAAACGTCATGAATCGCGCGGCGCGATACGGCGTGAACTTGATGAGAAGCGCGATCAATCCCACACCGGCCGCGGCCAATCCCACGAACCAGGCAATCGATGCACCGGCCACGAGATACATAATGAGCGCGGATCCGATGATCACCGACATCGAACCCGTATTCGGCTGAAGCACGAGCAAAAGCATGATAATTCCCGTTGCCGCAAGAAATGGAATCAACCCTTCGTTCACAGACTTAATTCGCTCTCCACGACTCGCCGCAAGCCACGCCGCGACGTACACAGGAAAAAGAACCTTCACAAGCTCTGAGGGCTGGAACGTAAACAGACCAAGATCCACCCAGCGACCTGAACCCCCGTAACGTTGCCCCAAACCAGGGAGATACACGAGAATCAACAACGCAATGCTTCCCAGAAGAGCGAATGACGCGTACGGACGGAGCTTGCGATAATCGATCAAGCTGACGGCATAAAACAGGATCATTCCCGGAACAATGCCACGCGTGAGTTGGTTCTTAAAAAAATACCAACTGTCGCTAAACTTCGAATATCCCAACGGGCCGGATGCAGAAAGAAGCATCATGAGTCCGAATAACACAATTCCTCCGAGCACCCCGAGAAAAATTGGATCGATCGGCCCCTTCTGACGCATATCCTACAGTCGATCAAATAAAGCGAGCGTGACACCGACTCCGGCAGAAAACACCGAGATGATCCAACAACGCATCACAATTTGCGGCTCAGTCCATCCGCCAGATTCCAAATGATGATGAATTGGCGCGCTCCGAAAAAATTTCTTTTTACGGATCTTCTTCGACGCAATCTGAATGATGACGGACAACGCTTCAATCACGAATGGCAAGCCGATAATTGGAAGAAGAAACGGCTGATTCGTAAGCATCGCAACAACTCCCAGCGTTGTTCCGAGTGCCATTGCTCCAGTATCCCCCATGAAAAATGACGCCGGCGGAACGTTGTACCAAAGGAACGCCATCAGAGCTCCGGCGATTGCCGTACAGAATACGGCGAGATCAAAGCGACCCTGCGAAAATGCAATCACGGCGTACGCGACGAATCCGGCCATGAGTGGGCCTCCGGCGAGTCCATCCAATCCATCGGTTTCATTCACCGAGAAAGACGTTGCGATAATCACAAACGCGAATGCTGGGATATACCACCAACCCAAATGCCAATCGCCGTAAAACGGAACATGCAAACTATCCCACTGAAGTTTTGAGAAAAACCACCACGCGCCACCAAACGCGATCACCGCGTATGAAATCAAACGGTGACGCATGCGGAGTCCTCCGCCCGCTGGGCCGATTCCACGAACGTTGAGGTAATCATCCACCAATCCCACAACCGCCGCCGCGAGAAGCGCCCCGAGCGGAAGAAGCGTCTGACTTCGTGAAAGAAAATTGATCGTACAAACGGAAGAGCTGAGAGCACACGCTCCCGCAAGTCCCAGAATCAAAACCGTCACCGTCGCCCACACGATGATCCCTCCCATCGTCGGTGTTCCGGCTTTTGCGGCGTGAAGGGCTCCGGCAATCGGAGCGCTCTTCAAGTCCCGAATAGTCTTCCCCATTTTGTATCGACGAAGTAGACGGAGAAGAACGGGAGCGAACGCCATCGCGATCACAAAACTCGCAAAGGTAATGACAAGGATTCGGATGACGTGAAGCAATTCAAGGGACATACGTTACGCGTTGACCGCAATAAGAAAAAAAGAAGTGACCGCCCAAACAATCGAAGTCACGAGTGCAAGTCCAGCAAGCGCGCGAGCGGCCAGGGCATCCTTTCGAAACAATCCGTACACCGCAACCGCATCCGCAATCAGAAGCGTGAGCATCCCTCCTGGGACCAAGAGAATCCACGGCCACGGCCCAACATCATCGATCCCAAGATAGATTGTGTAGTGAAGACTCAGAACACCCGTTCGAAGCCCTTCCGGAATGAGACGGACGAGCAGAAAAGTACTCATCGCCACGACAATTGCGGCGGAGCTGATGGACGTCCCACGGACGAATCGGTCCTGCCACGCGAGACGCGCAGAGAAACGCCACTCCTCCCATCTCATGCCAGTATCCTATGCCACCGTCGGCGGGACAGCAACGACCTCTTTGACCTCTGGAACAAGTTCACGAAGCGTCTCCTCAATACCGGCCTTCAAGGTCAAATCCGACATCGGGCAACCCACGCAGGTCCCAAGGAGCCGAACCGAGACCAAACCGGTTTCCAGATTCGCATCCACGAGGTCAACGCCTCCAGCATGCATTGCCAGCCCTCCACGAAGGGTTTCCAACACGCGTTCGACGTCTTCTCGGAATTCTTGTGGAGTTTTGGCCATATCTCGCCGAATATACCCTCGAATGGATGGCTTGACAAGCGCTGAGACTTCGCATATGATTTCGGCACAAATCCCCGATTTCGGGGCTTTCATTTCAACCCTATGGCACATAAAAAAGCGGGTGGTTCTACAGCCTACGGCCGTGACTCACACGGTCAGCGGTTGGGTGTGAAGCTCTACGCCGGCGAAACCGCCAAAATCGGGAACATCCTCGTCCGCCAACGCGGCACGAAGATTCGCCCGGGAAAGAACGTTCGCATCGGTTCGGATGACACGCTCTACGCGATTGCGGCGGGCATTGTCTCCTTCACGGATCGAAAGGTTCGTCGGTTCACCGGCGCCTTCAAGAGCGTGAAGTACGCCAACATCACCCCGGCGCAACAGTAAGCGCCACCCAAAAAAATCCTCCGATTCATTCGGAGGATTTTTTTGTTTATCTTCTTTTCTTTGCGGATGCGTTCAAAAATCCAAGAAACAACGGATGCGGATGAAACGGTCTCGATAAAAGTTCTGGATGAAACTG
>JAGOQY010000074.1 GCA_018063125.1 Patescibacteria group bacterium | reverse complement strand
TTGGAAACGGAAGAGGGGATGAGAATGAAAACGGACCTCCAAGCTCTGCTCAAAAACAAACGCTCACCATGCGGGACTACGATAAACTCAAGTCTTTGTCGTGGGTGCAAGGCGTCGACGCTTCTTTTTTACAAAGTGACATCGTCGGATACGGCGGCGCAGAAAAACGGACGAGCATCTCTGGTGCAACGCCGGACGAATTAGTTGTGTATTCGGCATCCATCGAACGCGGAATCTTTTTTAGCGATGATGACGTTGCGGCACGACGTCGCGTGGCCGTGCTTGGGAAAAAAGTCGCGGACAAATTGTTCGGACAAGAAGATCCGATTGGTCGAACCGTGAAAATCGGAAAACAGCCTTTTCGCGTGATCGGCATCCAAGCTCCAGCAGGGACGCGTTATTTTAGCGATGCAGACGATCAGGTCATTGTCCCTGTTACTGCCGCGTTAGATTTGTACGGAAAAGACAAGCTCAACTTTCTTTCCATCAAAACGGGAAATGTTCGTCCCACGGAGGCCAAGGAATTGATTCGTGTTGCGCTTCGCGAAACGCACAACATCAACAATCCGGAAGGCAAACTTTCGAAGGATGACTTCCAGGTTACAAGCCAAGAGGACGCCATCAAGAGTGCAGATACGATCGGAAGCATTCTGCAGATTCTGTTGGGATCCATTGCGTCCATTTCGCTCGTCGTAGCTGGCGTTGGGATCATGAACATCATGTACGTCACCGTGACGGAGCGCACGCGTGAAATTGGGCTGCGTAAAGCGATCGGCGCAAAGTCATTTGATATTTTGGGACAGTTCCTCGCCGAGGCGATCATGCTGACGGTTGTCGCTGGAGCAATCGGCATTATCTTTGGCATTAGCTTGGCGTGGATCGCGATTCAGATTATCAGCCAGTTTCAAGATGGCTGGACATTCGGCATTCCGTGGGACGGCGCGATGATCGGGTTTACGGTCTCGGTGGTCGTGGGCGTGGTTTTTGGATATTTCCCCGCAAGAACCGCGGCAAAATTGCGCCCAATCGAGGCACTGCGTCACGAATAGGGTTGACAAATGGATTGTTTTTGGATAGCTTCTCGTATCGCTCCTTCTTTTCTGCAGGAGGTTTCACATGAGTGAGGCAAGGATGACCAGTGTCGACGAGTTCATTCAGAAGTCGGTTCCGGATCTGATCAAGGGTCGTGAGCGACTGAACGTCGTGATCTCCACCTACGGGCGACTCCCACCAGACCGTCTGATGCCGATCTCGGAGACCCCTCCGGGGCTCCAGATCTTCGCTCAGGTGGGGGAAGCGAACCTAGAGTTCAAAAAGCTCTTGGGAAACGCGGCTCCGACCGTCGCGTTCTTCTACTTCGGTCGACGGGGAAAGTCTGAACCGATCGAGGCGGCGCTGGAGTTTCAGCGAGCTCATGGGGCGAAGGTCGTCCTCGTCGCGTGCGACTGCGACTGGCGGAAGAAGCTGGAGCTCACGGCGGAACACATCCTGAAGGGTGAGATCCAGGACATCGTCTTCGGGCCACTCTGCGGTGGTGAGTTCGACCTCCCGCGCATCCGCGACGCGATCATCCGCTCCTGGCCGGAACGTCTGGCTAGCTGAACCAGGGCCTCGGACCCACACGACGAAGAGTCTTCCCTCGAAGGCTCTTCTTTTTTATTTACGGGTCTTGACGGTCTGTTTCTAGCACTCTACTATTTGGACTGCTAATTATGGACGAACGCCTGGCACAGCTCCTCCGACTCGTCGTTGAGGATGTCGTCGAAACTGGTGAACCGGCTGGATCCCAGCGCTTGGTTGAGGCGCATAAGCTCGATGTGAGTCCTGCGACTGTCCGAAACTGGTTCGCGGAATTGGAGGCTCAGGGATACATTGCTCAGCCGCACACGTCCTCCGGTCGGGTTCCAACCGAGAAGGGATACCAGATGTACGTCACGGAACTCATGCAACGGGAACCGCTCCTCCGGAAAGAAAAAGCGGAACTCGAACGCATCATCTCGACGAGTACCGATTCCGCCACGCGAACCAAAGCTGTTTCAAAAATGATGGCGGAACTTGCGGAGACCGCGATCGTCGCCGGGACCGGACAAGCAGATACCTACTACACGGGACTTTCTCAACTGTTTGCTCAACCCGAGTTTCGCGATTGGCAACGCATGGTGACGTTTGGAGAAGTACTGGATCGAATGGACGATGTGTTGATCGGAATTCGGAGCGCAACATTTGATGAACCTACCGCGCTTATCGGTCGCCAGTGCCCATTCGGAACAGCGTGCTCATCGGTCGTCGTGACACTCCATGACGGATCGCTCCTCGGAATTCTGGGGCCGATGCGCCTCAACTACCGTCACTCGTTCGCTCTTCTCGAAACCGCTCGTGAACTCTTGAATCCAAATGTATGAATGAAGAATTGAATCAGGAACAATCTAACGATCAAGATCGCGTCGCTGAGCCTCGCGACGACAGTCAGAATGCGTGTCAGAAGTGTGAGGAATATCTCGCCGGATGGAAACGTGCACAGGCGGACTACGCCAACTTAAAGCGCGATTCAGACACGCAGAAAACCGAGTTCGCAAAATTTGCGAATGAACGATTGCTCGACGCGCTTCTTCCCGCCTTTGATCAGTTCGAAATCGCGCTCACGTTCGCCCCGAAGTCTGAGGAATTCTCCGATCCAAAACGATTCGACGGATGGCTGAACGGATTGAAAGCGGTTCGATCCATGTGGGAATCCACGTTCCGAGACATTGGCCTCGAGCGTGTTGCGACCGATGGAACGTTTGATCCAAATCTTCACGAAGCGGTTGCGGAAGAATCTGTCGAAGGGAAAGAAGCAGGAATGATCCTGCGTACGGAACAGTCCGGATGGAAGCTCCACGGAAAACTTCTTCGACCCGCGAAAGTCACGGTAACGAAATAAACCTATGACACTTATTAAATGGTCTCCCTTTTTTCAGCCGCGTGAGGATTTCGATCCGTTTTTCGACAGCCTCCCGTCTTTTCCATCGGCAAAAGGACTCGTCCCCGCCGTCGACATCTACGACGAGAACGATCACGTCGTCGTAGAGACGGCGCTTCCCGGTGTTGATCCAAAGAACGTGGAAGTCACCGTCGAGAACGGCGTGCTCACGGTGAAAGGTACAACGGAACGAAAGACAGAAGTGGAAGAGAAAGATTACTATCGCAAGGAAATTCGCTCCGGATCATTCATGCGACAGGTTCCACTTCCCGCCGGCGTGATCGAAGCGAGTGCGAAAGCAAAGTTTCAGGACGG
>JAGOQY010000026.1 GCA_018063125.1 Patescibacteria group bacterium | reverse complement strand
CAGGACTCGCCAAGAGGCGGGACGAAGACGTTTGAGCAAGCGCCGAACCGCGTCGATATACTGAGCTTCTGTCAGTTCTCCACGTTCTTTTGAATGAAGGAGCATGCGTGGTTTCAGATGATCGGCGACGACGGATGCGACCGCACGTACGGTATTTTCAGAAAAGGAAAAATGACCGAGAAGTGTCTTTGTCGGGAGAACCCCAGCTTCTTCGTGTCCACGAGAACGAATTCGCCCATCCAGGATGTTCGTGGTCGGTGGTTTACCCAGGTCATGGCAAAGTGCGCCAAGCAGAATTTCGAGGGGCTCATCATGGATGAGACTCCGAGAAGGGTCACGGATGATCTGCGCAGCGACGTCGACCACCATTTTGGTGTGAATCCAAACATCGCCTTCTGGATGCCATTCTGGCTCCTGCGGTGTTTCTTCGAGCGTTGCGAGCTCTGGGAATTCGGCGAGCATCCCCGTCTGTTTCATGAGTTCAAAGCCAATCGAAGGTTGCTCGGCAAGGAGAAGAAGCTTTCGAAATTCCTCGGTGATTCGTTCTTTGGGGAGTTCGGCTAAATCCCCGCGCTGTACCATGGTTTGAAGGAGTTTCAGCGTTTCCAGCTCCACAGCGAAATTCAGCCGAGCCGAGAGCTGGACTGCCCGCCACACACGGAGTGGATCGTCGGGGAAGCGTTCTGGATCTGTGGCACGAAGAATTCTGTCTCGAAGATCCGCCTGACCGTTGAATGCATCAAAAAGTTCGCCAGTCAGCGGGTCTGCGGACATTGCGTTCACCGTAAAATCGCGTCGTCGCGCGGCTTCCGTGAGATCCATCCCTGGATCGCTTTCAATCTCAAATCCGCGATGACCTTTTCCGACCTTCGATTCTCGACGGGGGAGAGCGACATCAAAATGGAGACCGTTCGCGAGGGCGACCGTGAGAATCCCGAATGCGCTCCCAACCGCAAAGACGCGTCCCGGAAACGTCTGTTCAAGGAGTGCGGTGAGATCTTCCGGGGAGATCCCGAAGATTTCCATATCGAGGTCTGGAGAAATCGCTCCTCGGAGCGTATCTCGCACAAACCCACCGACAATGAAGGCTCGGGGAGCGTTCGAATATTGAGGATTTGGAGCGTGCTCTTGCACGACGCGTGCGACAAGCTCAGCCGCTTCCACAAGGTGAGGGTTCTGTTTCGGGAGGAGGGTTCGGAAATCCATAGAAGAGAGCGTAACAGACCGCGCCTTCAAATCAAACGAAAACCCCGACCGGAATGGTCGGGGTTTGGGCACCGTTTTTGTCGTTTGGAGTCCCAGACAGGCATGGCGGGACTCGTGGGGCACGGTTCGGGATTGACCGTAGCATACACCAAATGAGCCTTTTTGTCAAGTGTGTTACTTACAGATATATAGATTTATGAGGAAATTGGCCTATTTTGGCCTTAGTTCCTGAATAGAATCATAAAAAGGCGTAGAAGTCGGTGGATGACAAAAAAGATCTTGTAAGTTTTTACATTGACAATAAGCCCATTTTCACGTATGGTGTGGCTACTGCCGGCGTGGGCTGGCTGGAACGACGGCTAGATGCCGTCACATCGACGCACCTCGAACCTTGGGAGATTTCACCATGCATTCCTTCGGATGAACAAGAAGATGGGGCTATCCGACAACTGAAGACGACCTCGTGTCGAACGCGATGATCTACGGAGCCTCGCAAGAGATTCCATGAAGACCGCGCATTCGCGCACCCCGCCGCTCGCTTGGCCCCCCGAAGGAAACGACCTTCGAGGGGCCGTTTTTTTATTTCTTAAATTTTTTGGCGGCTTCACGGGCAAGCTTCAGGAGCTCACGCATGGTATCTGCGACAACCGCGCTTTCGATCAAAATAGAGATGTGCTTTCCGCGAAACGTGGAGAACGCGACTTTGTCGGCGTACACCGTAATGTTGCTGGAAAAAGAAAACTCATCGGAGGGGAGCTGAATGACCTCGCTCTTGGTTCGTCCAGAAACAGGCGTATCAGAGAGCACGAGTGCGTGTGTGGTGACGTTCAGTCGTTCCAGCTGAGAAATATGGTCCTTAAACTCTTCTTTCGGGATGCTTTCTCGAACCGCATTAGCGTTCGTGAATTCCTGAATATCCTTTGGTTTTGTGGCGACGATGTCATCAAAAATCGAGAAGAATCCTTCTTTGCCCTCGAAGAGCTTCACGATCGGCTTTTCACCACGCTGGAGAAGCTTCAAATCCTGAAGCGAAGCTTCGATCTCTTTCAACGTCGCATCCATGGTCTTCATGCGCGTGTGCACGAACGACATGAGTCGTTCCGGGGACTCGGCGACGTAGTGGTTCTTTTTTCCTTTTTGAACCGTGCTCATGAGGCCATCTTTCATGAGAGCTTCAATGACCGTGTACGTCGTCACGCGCGAAACCTTCGCCTTTTTTGCGAGGTCCTGAACCGACGCCGGCCCCATCTCCAGTGAGAGGAGATAGATGCGGGCTTCACTGTCCGTAAAGCCCAGAGATTTCAGCAATTTGTCCCAGTTTGCCATATGGCGGCATTGTACACGCGCCCTGTACGAACGCCAACCAGTCCGTGCTATCCTCGACCCCATGCCCGTCACGCTCATCTCCGTTCAAGGAGTCACAAAGAGCTTTGGTCCACGCGTCCTGTTGGATGACGTGTCGTTTAATGTGTCCGAAGGGGAGCATATCGGGTTCATCGGACGGAACGGGGCTGGGAAATCCACTCTGCTCCAGATCATGGCGGGGAAAGAAACGCCGGATCGAGGCTCCGTCGAGCTCATGCCTCAGCTGACGTTGGGATATCTGGAACAGCATGAGGATTTTTTCCCCGGCGAAACCGTGCGGATGTATCTCGAACGCAAGAGTAAAAAACCTGAATGGGAATGCGACCGCATGGCCGGTCGATTTGAACTCAAACGCGAACGCCTCGATACGATCCTCTCGACGCTCTCGGGTGGATATCGCATGCGTGTGAAGCTTGCGGCGATGCTCTTGGAAGATCCAAACCTTCTCCTCCTCGACGAACCGACGAACTATCTCGATCTTCAGACCCAGCTTCTGTTCGAGGAGTTTCTCCGGACGTTTCGGGGAGCGTTTATCATCGTGTCGCATGACCGTGAACTGCTAAAACGAACCTGCGAAATCACGCTGGAGGTCGATCGCGGAAACATCGAACGGTATTCCGGCGATATTGAAGAATGGTTTGCGTACAGAGAAGAGCGCGTGCGAGAAGCGGAACGCCACAACCGAACCATCGAAGCCCAGCGTCGGCACATGCAGGAGTTCGTGGATCGATTTCGGTATAAAGCCTCGAAAGCCACGCAGGCGCAGGAGCGTCTCAAGCGTCTGGCGAAGCTCGAGAAGATTGATATTGCTCAGCCGCTCAAGACGTCACGCATCCGCATTCCGCCGACCGATGGTCGAAATATCGTGGCATTGCGCCTGCAAGATCTTTCGATCGGATACAATGACCGCGCGGTTGCCTCCGGGATCGATATTGAGATCATGAAGGGTGTTCATGTCGGCGTTTTGGGTGAGAACGGGCAGGGAAAGTCGACGCTTCTCAAAACGCTTGTGGGCGCGATCCCAGCGGTCGAAGGAAATGTTCGTTGGGGCCATAAGCTCAAAATTGGTTGGTACGCGCAACACGTCCATGAGGCCTTGAACGGCATGGAAACCGTCGGAAATTATCTGACGCGACAAAGCGAAGGATATCTCTCCGAAGAGATCCTTCGCATGGCTGGAAACTTTTTGTTCTCCATCGACGATCTCGAAAAAACTTGTGGGATGCTTTCCGGGGGAGAAAAGGCACGTGCGTGTTTGGCGGGGCTGCTTCTCGCCAAACCAGATGTCCTCATTCTCGATGAACCGACAAACCATCTCGATATGGAGACGGTGGAAGCGCTGGGTGACGCGCTTCGCGACTGGGATGGAACGATTATCTTCGTGAGTCACAGCCGAACGTTCGTGAATCTCGTCGCGACCGTGATTTGGGATGTGGGGGATGGTCGTGTCACGCCGTTTCCGGGAACGTACGAAGAATACGTCTGGCAGTTGAAACAGAAACTCGGTCTTGCCGGAGAAGACGGGGAGACGACGGCGCAGCTCGAAACACTCACGCGTTCATCTCGTGCCGAGCGGTATCAGGAAATCAAAAAGAAACGACAAGCCGTCTCGAAACTCGAAAAGTCCCTCGAAGAACTCGGCGCAGAAAAACGCAGGCTCTACGACGAGATGCTCGCCAAGCCCGAAGAGTTTTCTCTTGATCGCAATCGTCGCCTCGCCACGCTCGAAACCATGATTCGCCACACTGAAGACGAATGGATCAAGACGTCGGAAGAATTGAGAAAGATGGAACTTCTGTGATTAGGTTGTAAACACCAAAAAACCCACGTACGCGACGTAGAGCGCAATGAAAGCGCCGGACTGCCAGCGTTCGAGAAGATGTTTCCGTCCCACGAACATGGCGAGGAAGAGGAGGAAAGATGCGCCAATCGCCATAAAAACGTCAAAGAGATTTCCGGAAGAAAATGGGAGCGGTCGGAGAATGGAACTGACGCCAAGGATCCAGAACACGTTGAAGATGTTCGATCCTACAACGTTGCCAATGGCAATATCTGCCTTGCCTTTGGAAGCGGCGACCGCAGAGGTTAGGAGTTCCGGAAGAGATGTTCCGATAGCGACGACGGTGAGACCGATGAGTCGCTCAGAGATTCCCAATGACGTTGCGATATCGGTGGCCCCATCGACCGCAAATTTCCCTCCAACGACGAGCAGGGCGAGGCCGGCAACGATCCATCCAATAGTTGGGGCGAGCGGGTGAGTCTCCACGTTCTCTCCCTCGGCTTCAGCTTTTGAAATGCCAAATGTGTAGTAAAGAAAGATGATAAAAAATGCGATCAGAACGATACCATCGATTCGATCCAGGGTGTTCGCGGGGCGTCCGGTGAGAAGGGCGTCGCTCGCCATGATGAGAACGAGAACACAGGCGAGAAGCGCGAGAGGAATTTCTTTCCAGACCGTATTTTTCTTTACGACGAGCGGTGTAATGAGTCCGGCGATTCCGAGAATCAGAAGAATATTCGCTAAGTTCGAGCCAACGATGTTTCCAATGGCGATGTCCGTGTTTCCTCGGAATGCCGCCACCAGGTTCACGATCAATTCTGGCGCGGATGTACCGAATGCAACGATCGTGAGACCGATCACGATCGGAGAAATACCCAGACGACGCGCAAGGGATGACGCGCCATCCACGAGCCAATCGGCGCCTTTGATGAGAGCGGCGAGTCCGCCAACGAGCATGAGAATTGCGAGTGCGATGGACATAGGGCGACATCGTAGCCCTCGTGTTCGATTTTCGCAAAACAAAAATCCCTCCGTTTGGAGGGATATTTTGTTGGTGGACCCTGTCGGGCTCGAACCGACCACCCCCGCCTTGCAAAGGCGGTGCTCTACCAAATGAGCTAAGGGCCCAAAGCGGAGCGAGCATAGCGCGCTCCGGGAATCTGGTCAATGCTCACGCGGCGGCATCTGATTGCGGTTGAGGGGCGCGGTAAAGAACTCTGGTTAGCGGAAACAGGTCACCGCCCTTGTCGCCAATGTTCATCTGGGGCGGGCGTTTATGGGTGATGAGGTATTCCAGATTTTTGAAGAACTCAACCCCTTCTTTCTCGGCGATACGCTCGTTCTCATACTGCAATCGAAATAACTTGGTGATGTATTTGATCTCTTTTCCGCCCTGTTTTTTCTGAAGCTCTTCAAGAGCGGTTTGATCGATGATTCCGGCATCGAAACTCGTGCCTTCGGCTTCGCGTGTCGCTCGCGTGTGTGCAATCTTCTCACGCGTTTTGAGGTAATCAACCGTGGATTCATACACACGCTTGATCTCGTCGAGCGCCTCTTCATCGAGTTCCCAATCTAGATGTTCTTGGACGATTTCGAGCGGAACGGAGCGAAGGGGATCGAGTGGTTCAATGATTTTCTTCGTTGCGCCCGTTTTCGGATCTGTTTTTTCTACGGCCTGACTGAGCCCTTGGCTCAGCCCGTTGTCGATGGCTTTAAACTGATGAGTGGATTCATCGTAGAGGACGTTGTCGTTGTGACCGTCGAGCGCTTTTCGGAGCCAGTGCATGGTGGCAACGCGCATGAATGATTTTGCGCCCGGATGATTCTTTCCTTGTGTCTTGAGCTCCGCGTAGAGTTCCGGATCAATAGACCGAATCGGGACATCTGGATTCTGGGCAAGAAATGCTTCTTGAACCGAGTTCACTTCGGTTGCGGCGCCGGTTCGGCCTTTTTCTCCGCGAAGAACGGTTTGTGGGACGACGCCAAAATTGAGCAGGTTATCGATCTGGCTGGTGGTGTATTCGCGGATCGCCGATTTCCGCACGTCGATCCCCATCCGCGGTGAACACTCTGTTTGAGAAAGTGGAACCTCCTCGGGCGTGATTCCGTATGCTTCTGCGATGCGTTCTCGCATCTTGGGCATTTCCGCCATCCGCGTATGGAAATATGCGACGAGATTTTGATCTTCTGCATCTCCATTCTTTCCATCCGCGTAAACTTCTTCTTGTGTATCTACCTGTTGAGTTTTCTCATTAAACACCTTGCTGATTTTCAGGACACGGTCCGTATCTGCGTCATATCGGAACGCAGTTTCTCCCGACTGTGGCTTCACATAGGCGATCCGCTTCGGGTCTCCTTCGTAGGTTCGTCGCGTGATCGCGTTGATTCCGGCTTCACCAATAACGTCACGCGAAAGTTCTGCGCCCGTCGACAGGGTTTCGCGCGTTTCCAAGATTTCAATCCGGTTCGAAACCTCTCCACCAGGGATTAAAACGAATTCCTGATCAAGCTCGAGGGCATTGGTTGTGAGGTGTTTAATCTCCTCACGTCGCTTCTTTTCCGCCACGTACCCTTCAGGAAGTTTTTTGCGTTCACCGCTTTCAGGCGCTGGCTGTGACTCCGGTGAAGAGATGGTTTCCGGACGGTCAGACTTTGGTGCCATCATGGTCGGCTCTAATTCCATGCTCATACGTTTTTTATTGTGGATCGGAAACGACGATATCCGTTCGAGGTATGAAGGAGCGCCTTGAGAAAACGCGCCCCATCTTTTGGAAACACGCGCCCCATCTTCAGCTCGTCAGAAACTCCCGACGTGGTGAGATCTCGGATCACGGCCTCGGGGAGCTTGGTGAGGTCTGCGGTGCCGTCGGTATTCAGACCGATCGCAAGGGGTTCACCGACCTCATTTCCTTCATGGTCAACGGGAAAATAATAGACCTGGGTGACAGGGTTCATAGCAGTTTGATTGTTTGGGGTCGGGCGTCCGCTGAAAAGCGAGAAGATCCAATCGACCAGAAGGCGCAACATAAAACCGCCTCAAGAGTATCCGGCGGTTTTATGGGGGTCAAACGATTATTTTGCAGGATTCAACGGCTCCTTGCCCGAGAGAACGGCGATAATATTCTGCGCGGCCGCCATGCTCATGGCTTCGCGGGCTTCAATGGTGGCGCTCGCGATATGGGGAGTCAGGATTACGTTCGGGAAACTCTTCAATTCGAGATTGTCCGTGAGGTCGCAGTCGATCGCCGGCTCACATTCAAAAACATCGAGTGCGGCTCCAGCGATCCGTTTGGTCTTGAGCGCACGAAGGAGCGCTTTTTCATCTACGACCGGACCACGTGCGGTGTTTACGAGGAACGCGGTTTTCTTCATGAGGGAGAATTCTGCCGTAGAAATAAGATGACGCGTCGACGGAAGAAGCGGAACATGAAGTGAGACAAAATCCGCGGTCGCGAGAAGTTTTTCCATCGTCATCCGTTTGCCTCCAAGTTCCTTTTCCAATTCCGGATTCGCTTTCATGTCGGAATAGACGAGTTTCATGCCAAAACCGTTCACGCCGCGGCGAGCCGTTGAAGCACCAATCCGTCCTGCGCCGATGATTCCGAGCGTCTTCCCGGTCAGGATCGGACCCATGAAATGTGTCGGCGACCAACCTACGTATTTCTTGGCTTTGGAAAACGCATCGGCTTCTGGAATCCGACGTGAGAGGCTGATCATAAGCGCAAACGTGTGTTCCGCCACGGCCTCATTCACTTCTTCCGACGGCGCATTCGTCACGATGATATTCCGTTTTTTGGCCGCGGCGAGATCGACGTTGTCGAAACCGACGGCGTAGTTCGCGACGATCTTGAGTTGAGGTCCGGCGGCGTTCAATACTTCGTCATCAATCTTGTCTGTCAGCAACGAAAGAAGCGCATCGCATCCTTTGATGTTCTTCAGAAGTTCTTTGCGCGGGATGATCTGATCTTTGTCGTAGATTTCGACGCGATATCCTTTTTTCTTCAACGCCTGGATTCCAGAATCCGCAAAACGGCGCGTGACGTAGACGAAGGGCTTGTTGGGCATAGGCTAGGGGAGGCTGAATGGTTGGAATTTTTTTTGAGGAGCCCCGACTGTGGGGTTCTTCGCCGCTCGTTTGGCGATAATGCGAATGGGCGGAAGAAGAAAGTTCACGATCATGAGAATGATCACGAGTCGTGGAACGACACCTTCTGCGGAGAAATAGCGGTTTCCGATAAAGAGCGCGAGCGTATTGTTCATGTACACCATGCAAAGCGCAATCGTGGCTTTTTCCGGTGGGGTTCGCCAGTAATCCATGACGTATCCCAGCCACGTGAGGCCGCCCATATAGACCAGCATGACGATGAGAATACCGACTTCGTCCCAGCCGAGCGTCACCGTCGATCCGGCGGTTGTATCTGCAACGATTGCGGCAATAAGAACCCCAAACGCCACAACCGAGATTTGTCGCCACCAAGAATCATGTTTTTTGACGAACGTTTTTGCGCGATTTTGGACGATTGCCGCGGCGCCAAACGGAACCACGATCGTGAGCAGAAGGTCGGTGAATAATTTGAAGGTCGGAATCGGAACGCTTTGACCGATCACAACCTGAAAGACGAGTGGGATCGTGAACGGCGCGAGAAGAGAGGTGACGGCGGTGATGACGAGCGCGAGTGTTGTCTTGCCGCCGAAATATTCCGCGATAAGTGCGATCGTCATTCCGGTCGGAACCGCGCCAACGATCAAAAATGGGAGCGCCCAATCCGGCGCAAACAGCGCACATGGAAGCCACATGGCCACGGGGAGAAAAATCAGCTTGAAAAAGCTGGTCAATGACAGCATCTTCCAGTCCTTCGCATATTCCGCGAGTTCACCCAACGAGAGTCGAAGGCTCGAGGTGAAGAAGATCAGCATCAAGATCGCGGTACCGTAGGCCGAGATTGGATGGAAAATTTCTGGATAGAAAAAACCCATCAGAATCCCCAAGAACACAATCATGATTTGGTTCTCGGTGAAGAGATGGGCGATACGGCTAACGATGGACATGATGTCGGTATTCGCGAACGGTGAGTTTGGCGAGTTCCCGTGCGGCGGGGAATTTTTTCAAGATTCCGACCTTGGCTCCCATGTGTGTGACGACGCCGTGCGCGTTAAGTGCTCCAGCTTTGAGCGCGCGTGCCAGATCTCCGTCCTGGGAAAGGCTTGCGACAAACGCGCTCCCGAACGCGTCCCCGGCACCGGTCGTATTGATGACTTTCCCCTTTGGCGAGCTCACGTGCCACGTGACGCCACGAGAATAGGCGAACGCGCCACGCGCACCATCTGTAATCACAAGCGCCTGTCTGGGGAGCGGGCCGAGCGTTGAGAGAATCTTGTCGAATCTGCGGGGAGACGTTTCTGCAAGCTCCGCGGCTTCTTCGAGATTCAGCAAAAGAACATCGGTTTGAAGAAGATGTGTCAGAAGTGCTTTCTTTCCAAGCTCAATTTCCGATCCACCCGGATTCCAGGCGACGTGGGTGAGGTTCTTCTTCGCCTGTGCAAAAACATCGGAGAGGAGTTTTCGATCTCCAGCCACACTCGTGAGATAGATCCACTTACTCGAAAGCTTCTTCCACGCAATTTGAGAACGGACAATGTGCTTGGATGCGCCACGCGAGACGAGAATCGCGCGGTGTCCGGTTCCTGCCAGAAGAATGATGGAGTATCCGGTCGGTTCATCTGCATCTGTTTGGATCTCAGAGACGTCTACGTGATCCTTCTTCAACCGTTCACGAATTTCTGATCCGCCGACATCTTTTCCAACTCGTGAGACACAGGCCGTTTTCAATCCAAAACGAGAAAAGGTGATGGCGGCATTCGTCGCGCCACCACCGGTTTCAAACACGAGCTGGTCGATCGCGATCTTTGAACCCATGGGGAGACACGCATTCCATCCATCTGGGGCGCTGTCCGAGGGGATGCGGTCAAAATGCGAACTCTTCACAAAGACATCGCGCGTCGCGGCGCCAATCGTGACGACATCGAAACGCGGCTTTGGAAGTTTACGAGCAGAACGTCGGGGCATGGTCGTATTGTACCTCATACGTGTACTATTCACGGAAACCTATGTTTTCACGTATTTTCGGGCGTCTTTTCGCTCTCGCGATCCTCTGTGTGCCGTTTGCCGTAGGCGCCGAGGAGATTAATGCATTTCATGTCACCGCAACTGTCAGCAAAGATCGGAACGTCGTTTTTGAGGAAGAGATCACGTATGACTTCGGATCTTTGGATCGGCATGGGATCTATCGGTTTATTCCGGAGAAGACCTATCGTGATGGCGTGACCTATCGATATCGGTTCGAGGTGTTGAGTGTGACGCGCGATGGGCTCGCAGAGCCATACACGGTAAGCCATTCCGGTGGACGGCTTCAGCTAAAAATTGGCAGTCCGAACATCGAGATTACAGGAAAGCATGTCTACAAGATTACGTACCAGACGGATCGTGCGATCACGTTCTTCGAGAATCAGGATGAGCTGTATTGGGATGTCACCGGAAACGAATGGGAAGTTGGGATCGAGGAGGCATCGATGACGATTCGTTTGCCAGATGGCGGGTCTCTCAACGAGACGGTCTGCTACACGGGGCACGCAGGATCCGAGGAGAAGGACTGCCAGGTGGTGGCGTCTTCGGGAGGAGCGCTGGTGAAATCCACGCGCGTGTTTAGGGACGGCGAAGGGATGACCGTTGCCTATGTCTTTCCAAAAGGACTGATTACACCGCCAACATCCGCGGATGCATTCTGGATGACGGTGAGAGACAATGGAGTGCTCTTTTTCCCTATCATGGCGTTTATCATCATGATTGTGCTGTGGTGGAAGAAGGGTCGTGATCCAAGTCTTGCATCCATCATTCCGCAATACGAACCGCCGCGCGGGATGCGGCCAGGCGTGATGTCGCGTGCGATGCGTGAATCCTTCGTTCCGAACGAGGCAATTACCGCGACGATTCTAGACCTGGCCCGACGCGGATATCTGCATATCAAGGTGGATGAAGAGAAGACGTTTTGGGGAGGGAAAAATTTGAAATACACGTTCATCAAAAAGCCGAAGCCGGAATCCGAACCTCCGCTCTCCGCAGAAGAAATGACGTTGTGGCAAGGGCTGTTTACCTATGCAACAGAACAGACAATTGAAGATCTCAAGGAGCATAAGTTCTACTACAAAGTGAGCAGTGCTCGAGAGGATATTGAAAAGGAGGTCGCAAGAATGAAGCTCTTTGATGCAAGTCCGAGCACGGTCCGTGGAGCGTATATCGGTGTCGCGATTGTGGTCGTCGCTGTTCTGGGTACGGCATTTTTCGCCGAACCGCTCGGGTTTGTGGCGTTGTTGCTCACGGGGATTATTATCGCGGTTTTCGGCTGGTTCATGCCTCGTCGAACCGCGGCTGGTCGAAAGCTCTTGGAAGAAATTTTGGGTTTCAAAATGTTTCTTTCGGTCACGGAAAAGGATCGCATGTCGTTCCATAATGCTCCGGAACGAAAGCCGGAACAGTTCCAAGAACTTCTTCCGTACGCGGTGATCTTCGGAGTTGAAAAGCAGTGGGCCGCGCAGTTTAAGGATATGCATCTCAAGCCGCCGGACTATATTGAGGGGTCTGCGTCATCAAGTTTCGGTATTGATTCCATTGCGAGTTCTCTTTCTGGGATGGGCGCCTCCGCGGCGGGAGCGGCGTATTCTGTCCCAAGCTCCGGTAGCTCTGGATCCTCCGGCGGGTCTTCCGGTGGCGGAGGCGGAGGCGGTGGAGGAGGAAGTTGGTAGAAAGAAAACGACCCCCGTGCGAGTGCACGGGGGTCGTGTGTTGAAAGGGCGTCAGCCGTTGGAGGCTGGAGGTGTCTTGCGACGCTCCTTGTCGGCGCTGAGCTTCTTCGCCGCCGTCAGGTCGATC
>JAGOQY010000025.1 GCA_018063125.1 Patescibacteria group bacterium | reverse complement strand
TCACGGACTTCTCTTCATTCATCCATTCGTCAAAACGCTCGAGGCATTCCCCGATCGTTGTGGTCCGTTCAGTCACGGACGGGTATGGGCGAATCCCTCCCCGCTCGAGTGCGGACAATTTTTCACGTCGTACGTGCGCTTCGTCTGCCATACGCAATCATCGCGAGGATACCCTCGGGTGTCTCAACGGTCAATCGTTCCCGTCAAGAGTCCGCTTAGGTCACCTTCAAAATCTTGTACGTCGTGACTCCGCCTGGCGTCTCAACCTCAACCTCATCTCCTTCGCTATGACCAATGAACGCACTTCCCAAGGGAGATTCATTTGAAACAAGTCCGGCAACCGGATCCGCTTCCGTGGATCCAACGATCGAATAGGTCTTCTTTTTTCCGTTCACTTCGACCTCCACGCCAGAGCCGATATTAATCTTTCCACCCGCGCCCGGAGCGGTGACGATCGACGCGTTCTTAATCATGTCCGAAATCTCGGCGATACGGCCTTCCACAAACGAAAGATCATCTTTCGCTTCGTGATACTCGGCGTTCTCAGAAAGATCGCCCAACGCCTTTGCGGCATCGATGCGTTCCGCCAATTCGCGACGGCGAACGGTTTTGAGATGCACTAACTCCGCCTTGAGCTTCTCAAGACCATCAGCACTCAGATACGCGATTTTGTCGGACATAGAAGAGAATGAAAGCGCGCGAATCGAATGAAACGCGCGCGTGTTAGGACTAGCGTATGCAGTGCCGGATAAACCGTCAAGAACCGTTCCGAATCGCGATCCAGGCCTCGTAGACATCGCGAGCGACTGGGACCGCCGCAGAAGAGCCTTCGATCCCCTCCTCGATCAAAACCGTGACCACAAGTTCTGGCGCATCTGCCGGGGCATAAGACGTAAACCAGGCATGGTTCGCGCGATCATTTCGCCATTGTGCCGTTCCGGTCTTTCCGGCGATCGGAATTGGAAGCGTCGAGAGCGCACGCCCAGAGCCGTACACGATCGTTTCTCGCATTCCATCCTGAACCGTCTTGATCACCTCTGTGTCCGCTAGAGCGGGCCCTGGAGCCCGTCCAGTACCCTGAACGAGGTGCGGCTGGATGAGATGACCTCCATTCGCAATCGCGGCTGTGAAGCTCGCCACCTGAAGCGGTGTGACCAACAGATCGCCCTGACCAATCGACAGGTTGTATGTATCACCAACATACCAACGTTCTTGCCGCTCCTCTTCCTTCCATTCTTTGGTAGGAACAAACCCGGGACGCTCGCCTGGAAGATCGATTCCGGTTTTTTCATTCAATCCAAATTTCTTCATCCAGGAAGAAAGACGATCGACTCCAAGTCCGACGAACGCATCGTGCCCGCCTCCAACGGTGTAAAAAAATGTATTCACCGACCAGGCGATCGCGCTTTTCACGTTTACGGTGCCATGACCACCCGCTTTCCAGTCCGGAAAAAAGGATGAACCGATTCGAATTCCTCCGGTCGAGAGAACCGTCGTTCGAGGCGTCACAATTCCTTCGGCCAGGGCGGCGGCGGCGATCACCGGCTTGATCGTCGAACCGGGTGGATACGTTCCACCCCAAGCACGCGGCAAGAGCGGGAAACTCTCGTCCTTCAAGAGTGCAGCGTACATGGTGGAAGAAACGCTTCCAGAAAACGCGTTGTTGTCATAACTCGGAAGCGACACGATCGCGCGAATAGATCCGTCGCGAGGATCCATGGCGATCACGGCACCGCGCTGGAGTTTGAGACGATCTAATTCTTTTCGAAGCGCCGTTTCTGCGGCTCGTTGAAGCCGAAGATCGAGTGCGAGCTGAACATCCTCTCCATCATTCGCCGAACGATCTCCGACGAGCGACATAATCCGACCGTGAGCGTCGACTTCATACAAACGTTCCCCTGCTGATCCACGCAACGTCGCCTCGGAGGAAGATTCGATCCCTGTTTTTCCAATGAGATCGTTCCGACGATACGTTTCTTTTTCTGCCTCCCATTGCTCTGGGGAAATCGATCCAACATATCCCAAAAGATGCGAGAGGCTCAGGACTTCCGCAGAAAGCGGGTATCGACGCTTACTTCCCGTAATGAGGCTGAACGCCCGGTCATTTCCGATCAGAATCTGGAGGGCGACGGCACGATCATATGGAAGATCCCGAAATACGGTGAGAGATTGCGCTGGATCCGTAGAAGACGCGACCAACTGCTGGAGGTCTCCCAACGACTGACCAGTCTCACGACCAACAGCGGCCAAAAGCTCGTCCCGCGGTTCTGACTCTGGCGGGAGATACCAAGGAATGAGTTCAAGATCGAATGATGGAACGTTATCCGCCAGTACGACGCCGTTGAGATCACGAATAATGCCTCGCCGGGCAGGCACGACGTCTGCACGCAATCGATTTCGCTCAGCGCGTTCCGCATACGCTGGTCCTTCGACAATCTGCATCCAAAACGCACGCGTGATCAATCCTGTTGCCGCGATAAGTGCGACGACGATTGCGGCGATAAATCGCCAGCGAGGCTGAGCGGCTCCCAAAAACACGGGACCGTCGAGATGAACCAGATCATCCTGCGTGATGACCTCATGGGCGAAATCACTCCGCCGATCCGCCGAAACACGAAGACCGACCCCATCTTGGGACCAGCCAAAGAAATTTCGTGGAGATCGTGACATGGCGTTAGGTTCGACGGCGAAATTGTCGGTCGATGAGGACCTGAATCGTAAATAGAATCACCACAATTGCGATATCCATTCCGGCGCGTTTCCAGAGCGTATCCCAAGTGACCGAAAGCAGAAGAGGTTGCTGAAACACGGTGTAGAGCAGGGAGAGTGCCCAAATCCAGAACGCATCAACCATTCGAACCACAAGAGCAAGCAAAATCGTCGCATACAACGATCGATTGGTCAGAACCTGAACCTGGAGCTGCCATGCCGCGCCAGCCGCAACCACAATCCGTGCAACCGCAAAACCAGATCCGCCAATGGCAAAAAGATCGAAAACAATTCCGGTGACAATCGCTATAATGAATGCGAGTCGACGCCGCTCAATCGCAATACAAAATGCAATAACGGGAAGCGAAAGATGTAGAAAAGAAAAAGGCTCTGGAACAAACGTGGAAAAGATCACGTCATAGATTCCCAGAAAAATTCCGAGGAAAATCCCGAAAAGGACTTGCCGGAGATTCATAGAGATTCACCGGGACGAAGTGCAGATGGCCGAAGGACGACAACGAGATCTAATTGACCCGCCTGAAGAACCGGCTCGAGAGAAGCGGTTTTGAACGGATCCGTTTCTTTTCCCTCCGGTTCGTTCACCAGTGCCACGACAAGATTTGGAGGAATCTTTTCTTCTGTTCCAGCAGTAACAATCACATCATCGCGCTTCAATTCAACGGTTTGCGGAACGAGACTCAACCGAGCGACGCCATTCCCCTCCCCTTGAACCAATCCGATCAGCTTTCGTTCACCAGCTTTTGAAGCCGCAACGCGACTCGCCGGATCTGACGCAAGTTGAACCGTCGCGACGCGATCTGTCAGCGCCGTGATTTTTCCCACGAAGAATCCCTCGTCGGCCACAACAGCCTGACCAATTTCTAATCCATCTTTCGCGCCACGATCAATGAGTACATTTGCGACTCTTGGATCTGTGCTACGAGCAATGACGCGCGCGCCGACACGATCGTATCCAGACTCTTTCAAAAAAGCTGCGAGCTCACGGAGGGATCGATTCTCTTCTTCCAACGCACGAAGCTTCACATAATCCACCGTCACAGAAGTGAGATGAGAACGAAGCTCTCGATTCTCTTCTTCGAGAGACTGAACCGTTTTTTCTGCAGGTTGATCAACAGCCGCCCCAACGGTTGCGGCGGTACGAACGCCCGGAAGCAACATCAGACGTACGGCGTCCTCAATTGGACGAAGAAATCCCGCAACATGCAACAACGCCAGGGCGAGAAAGCCGAGACCAATTACAAGCGGAAGTGGAACGCGGCGAGCCATGGAAAAAAGAATGCGTTAGTTCATGCGATCCGTTGATGGAAGCGCGACATCCTGAAGAAGCTTTGGATTATCCAAGAGAAGACCCGCACCACGAGCAACCGCTGTCAGCGGCTCATCTGCGATGCGAACCGGTAGGCCCGTCCCTTCACGAATAGCCTGATCTAATCCACGAAGAAGTGCTCCGCCTCCAGCGATCACAATTCCTCGGCGATAAATATCTGCGACCAGTTCTGGCGGGGTGATTTCCAGAATGGATTTCACATGATCGATGATGGCTTTCACAGAGCGCGCCAATGCTTCTCGGACCTGCGCATCCGTCACATTGATTTCGCGTGGGAGGCCAGAAAGCAGGTCGCGCCCACGAAGAGGAACTTCCAATTTTTCTGCCAATGGAACCGCGGAACCTGCGCCAATTTTTACCTCTTCTGCCACACGTTCCCCCACCAACATGTTAAAGACATCACGAGCGTACTGAATGATATTACGATTGAGCTCGTCTCCGGCAATCGGAATGGACTTTGCGGTTACTACGCCGTTCAGCGAGATCACCGCGATCTCCGTTGTTCCACCACCGAGGTCGATCACCATGTTTCCAACGGCGTCACTGATTGGCAGTCCAATTCCAACGGCGGATGCGACCGGTTCTTCCACGACATGGACCTCACGTGCACCCGCAGACAACACCGCATCAGCAACGGCCTTCCGCTCCACTTCCGTCACATCTAACGGAACACCGATCACGACACGCGGACGAGGAATGAATGCAGATGTATCGCGATGAATCTTATCGATGAAGTAACGTAACATTTTTTCGGTTACTTCGAAGTCCGCAATAATCCCACGCTGAAGCGGACGGGTGACGAGAATGTGCGGCGGCGTTTTACCGATCATCGCACGAGCTTCTTCACCGACGGCCAACACCTGACCGTTTCGAATATTCACTGCGACCACGGATGGCTCCTGAATGAGGATCCCTTTTCCTTTTGCGAATACCAACGTATTCGCTGTTCCCAGGTCGATCCCGAGATCTTTAGAAAAACGTCCAAACGGAGACCACATATCGGGGTCATCTTACGCGTGGCGTCTGAGAATTCGCAAGGGGTAAAACAAACTTATCCACGTCGAGAAGACTGGAATGTGAGGGCGAGGTACTCAATCACGCAGGCACACGCGATGAGTACAATAAGTATCCACCAATGCAGAAGCTCCACAGCGGAGAGACTCAATGCAATAACGGCGACCGATGAGAGCAGGACCGCGTGTCGAAATGCGATCTTTACTTCACGCGCCATGACGCTCTGTCGTTTGAGGATAAAAACCCGAAAAAGAATTCCGAGAAGAGAAAGCGAACCGATCAATGCCGTTCCAAGCGTCACGAAGAAGAGCACTAACCCAGATGTTCCAGCTTCCAGTGGGTTCACGTTAAACAAAATCATCCCCCACACCGCCCAAACCAGAACGGTGATACCTGCCATCAAAATCAAGTAGGCACGAAATGACATTTCGATACGTAGTGTATCACATCAAGCCTCATTTCTGGATCAAAAACCTCGACTCACGATCTGAATACGGCCAACACTCGCCTCCCCCATCTGACGGTTGATCTCGTTCTTTACCATCACTTCCACCAACCGAAATTCTTGGATCGCCGCCGGTGAACGGCTTTCGATTTTTAGAACACCTTCTTTGAATGAGACCGGGGCTAAAAAAGCGGCACGTTCATCTCCCCACCGAATTTGCATCACGTTTTGAAACGCCTCAAACACCCGCGCGATTCCAATTTCTTTTGAGATCGGCGCAGACTTCATGCTCTGCACAAGAATCCGCTTCAGGGGTTCAAAGCTCATATCTAGAGCTTACGGGACTCGCAGATGGATCGAAAGTCACAGTATTTGCAGATGAATGGTGACGGCGTTGGGAGAAAACGAGAAAGCAGAATTTCTTTCATCCGCTCCCCGACTTTTCGTCGGAACTCTTCTCGTTTTTCTCCCTGAAGAAGTTCTACCGAAAGACGTTCACCCGTAAGAACATAGACGTATTCCAGAGATGTGATCGGCAATCCCATCTCTTCCATGGCGAGTTGGTAGATCCAGAGCTGTTCCTTGTCCTTCGTTTGAACTGAGTCCTCCGTTTTAGCGGCACCGGTTTTGTAGTCCATGATCGCAAACGTTCCGTCTGGACGACGATCGATACGGTCGACTTTTCCTCGAAGCGAATGCTCCCCGACGCTCCAATCAAATGGACGCTCCAGATACGCGATGTCCGGCGGGTTCTTCGTCCACTCTTCCATCGTCTGTTTTACCGCCGCACGACCCTGCGTGTGATATTCCTCATAACGCGCTTTGGTTTCAAACCAATCATCATTCTCCGCCCAACGAGACTCAAAGATCTCCATCGCTTCCGCAATCGTCACACGAAATCCCGTCGTCGGAACGAGCGTCGGAGTCGGCGCACCGAAGAGATCGGCCTGCTGAGATCGTCCACGCTCTTCGTGGAGCTTCAGGACATCTTCGAATGTCAGGTGAATGCAGTTTCCAAAACTTTTTTGAAATGATCCCAAGATTGGAATCTTGTAGACGTGGGCGAATTTGTACTGCAACGGACAGCTTTCAAAGGCCGCAAGCTGGGTAAACGAAAACCGTCGTTTGAGCTGGAATGTTCCGTCGTCCTGAGAAAGCACGTCTTCAAGATCAACAGGAACGGGTGGAGCGAGCGCAACCGTGGATGAAGCCTCTCGCGGCTCCAGCTTGGAAAGATCCAGCCCTGTTTCAGACAGAAAAACTGACGGCTTTTTCTTCCGACTCCCCCCATACGATTCGGCGCCCGTAAACGTGACAGACTCTTTCGCGCGCGTCACGGCGACATAAAACAAGCGACGTTCTTCCTCGAGATGTGCGTCCCCTTCTGGGAGGCGTTCGTTCACCAGTCCATCAGGAAGCGGAATTGCATCTTTTCGCACACGCGTCGGAAATCGCTGATCTACCATGGAGACGATAAAAACATGTCGGAACTCCAATCCTTTGGATGCGTGAACCGTTAGAACTTTCACGAGTTCCGGTCCTTCATTCGGATCCACATTCAGCGAGCCCTCTTCCCCACTATCAACCTCCAATCGAAACTCTTCCATGAATCCTTTGAGCGTCGGCGCGTGGGTTGAGGCTTCGTATCGACGAATACGATCCGCGAAACCGTTCAGGACATTGATCGATTCGATCTTTTCCTGCTCCGTGGACTTCATGATCGTCGAGAGATAGCCCGTCTTGTCCAAGACCAGCTGGAGCATGCGAAGCGGTGTTTCGCGTCGCGCGGCTTCGGAGAGGTTCAGGACATGGTTCACGAGTGTCTCGACGCGCTTCAGACCCTCAGGTTCAAATCCAGGGATCGCACGAACAGACTCAAGCGCTTCCCAGAGAGATCGTCCACGTTTCTTATTTGCAAACTGGAGCAAGGTCGAAATATCTCGAGCCGGGAATCCGTAAATCGGCGAGGCCATGAGACGCCACACGGCCGGAGATTCTCGTGTCCCATCGAGAAGAGAAAAAAGTGCGGTAATGTTCACGACCTCGGGCTTGGCATAGAGACCGCGCAAGGCGAAGAATCGAAACGGGATTCCGTGACGTTCTAACGCGCGAATAAAAGGCTCTGCCCCGTCATTGGAACGCGACAGAATCGCAATGTCACTCCATCGAAGCTCTGGATCTGTTTCTTTAAAACCTCGAATCTTTTGCGCCACGCCCTCAGCTTCATCTTCGATCGTTCGATGCCATGAGACAGACACATCCCCTCCTGCGCCTTTCGCGGCGTTGAGTTTTTTCACGAGTCCCGAACTCGCTAATCGCACTTCGAGACGATTGGGATTGTTCTTCGTAATGCATTCATATGCCGCATCCAGCACCTCTTGATTGGAGCGATAGTTCTCCGTCAGCGTCACAGTGGCGCAATTCGGAAAGTCATCTCGAAACTGAAGAATGTTCGCGAGAGAAGCGCCGCGAAACTTATAGATCGACTGGTCATCATCTCCCACGACCGTGAGATTCTTCTTTTCACCCGCAAGAAGTTTAATGAGCTCGTACTGCGCCCAGTTCGTATCTTGGAACTCATCCACCATCATGTACTGAAAACGCGCCTGAAGCTCTTTCAACACGCGTGGACGCTCTCGCAGAAGGCGAAGTGTCTCGTTGATCAAGTCACCGAAGTCGAGTGCGCCCTCCTCTCGCAAGATTCGCTGATAGGCAAAATAACAGTCTGCGAGCTCTTTCAGACGAGCACGCTCTCCTGTGACGAATTCCGCGTCTCCGTCCAGAGCCGCATGTTCCGCGAATTGGAGATATCGCTCCGGTGTGACGCCCTCGTCTTTGGCGCGTGAAAAATGCTTGAGAAGCTCCGCAAGAAACTTCACAGGGTTTCCGAGCGGACGATAGTAATCCAATGGCAGTTCTTCGATGCGTCGTTTCAAGAGAAGCCAGGCATCCGTCTCGGTGAGCAGACGAAAATGCGTTGGGAGTCCGATCTCGAGGGCGTATTCCTCCAAGACTCGCTGACAGAATCCATGGAACGTCGAGATCCAAAAATCGTAGGTGCCGTTGGGGAGGAGCTGAAGAACGCGATCCTCCATCTCCCCGGCCGCTTTCTCGGTAAACGTGACCGCGAGGATGCTCTCGCTGGTCAGTTTTTTGGACTCGAGGAGATGCGCGTATCGACGTGTGAGAACAGTGGTTTTTCCCGTTCCCGCTCCGGCGACAATCAAAAGTGGGCCATCTTCATGTTCGACAGCCCTCTTCTGTGATTCGTTTAGTCCTTCCAAGAGATCCGTCATGGCGGGCACTGTACAAAGCGCGCCTTCTGCCCGCAACGGAGGATCCTAAATGATCTCAATCTTCTTATTTGGTTCCCACAACACCGCAGAGAGCGTGTGCAGGCGTCCGGATGCAAAAAGATCTGGATAGGCCTCTTTAATCACTCCTTCAGCAAACGCCGCGAGTCCTCGCGCACGTGCGACGGCCTGACGGTAATCTTCACCCGGTTCACGGTATGGGATATTCGCAAAAATCGTTGCGTCATCCCCCTCGGAAGCATTTTTGAGATTCTTCTCAATCAACGAAGCGGCGACCCGAATAGATTCCGCTAAATTTGGATCTGCATCATTAATAATGAGCGCCAAGTTCTCACTTGCGAGATCATCAAAGCCCTGTCCGACAGCAATCACTCGCTCACGATGACCTTTATTTTCCAAATCGCGAGGCGTCTTTGTCAGTTCCTCCACTCGCTGAATGTTTCCGGCGAGAAATGGGACCAAATCAGCCAACACGCTGGTGTCGATCTTTGGAAACGCGAGCATCAGGCTCTGCAGAATCTCCTCTTCTTTTTTTCCTTGCATTGATTCACCTGAAACGTCTCCATTCGGTCCGTGAAGCGTCAGGATATCTCGATCTGTTTCAACGCCAGCGACGATCGCCGTCAACTGTTCTCCAAATACAAAGCTTAGTTCATTGCGGAGTTTTTCCGCGTGCGCTCGAGCAGAGGCCGTATCATATTTCCAACCAGCGCATCCCAAGTGTGTATCGCTTGCACTGTAGTGGTACGTCACAAACATCGCGCTCTTGTGACCTTCTGAAATGGCGCGGTCGATCCAGTGACGGACCCGGCCGATGAAGCTTGGCCACCAAACTTCAAATTTTCCTCCAATGGCACGGAATGGCTTGATAATGCCGGTTGGCGTCTTTGTCATGATGGGAAAACTCACTCGACCGTCCATGCATTTAATGCATGCGACAAACGTCGGATGGTTCGCCCAGTAACGCTTTCGAGCTGACTCGTCTTGCACGTACCGGTTTGATTGCTCGGCGTTGATCTTGAGAATCAACTCATGAATGGGAATCATAGAAAAGTGAAGCACGACGATACCGGCTCCCAACAAGCCTGGCAAGACCTTGTCAGAGAAAAAAAGAGCCCCATCTGAGAGAAGATGGGGCGTGCGAGAAAGAACAATCACCGCTCGACGGGTTCGTAGAGGCGCTTCTTGCGGAAGCTCGTCGAGAGAGCAAAGAACACGCGCTTTCGGAGCTCGTTGGGCCGAGCGTCCTTGTACAGCCAATCGGGAATCTGGCCTGCGAGACCATGCTCGCCATCCAAGACCCAATCAGAGATCTCGACGGCGAACTCGTCGAGTGCGGCGTGTAGATCGTCGTAGACATTCCGGGCGACGAAGACCGCTTCGTGACGAGCAGATTCCTTGTCGTACGGAATGTTGATCGCAACCGGGATACGCCAGTCGCGATCCCCCGTCTTGATCACGTCGTTCAGAACGTTGCGCGTCACGTACTTGAGGCCGATCGTGTAGCCCTTCGTGACCTCCGCCTTCTCGTCCGTATCATCCACGAGGAACACCTCGTTGTGACCGGGGATGGCGTCGGCATGCCGCCCGACAAAGACCAGCGTCTCCTGATGATCCAGAAGCTCGATGGGCCGATGGTTATCGCGGACGGTTCGGGCGAACAGGATATTCGCCTCGAGACGCTCTGCGAGCTCCGGATAGAAATTCTCCCGGAACTCGGGCAGGAGACGCTGAAGCGGGGTCCAGCTTGCGGGGAAAATCTCACGAAGAAGACTCTCGAGGTACTCCCGGCACGTGCCGTTCTGCGTCTCTGGCCGATCGAGCAAGCTGAGGATGCGAATCCTTCCTGCCGGTCCGATGACCGTGAGCGCGTCCAGATCGGTGTCGATGAGGACAGGAAATCCAACGACCTGCCGACCCTGGAAGGCATCGTTGTACTCATCCGCGAGCTTCGTCGCGGTCTCGAGTGCCTTGTCCGTCTGGTGTCCCCACGCGGCACAGCTCGCGGTGGATGGATGGCTCTCGGAGTAATGGACCGTGAACATCGCGATCTCGCCACCCTTCATCCGATCCACGGATCGATATCCCTCGTTCACGCGATGCAGATTGACACTGCGTCGTGAACGATATGCGGCGGACTTCAGGTTGGACTTCGCACCAGCTGAGCGATAGGGCTCGAGCATCCCAAGCGCAAGGCCCAGTGCGGACGCAAAGTCTTGAACGCGACCGTCGATGCAGAGGAGCGCCGCGATCGTGAAAAAGTGCGTCCGCAAAAATTCCTTGCGGATGGGCAACTCGAACTCGTACCGCTGACTCACCTCCCGGTTCTTTGCGTAGAGACGCAGGAGACGTTCAGGATAGCCCTGAAGATTCGGATGTGAGAGCGGCGCGAGACTGACACGCCGGTCATGATGCGAAAGACACCCGTTCGTGTACGGTTCCGTCATGCGATCTCCCTTTCAAGGTGCGTCGTTATTTTCGTTTCTCAAAGAAACGAGACAACAGTGTTGCTCAGGAAGCGCACTCCGTCAATCGCTCTCTTTTCACGATTTTTTTTACAAAACTCCTTTTTCAATTGCCTTGCGAATCCGTTTCATGAGCTCCAAGTAAAAACGAACATTCGCGAGCGTGAGTAGGCGCTGAGCGAGCATCTCGTCTACGGTGAACAAATGTCGAACGTATCCTAATGAGTAACGTGAGAGTTCTTTGGTAAGTTCTTCCTCCTCATCGAGAGCAACAAGTGGAGTTTCAGATTCTTTCAGAGTCTCGTTCGTCACATGAACCGCCTCATAGAAGTCGGGACGAGAGAGATCGTCGTGAACAAAACGATAGAGCAGGCCGTGACGTGCATTCCGTGTGGGGAGAACACAATCAAACATATCCACGCCACGCTTCACATATTCCACGATTTCATGTGGCTTTGCCCCACCCATAAAATAGCGAGGACGATCAGTTGGGAGAACTCCATCCAACGCAGAGACGGTTCGACAGGCGTCCTCAAAAGATTCTCCGACAGAAAGACCGCCAATAGCGTATCCATCGAACCCGATCTTCTTTAACGCTTCCGCGTGACGGATACGAAGCCCTTCGTCGATTCCGCCTTGGTTGATTCCAAACAATTGAGCACCTTTATTATTCGATGTCTCTCTCCCCTTTTCGAACGCGATCTTGGATCGTTCCGCCCACCGAACCGTTCGCTCAATTGACGGGATCAAATATTCCGGCCCAGAGCCTGCTGGCGTGCATTCATCCAACACCATCACGATGTCGCTTCCGATGGCCTGCTGGATCTCCATGGAAAGTTCGGGCGTCAGAAGATGACGAGAACCGTCGATATGCGATGCGAACACCGCTCCCTCTTCCGTGATCTTTCGTGTCTTTGCCAACGAAAAAACTTGATATCCGCCAGAGTCAGTGAGAAGCGCGCCGTTCCACGACATGAACGAATGGAGTCCGCCGTATTTTCGCAAAATCTCAA
>JAGOQY010000073.1 GCA_018063125.1 Patescibacteria group bacterium | reverse complement strand
TTTGCTTTTGCGTATGGATTTTTCGTTTCCCAATCACGCGGCGATTCTTCGTGTCGTGCGTGTTCAGATGGGAGGAAGATCTCACTCGATGAAGCCTGAAGAAATCTGACCAACGGATTCATGCGTAACGAAGCATCGAGTAACACGCCCACGCTTTCGTAATTGATCTTCCACGTCTTCTCTGGATTCTCGTACGCCTCTTTCAGCGTCGTCACTCCCGCGAGATTGTAGACCTCGTCCGGAACGACGCGCTGAACGACGTCGATGAGAAAAGCCGAGTCTGCTAAATCTCCCGAGAACACCTCGACACCAGACGGAACGTATTTCAGATCCGCTCCAGATTTTACTATCCCAAAAACTTCCATCCCTTCGGAGAGCAACAGTTCGGCAAGATAGGATCCATCCTGCCCCGCAACCCCAGTAATAAGGGCTTTTTTCATCTCCCACATCTTGACTGATCCGAAGAAATATGGCTAGAATGCGCGATTCTCAAACCTTTTGACTCAAGGAGATGGAATGAGGACATCAGCACTTTCGGAATCACAACAAGCTCAGCTCGTCGAGCTACTGACCGTCATCAAGAACGACAAGGGGTTCATTCCCGACTCGTGCTACGAGCTCGTGTACGGGCTGATGCCCGTCGCTGTCATCGAGGTCATGCTCTACGACGACGAGGGCCGCTTCCTGCTCAAGTACCGCGAGGATCAGTACTTCAAAGGGTGGCACGTTCCGGGCGGTCGCGTGAAGCGCGACGAGCTCGTTCCCGACGCCTGCGTGCGGCACGTGCGCGAAGACAAGGTCGCGGACGGCGTGACCGACATTCGCATCATCGGCGTCCACCCACAGACCAAGGACGAACATCCGTACGGGAACCCCTTCTGTACGCTCGTCGCCGCACGTCCGGTCGGGAAGGTCGTCGAGAACGACACGTGCAAGTGGTTCCGCGACACCCCGCCCGACCTCATCGGCCCTCCGCAGAAGCAGGATCAGTACATCGCGTTCTTCAAGGACTGGTTCACGAACCATCGCGATCGCTACGCGCTCCCCTTCTGACACTCAACCAAAAAGCCGCACGACCCTCGTCGATGCGGCTTTTCTTTTTTTACAAAACCTTTACCTCTGGCAGGGGCACGATGAATTTTGTTCCGTGTGCGATCAACTCTGCTTCACGTTTCATAAACCCATCGATGAAACTGTACGGAAGTGCGAGAAGATAATCCGGCTTTGCGGCCCGCATTTCTTCTTCCGTCTTGATCGGGATATCTGCGCCGATGATGTATTTCCCCGGCTTAAATGGATTGGAATCTGCCGCGGCTGCGATTTCTTCATGCCCCAACCCGCAATACTGCAGAATCGTATTTCCTTTTGTAGATGCACCGTAGATCCAGACACTCTTCCCCTCTTTTTTGATCTTTGAAAGAAGCGCCTTGAGATCGTCACGAGTTTTTTCGACGCGCGTCATGAACGCGTGATACGTTGCCGGATCAAACAATCCTTCTGTTAATTCCTTTTCCAAAATCGCCTTGTACCGATCCGTGTGTGCGAGCTTCGTATTTCCCTGTTTCTTCACAAACACGCGGAAGCTTCCGCCGTACACGTCATTTTCCATCACATCAAACACCTCGAGCCCAATCTGCTCCATGAGCCACTTCATGTGATGCGCCGCGTAATATCCTGCATGTTCATGCACGATGTTGTCGTACATATTCGTCCGGATCATCGCCGGAAGATACGCCATCTGAATAATCCACGCGCCGTCATCATCCAAAACCTCGGCGACGTCGCGAGAAAGCTTCATCGGATCATCCAAGTGATAGAACATCGCAATACTGAAAATCAGTTTTGCTTTCTTCTGCGTCACTTCATGATAAGAATTCGCATTGAAGAAATTGCGAACGTGGGTGAAAGACGGAGAATCAAGCAACGTCTTCACGTTTTGTGCCGGATCGATATTGATCAGCTGAACCGGATCGTTCTTGAAAAAAGAAAGCAGCGTTCCATCGTTTCCTCCGATATCCAGAATCACATCATCTGATCCCAAGTTCTTCAGCGCACGTCCACTCTCTGCCACATCTTCAAGAATCTTTCCCATCGAAGAGTTCGTCGAACTTGTGTAGGGATATGCGTCGTACATCGATGTGAGATCCAGACGATGGCCCAGCTGAATCAATCCGCAGGTGGAGCCATCCGCTTTCTTCTCGCACATCACGAGATCCAGCGGATACTTCGCCGCGGTTTCACGATAATTGAGATCCGTCGGAAAAACGGAGGAAAGATACTGCTCGCCAATATCAATGCAGGGCACGAGACTCGTATTTCCACACACGCGGCAACGATCGATTTTCACGGCAGATTGCATATTGAGCTGTAATTTATGGCTGGGGCTTCCAGTTGTCCAGAAACGCGAGAACCTCTCTCGCCTCTGGGTAATCTGGATCTGAATCAGAAACTTCTTGATGATCAAGTACTCCTTCGAAACCAATCTGCGCATTCAGATGTGCGGCGACCTCCTTCAACGCGATCGCGTTACGACCTCCCACTTCCACAATTCCCGTACGATCTAAATGGTTCACAATCCAGTTGGTTAAAAAATCTCGCGACGCAAAACAGTATCGGCTCTCTCCATCCACGAACACAGTCTTCCCCTGCATCATATCGACGAGTACACCCTTCTTCATTTCCGAGTCGTACACCGCGCCAGAACGAACAATGAGATGGTCACCAAAATTGCAGATCGCTTCCGCCGCCGCCTTGTGTCGTCCATAGGCCGTATCCAACTGACAACGCGCGGAAACGGAGCTTAACTGCACAAACTTTTGAAAATTCCATCCATGGAAGAGATCCGCCGTCTTCTGAACGGTCTCTCGAAAATCCCACGCTGGATCTTGCTTGGCACGAAATCGTGCGGACGGCATCGCACAATTCACGAGAACGTCATACGTGTTCTGTTGCGCGTCTGCGTAATTTTCTCGTGTGACGGCGGTCACGTCAAAATCCGGATGCGCGGAAAAAGCTTCGACGAGCGCGCTTCCGATAAATCCTCGTGCCCCGATGACTGCGACGCGTTTCACAAAATTACGAAGGATCGGGTCGACCACCGGTCAATGTCTCGACGCGAACAATCGGCGGGTTGCAATCATCCCAACGTTTCGAAAGCATCGCGACCGCTGTCACGGAAGTAATCGCATAAAACGTATGCGGGACACCCATCGGTGTTCGAACGCAGGAACCTCGGCTCATGTGAATCAATTCTTCCGGCGCGTCATCAGAATCACGCGTCACCATCAC
>JAGOQY010000072.1 GCA_018063125.1 Patescibacteria group bacterium | reverse complement strand
AAAACAAGCGCCGCGCCGCGCGAAATGCGCGTGTTCGCACGAACGTGAAGGCGCTTTTGAAGAAGAGCCGCGAGCTCTCTACGAGCGGCAGTGCCGATTTCAAGGCAACGGCGATCAAAATGCAGCAAGCGATCGACAAAGCCGTGAAAACCGGTGTCATCCATCGCAACGCCGCCGCTCGCAAAAAGTCCGCCATCATGAAGAAGGCCAACGCCAAGAAGGCCTAATAAAAAAATCCTCCGACATTGATCGGAGGATTTTTTTATTTCTACAGAAGTGTTTGCGGTTCGTCTGTCTGTGCAAGCCCGGAACGCTGAGCGACTAACGCAGAGATCGCGCGCATCAATCTTCGCGCAGGAGAAGCGATACGAAGTTGAGAAAGTTTTTTTGCGACAAATGGATGAAGACCGTTCGTCGCGTAATCCGCCACACGAGTTGCAGAACGCGCCTGACCTGCGAGCATCGGAAATGCTTCGTCCGCTTCTGCAATGATGGTGCGCCATCCTGTGCGCTCTGTTAAAAAAGAATCTGCCGCTTCAAATGCTCCCGCCGGTTCTCCTGCAACTTCGACAAGTTCCGCGTGTGGATTTGCAGAACGCTTCATCAATTCTTGTTCCGCGAGCCACGCATCGCCATCTGTATGTTGTGCAATTTCTTTTGCATCGTTCTCTGATGCGCCGAGAACTTTTGCGAGATCCATACACCACGAAAGAAACTTCGCGCCTTGAAGAAGGGGATAGCTATATGAGACCAAGCGACCTTTTTCAAATTCGACCGTATGTTTTTCTGACGGAGCTTCTTCTTCCACTGTCACAACGATGGTCGTATCTCCATCTGCATCAACACGCTTTGCGAGTGCTCGTACGTCTGCGATTTTAATCTTCGCAAAAAGCCCATCGCATCGAATGAATCGCTTCGTTGCAAAAAAAGACGGCGCAGACATGCGGTTCATCAATTCTTTTACATCCGGTTCCGTCATCACCTCCGTGGAGTAGCCCGACGGATCAAATTTTTGCTTGAACGCCTCGCCCAATTCACGCGCCTTTTGCCGCGCGGAATACGTGTCTGGGCCACTACACACGATAATCATGACGCAAGCCTAGCGCATTGACGCAAACTTCGCATCTCCGTAAAGTTCGGGCGCACATTGAAAGGATGTTGTGATGAAAAATGACTCGTACGCGAAGTCCGGGGTGAACTACGATCTCATGGATCCGTTCAAACGAGCCGCTCAAAAAGCGGCCCGAGAAACCGACTTCAACGTCGCTGGACAAGACTTCACGGCACTCGAATGGACGCGTGGCGAAAGCGCGTTCGTTCTACGAGCTCCAGGCAGCGGTTTCGTCATCGGTCACGTCGAAGAAGGGCTCGGCACAAAGAATCTGGTCGCGGACGCGATGTACGAGTCCACCGGAAGATCGCATTACGATCTCGTGGCGCAAGACACGGTCGCAATGATCGTGAACGATCTTCTCACCTTGGGCTTGGCCCCGCTTTCCGTGGCGATGCATCTCGCCGTCGGCTCATCAGATTGGTTCAAAGACGAAACAAGATCAAACGATCTCATCAGCGGCTGGCGCGAAGCCTGCCACATGGCGCAATGTGCATGGGGCGGGGGAGAGACACCGACGCTGAAAGGCATCATCACGCCAGGGACATGCCTCCTTTCTGGCTCCGCGGTTGGCGTCGGTGAGGAAAAGCGCTTGTTCAATCCCGAAAAGATTCGTGATGGCGATGTCATCCTCCTCATCGAGAGCTCGGGCATCCACGCAAACGGCCTGACGCTCGCGCGCCAGATCGCTGCAGAGCTCGACGAGGGTTATCTCACGAAGCTTTCCGATGGCCGATCTTACGGAGAAACGCTCCTCGACCCGACGCACATCTATGTGCTTCCGATCCTCGAATGCCTCAACGCAGGAATCGACATCCACTACGCCGTGAATATCACAGGCCACGGCTGGGCCAAGCTCATGCGCGCCACGCAGGCGTTCACCTACGTGATCGACGCTCTCCCAGAGCCGAAGCTGATCTTTCCGTTCCTCCAAAAGCATGGAAAGCTGGATGATCGGGAAGCCTACAAGACGCTCAACATGGGTGCCGGCTACGCGCTCTATGTCCCCGAAAATACCGTGGACGAAATTCGCAAAACGCTCGCGACGTACAGCGAGCCGTACCAATTCAAGGTGACGGTCGCCGGCCACATCGAGAAGAGCGAGAAGAAGCGCGTCCTCATCAACCCTCTCAACATCTCGTACGACGAATCCGACCTCGCCGTACGATAACTCCTCAACAAAGCGGCCTCCGGAAATCGGAGGCCGCGTTTTATTCGGTGACTTTTTTCATTTCGTCCCAATCTCTTCCCGCCTTCGCATCAACGACGAGCGGAACACCAATTTTCTCCACCTGCTCCATAATATCTTTGACGGTCTTTGAAACAGCTTCAACTTCTTTCTCTGGAACTTCAAACACGATTTCATCGTGAACTTGAAGCAACATCTTCACGTTGGGATGTTTCTTCGGAAGCTCCTCATCCAACACGATGAGCGCGAGCTTGATGAGATCTCCGGTCGCAGTTCCCTGCACAGGCATGTTGATCGCCATGCGTTCCGCAGCCGCGCGGAATTGCGGCATGGGAGAGTTGATCTCCGGGATCGGGCGCTTGCGACCAAACAGCGTTTCCACGTAGCCCTGTGCATGCGCTAATTCTTTCGTCCCATCAAGATATTCTCGAATACCGGAATACACGTGAAAGTATTCCTCGATAAACATCTTTGCTTCGGCATACGGAACACCTGCAGCTTTCGCCAAACCCTGCGGACCCTGTCCATAAATAATTCCGAAGTTAATTGCTTTCGCGGCACGTCGCTGATCCTTCGTGACGTCTTCAAGTCCAATGTGCCAAATCGCGGCTGCAGTTGCCGTATGAATGTCCACATTCTTTTCGAACGCTTCCAACATCTTCTGATCTTTCGAGAGCGCGGCAATCACGCGAAGTTCAATCTGCGAATAGTCGCACGACAGGAGAAGATGACTTTTGGATGAAACAAATCCTGCGCGAATCTTCCGACCGAGCTCGGTTCGAATCGGGATGTTCTGAAGATTCGGATTCGTCGAAGACATGCGTCCCGTTGCCGCACCGATCTGATTGAACGTCGTATGCACGCGACCTTCTGAATCCGTCTGCTCCGGAAGTGTTTCCACATACGTCGAAAGCAGTTTCGCGACTTCGCGATACTCGCTCACCTTCGAAATAATCGCGTGCGTGCCTTCGAGTTTTTCGAGTTCCGGTG
>JAGOQY010000071.1 GCA_018063125.1 Patescibacteria group bacterium | reverse complement strand
TCACATCCGTCGCGATAGACGCGGAGACACTCATTCCGGCTTTGATGCGTTCGTCCTCTGTGAGGAATGCAATCTTCACGTTATACGTCACGACGCCCTGCGTCGCAGTTCCGATCATATCGACCTCGCTCACGGTTCCCGCGATGGTGAGATCTGCGACCGCGTCGAATGTCATGGTGGCCTTTTGCCCCACTTCCACCTTGGCAACATCAACTTCGTTCAACGCAATTTCTGCAATCTTTGCTTCCGTGAGCAATGTGACGATCGCCGTATTCTGCGAAACCTGATCCGCCTTGTTCACCGTAAGTTCGGCGATGACGCCATCGAACGGAGCTTTGACCGTGTAATCATTTAATTCTTCAATCGCCTCTGCAAGAGTGTCTCGGGCATTTGTCAGTGACGACTGGCGCTGGGCGATCGTGTTCTTCGCAACTTTAATATCAATATCATCCGGGTCTGCACCGTCTTGTGCATCCGCGAGCGCGCGTTTTCGTTCCTCCAGCGTTTCTCGTGCGTTGGCGATGTCATTCGCATCTGCTCCAGCAAGGAGTTCCGCGAGTTCCGCTTTTGCCTTCTTCAAATCCGCCTGAGCCGTTGTGTAGGCGTCATAGGCGTCGTCGATGGAATCTTCCTGCGCCGTGAGTGTACTGTTCGCACTCGTCATGGCGGTGAGATCGCTCTGGATCGTGGATTTGTAGGAATCCAAGCTCGACTGGCTAAACGAAGCTGAAGTCAGCGTTGACTCGAGTCCCGATTTCACGTGCTTCAAGAGATCCGCCGTTGCATCAATCGCCTCGCGCAAGAGGGGAATGGCGTCGGAAATCTCTTCCATGTCTTCATTCCGGATTTCCAATGGATCGATGGCGTCGCGAGCTTCTTCAATTTTGGATTTCGCGTTCGCGTAGCTATTCACCGCGTTGATTTTCTTGCTTTGATCGAGCACCGAAAATAACTGCGTCAGGTTGGTATTTGCGGAATTTCCTTCCACAGCCAGAATGTCATTGGAATCATCCAAGGCGTTTTGCGTGGAGTTCAGGATCGTCTGGAGTGTGTTGACGGTTTTGTCGTAGGTGTCGCGAACCGTTTTTGGCGTGACGCCATCATCGGCGAGCTTTGCATTGCTCTCTGCAACACGAACGCGCTCTTCCGCGGTGAACTTTTCTAATTCATCCGGTCCTTCCAAAAGCTCCGCAAGATTTCGCTCGGCCTGGTTCAAGGCATTCTGCGCTTGAAGAACGTTTGAATCAGATTCTGGAGAGAAGAGTTTCTCATAGGAGATCTGCGCAGATTCCAGTGAGATTTGTGCATCGCGAACATTCTGTTCCGCGGTACGAACGGTTTTCACGGCATCACGACGATCAACTTCGATGAGCGGAGTTCCTTCTGTGACCGTCTCACCCGTCTTCACGAGGACTTGTGTCACGGCGCCAGAAACGCCAGCCATGACATCGAGTTGGTTCTCGGCCGAAACATTTCCACTTCCGGAAATAGAAACGACCAGCGTTCCTTTGGTTGCTTCCGTGAGGACATAGCGCGTTTCTGCGGGAGCTTCGCTCTGCCCATAGGCAACATAGCCACCAACGGCGGCTACGAGGAGAACGAGCCCAATGGCCCATTTTTTCTTCAAAAATCGTTTCATATACAGGGGTGTTTGCTGGTAATACGCGGACCCTGTGGAAAACATTCAAAATATAGCTGTGAAAGACAAATCCTTGCTCCGCGTATACGCTTATACCGACCCATGCCGGAAGACCAAAAGCCGCTCACCGACGAATCTGTCGTCGGGGAGGCCTTACGCAATAAGGAAGCTTTTGGAGTCCTCGTTGAGCGATATCAGGCGCCACTCGCGCGATACCTGAAACGTCTCGGCGTCTGGCGTACAGAAGATGCGGAGGATGTGCTTCAAAACGTGTTTTTGAAAGCCTACCGTAACTTGAACGATTTTGATCCGCGTTTGAAATTTTCCGCGTGGATCTATCGCATTACACATAACGAAGCGGTGAGTTTTTTTCGATCGAATGCCGCACGTCCAGAAGGTGCGCTCATTGATGATGCGGAGCTTGTCCTGGAGCATCTGCGTGCAGAAATCGACATTGAACGAAGTGCTGATCAAGGACTCACTGCAGAACGGCTTTCTCGCGCGCTCGCGAAAATTGACACGAAGTATCGTGACGCGATTGTCCTGCGATTTTTTGAAGAACGAAGTTATGAAGAAATGTCCGATATTTTGCAGGTGCCGCTTGGAACGGTCGCGACACTCCTGAATCGCGCCAAGAAACGCCTCCACGCCGTCCTCTCTACCGATCCAAAGAACGTATGAGCCACCCTTCTCCCGAATCCCAAAACAATAACCTTGCCCACAAGGTCTTGGAGCGGATTGATCAGGAACACGTTGCTCCACGCCCACGCTGGCAATTCGCGACTCGCAATATCGCGTTTTGGATCCTGTGGGTCTTTTCGATTCTTCTCGGAGCGGGTGCGGTTTCCGCAACGATTTTCGTCATTGCGAATGCTGGCTGGGAATATTCTCCCGCCACGCACGAGTTTTTCCCAGGATTTGTATTCGGCTCTCTTCCATATCTCTGGATCAGCGTTCTCGCGTTGATGATCGTGTTGGGATATGAAAATTTCCGACACACGAAGTGGGGATACCGTACGCCGTTGGTCGGTATTATCGGCATCAGCGTGGTGGGAAGTTTGCTTGCAGGTGTCTTTCTATATCAGTTTGGAATCGGACAAGCCGTAGATGAGCAGATTGGTGGGCGACTTCCGTTTCATCTTTCTGCAATGAGTAAACAGCGTATTACGTGGATGAGTCCTGATCGGGGGTTGCTTGCGGGAGAAGTGATGAGCCTCACGCAGGATGCTTCAGCGATGTCGCTTCGAGGATATGACGGAAAAATGTGGAATGTTTCGTTGGATCTGTTGACTCCGCCGGAGCGAGAAATTCTTCTGCGATTCAAGGATGTGCGCGTGATTGGTCGTTTCGTCGAAACGGAAAATGAGAACGGTGAATCAGAAATGCAGTTTCAGGCTTGTCTCGTCCTCCCGTGGGAAATTTATGGGCGCGCCGCGTTTCTTCCAGGTCCAGAGCGCCCAGAGCCATTCCAAGTGTCGCTTCCGTCTGTTGATGAAAGAACTCTCATGGAACGACGTAGTACTGAATGTGAGGGCGTACGACCTTACCAAATCATTAAGCTCCGCAAGAACGATTCCGCGATAAAAATGCGAGCCATTCCTCTTAACCCCAATCCTCTTTATGAATAAATCCAGACTCATTAAATCCGCAACGATTCTC
>JAGOQY010000024.1 GCA_018063125.1 Patescibacteria group bacterium | reverse complement strand
CCCTTGAACGGAGCATCGACTCCTGCTACATTCTTCCTGCTTTGATCCTAAATGAGCGACGTCCGCGAGCACGCGGACTTGCCCGTTCACAACGGGCAAAGCGCAGGCGTCATCCGTAGCGCAGTCCGCCCGGCGGACGAAGCGCAGGATGACAAGCCGAGCACGGAGAGGTGGCTGAGTGGTCTAAAGCAACGGACTTGAAATCCGTCGTAGCCGAAAGGTTACCGTGAGTTCGAATCTCACCCTCTCCGCCAGCACCAAAACCGCCCGAAAGGGCGGTTTTGCGCTATTTGGGAACCTAATCTTCCATAAAGACAGAAGCTCCCCCTGGGCGTACAATATCTTCGTCGCTATGTAGGCTCCTTGTAGGATTCTCATCCCTTTTTTCATCTATTGTGCAAAACCTATGTCCTTCCGAGTCAACATCCTGAAAGAAACGGACGCGAACGAATTTTTTCGCCGTGTTCTATTCACGGGTAAAAAATCGCAATTAGTTGTCATGAACATCCCACCTGGCGGGGAGATCGGTGAAGAGACGCATGAGCACGTTGAACAGACCCTCTTTTTCCAAACGGGCCACGGAGAAGCGATGCTGAATGATGAAACATTTGCGATCGGCCCGGGTGATGTCGTGGTTGTCACCCCTGGCACAAAACATAATTTCAAAAATACCGGGAACGAACCACTCAAAGTCGCCACGGTCTATGCGCCGCCGAATCACATCGACGGACGCACGCACAAAACAAAAGCGGATGCAGACGCAGACGTGGAAGATGAGGCCTTCGGCGAAGCGAACGTGTAGAAGTGAGATTGGTGATGATCCTGAAAAAAAAATTATGGCCAACTTTTCCTCCATCTTCTCTTCGGGTCGGATTGGCAACCTGACGCTGAAAAATCGCCTCGTCATGCCGCCCATGGTTCGTAACTATGCGGATGCAAAAGGGCTGGTGACTAAAAAATACATTGACCACATCTCGAGCATTGCAAAAGGCGGCGTCGGAATGATGATTTTGGAGGCGAGCTTTATCCGTCCGGAAGGAAAAGGTTTTGTGAATGAACTAGGTATCCACTCAGATACGGTGATCCCCGGTTTGAAAAAATTAGCTCTGGCCGCACACAAGCACGGGGCAAAAATCGGCATCCAGCTCTACCATGCCGGACGACAAACCTCCTCGAAAAATTCTGGTCATCAACCTGTTGCTCCATCACCGATTCCTGATCCGACCGTAAACGAAATCCCGCATGAGCTGACCGTGGACGAGATTCATCGTCTTGTTCGCGCATATGGCGCCGCCGCTTTACGTGCAAAAAAAGCCGGTCTTGATTTTGTCGAAATCCACGGAGCGCACGGCTATCTCATCACGCAATTTCTTTCACCATTTTCAAATCGGCGTGAGGATGAATATGGCGGAACTCCCGAGAAACGAATGCGTTTTCTCCGCGAGGTTTTTGAAGCGGTCCGAAAAGACGTTGGTCCGCATTTCCCGATAACTGTACGCCTGTCCGGTGAAGAGATGGTGCCAGGAGGCTTAACCCTGAAAGACACGATTCGCATCGCGAAGGAACTTGAAGAGATGGGCGCTGATGCGCTCCACATCTCTGTCGGCAACTACGCATCGTATGCGCGGGGGTACATGATCCCACCCATGGCGATCGAAGACGGGCCACTCCTGCATCTCGCCAGTGGCGTAAAAAAAGCAGTAACCATTCCCGTGATCGCCGTCGGGAAACTGCGGACGCCGGAAATTGTCGAAAAAACCTTGAAAGACGGTTTGGCAGATTTCGTGGCCATTGGTCGCACGCTCCTCGCGGATCCGGAATGGCCCAATAAAGTTCAGCAGGGCCGTCTAAAAGAAATCAACAAATGCATCGCGTGTAATCAGGGTTGCATCGAACGTCTCTTCGAGCAGAAAGATGTCTGGTGCACAGTGAATCCCAAAACAAGCCGTGAAGGGCTGTTCGCCAAAAAACCTTCCCGGCAGAAAAACGTGCTCATTATTGGTGGAGGTCCAGCCGGACTATCTGCGGCTAAGACGGCGGCCGAACGCGGACATCGCGTCACACTCTATGAAAAACACGGGAAGCTCGGTGGTCAGGTCATCGCCGCCGCCGCGCTTCCTCATCGCGGCGACTGGGGTGATTTTCTCAGAACACTTGTCCAAGACGTACAACGCCTAGGCGTCACAATCCATCTCAACACCGAATTCTCCCCAGAGATGACTTCAACGGGCGCCTATGACGCGGCGATTATCGCCATGGGCTCTTCACCAACTCGTCCGAATATTCCAGGCATCGGCAGAACAAACGTCGTAATCGCACGCGATCTCGTCGAAGGCTGGTCGGAAGCAACGGGGAAAGTCGTGATTGCTGGCGGCGGATGCATGGGCGCTCAAGTCGCAGAGGCATTGGCGAACAACGGACATTCCGTCACCATCGTAGAAGCCACAGGCTCTATCGCGACCGAGGCCCCAAGCGACGATCGTGCGTTACTCCTTGAACGACTGCGGAAACTCGGCGTCAAAACGCTTACAGAGACCAAAGTGATGAACATCGGACCGAAATCTGTTTCTGTGGAAGGAGCCGACGGCGCAAAGAATCTTTCGGCGGATACGGTAGTCGTATGTTTTGGCGCATTTTCTAACGACGGTATTACTGCCGAATTGAAGAAGCTCGTGAAGAACGTCTCCGTTGTGGGAGATGCAAAACAGCCACGACGCGTGACTGAAGCTGTTGCCGAAGGCGCATTAGCCGCACTTGAAATCTCATAGATCTATGAAAACATATACGGGCGGATGTCACTGTGGTGCCGTGAAATACACGGTGGCGACAGATTTAGAAAAAACCATGATCTGCAACTGCTCGCTCTGTGCGAAGCGCGGTGCGATTCTTTCATTTGTCTCCGCGGATCAATTCAACCTTCTTTCCGGTGAAGAGAGTCTCACTGATTATCAGTTCAACAAAAAAATTATTCACCATCTTTTCTGCAAAACATGTGGTGTCGCGTCATTCGGACGCGGCGTTGGGTCAAGCGGCGCGCAAATGGTCGCGCTCAACGTACGCTGTCTCGATGAGGTAGATGTCGATGCGCTGAAACCGACGTTCTACAACGGGAAAGACGCGTAGTGCAGAAAGCTTTCACTGGGAACTTTTGTACTCGCCTGGATCACGACCGGATCAAAATCCGTGAGTCCGTGTACATCCTCTCCAAATCGATAGTTCGAAAAGAAGGCATCATTCATGTCATCGATATGTGTATTCCACGACGCTCCGTAGAGTTGGATCGCGACAGCTTCTGATACGATCCATCTGAGTGCTCCACCTTTTTCTACGAGATACGTTTTTGGATCCGTCGTGAACTTCACCATCCTCACCCCAGGTTTATAGGTGACATTTGCTCCCAGAGGGACGACCGCGAGGATGGAGGCATCGACGATTTTTACCTGAGAAAAATCCGTATACCAACTTGAAAAGACTCGCCCATTCGGAAACGCATGACGACGCCCATCAGAACCGATGTAGTACACGGCCGTATCGTCTTGGGTTTCTAAATTTCCATCATCCGGAAGCTTCATGAGCTGATGAATAGAAAGGTTCAGCTCTTTGAGTTTCTCAAGACGTTTCAAGAACGCTAAATCCGTCGTCTGGAATACGGTCACAACCGGAGGGAGACGCACGGTTCCTGGATGGCCCGAACCTCCTCCCCCGACGCGAACGACGACCAGCGGTGGAGGTGGGAGAAGGCTATAAATGACCGACATTGTCGTCGCCTGTGAATTCGCGACAAGCAATTCTTTGACGCCGTCGTTATTCAGATCTGCGGCGGCAAGATCATATGGGCGTCCTTTCCCCTCTTTTCCTGAAATGAGGTTCGCCGTTTCTGCAAACGTACCGTTCCCGTTATTGATCAGAATCCCGATACTGTTGAACGTATACATCGCGGTTGCGATATCCAGATCATCATCGTAATCCAGGTCGGTGACGATTAAGAATACCGGATCCATCCCCGTGCGATACATCACGGATGTCGCAAATGTTCCGTTGCCGTTATTCATGAGCACCGAAATCGCGTCCATGAGCACACCGCCGCTGACCACGAGATCAATATCTCCGTCATCATCAAGATCTCCAGAACCAATATCTGAAACCCATGCCGCAAAACCATCAGAATAGGTTACGGGACTTGCAAATGTCCCATTCCCATTTCCAAACAACAAGGAAACGCTCAGAGATCCATAATTCGTGACCGCGGCGTCCATATCTCCGTCACCGTTCAAGTCCGCCAATGTGAGCATGAACGGATTTGTCCCAACGGTGTAGGTACTACCGAGCGTAAAGACTCCGGCCCCATTGTTGAGAAACGCATGAACCTTGGCCGTTTCATACTCGGTTACCATCACATCCTGATCTTGATCGTGATCAAAGTCCGCAAACTCAATTCCCATCAAGCCAAAATAGTCCGGCAAGAATCCGGTCGCATAAACATTGTTCGCGCCAAACGTCCCATCACCGTTATTCAGTTTGATCGCAAAACCGCTTTGGCTTGTGGCGTACGTGAGCACTACACCGAGGTCCACATATCCATCTCCATTCACGTCTGACGCCGCAAACGAATATGGGGCCGTATCTGAGCCGGTCGAATAATCACTGGGAGTTCCCAGCGCTCCGCTCCCATTGTTTTTCAGCACGGCGATCGGATAATTATTCGTTTCTGCCACATTTAAGAGCACATCCTGAAAACCGTCATTATCGACATCTGCGGCAAGAACGTTGTATTGAAACTCTGCCCCGGCCGCATACGTGGTCGGCTGCGGGAACCGACCATCTCCTTTATTTAACATAATGGTGATGCTGTCCGCCCCTCCATTCGAGAGCACAAGATCGTTATCGCCATCACCGTCGGCATCAGCCAGATCAAAGCCGTTCGTGGTTCGCCCACCTTGATAACGCTCGCCTCCGCTAAATGCCCCTGTTCCATCATTGAAAAATGTATGGACGCTGTTATCCGTCGCCGTACCAGTCGTAAGATCTGGATCTCCATCGCCGTCGAGGTCACCAACGACAACCGAAAACGATGTGCCGATATCCGTCGCAAACACCTGGGCTGCGGCAAATGTCCCGTTTCCATTATTCTTCAAAATTGAAAGACTCCCCGTGTCAGCGTTCGTCGTGATCAAGTCGAGATCATCATCACCATCAACATCCGCCGCTTCCACCGCAATCGGGCTCAATCCACCAGATGCGTATGAGGTTGCGGTTGCGTACGTTCCATTCCCGTTATTCAAAAGCACCGAAATTGAATTCGACGCCAGATTCGCAACTCCCATATCAGAATCCTCGTCGCCATCCAAATCCGCAAACACAATAAACCGCGGATAGTTCTGGACGGTGTAGCTTGTGCTTGTAGTAAACACCCCCTCCCCGTCATTCAGATACATGGCGACGGTTGAGCCGACGGATTTCGTCACGCTCAAATCTAAATCTCCATCATCATCGATATCGGCGAACGCAAGTACAAGCGGATTATCTGTCACCGCATATTCCGTACTACTCGAAAATGTTCCACTTCCCAAATTAAACAAAATCGAAAACGTCCCGGACGCATGATTCCCCGTCGCAAGGTCCATATCTCCATCATCGTCGATATCCGCCGAGGTGAGAAAAAGCGGCGAACCCCCGATCGGATACCCTCCCCCACGTTCGTATGTTCCGTCGCCATTATTCAGCGAGATGAACACGTTCCGAGCAATATATCCCGCCGTGGCGACATCTTGATCTCCATCTCCATCGACATCCACGAAATGCGCAGAAACGGGGCTATCAAATACGCCGTACTCACTTGCACTGGTACGGTTGTAATCAAAGGTACGAACGCTGTAACTCCGACTCAGATCGTACGGAAACGCGTGAGCAATTTCACTGCGAAAAATCACACACAGAAAAAACACGCATGTGACCACGAGAGAAGTACGCAAATAACGAAGAAACATTTGGCTCAGTATAGCGAGCCGACACTCACGACAACACCCCTCAAACGCCTCATCTTCTGACGCTATCCACACCTATTTCGTGGTACCATGGCAACATATGAAGTCTCTGTCATCTGTGTACGCGCTCGTCGCCCTCGGCGTGATCGCCGGCGGAATCGCGGGATACTACATCGGAGCCGATCACAGCTGGAAACGTTTCCGACGAATGCCGAACAGCTACCCTCCTGCAGGAGATCTCGTGACACCACCATCAACTCCTCCACCCGAAGAAACGGGATCCAGTGATTGTGTTCCGGCGGGCTGTAGCGGGATCATCTGCGCAGACGCGGATTCGGCCGCGACCATTGTCTCGACCTGCGAATATCGTGCGGACTATGCCTGCTACACGACCGCAACATGTGAACGACAAGCCACCGGCAAATGCGGATGGACACAGACGACGGAACTAACAACGTGTCTCAAAAATCCCCCGTCACTCGAATAGCGCTTACGAGCCAGTGATCGCTCGAAACCCAAACGAGACAATGGCGTAGGAAAAAATAATCATCCCGAGTCCGATCACGGCATATCGGATTGTTTGTTGTGCCTTCTGTACCCGCGATGTATCCCCACCCGCCGTCATCCAGGTGAATCCGGCGTAAATCATGACGAGAAGTGCAAACGCCCCAAGGACACCAACAAACGTTTGCACGGATCGTCGTACGAGTTCGAGGAGAGAATTTGTTCCGAGTGGATTATCAAGCTTCATCGAAGAACCGGGGTTCACGACAGCCGGCTTACCTGGCGCAGACGGCTCGCTCATGTAGATGCAACATCCGTATCCCGCCGCTTCATCACATCCACCGGAATTCACATATTGATGAATACGCCCAATTTTTGGTTCGCTCGACCCGAGCGTAATCATGGGAGCATTTGCGTCACATGCGACGGATTTCTGACAGGTTGCACTGATCACGACTAATTTCGGGTTCAGGGACTTATTCGCTTCCACAATTTTCTGCGGAAACTCTGTAATCTGGCATGTCTCCCCCTCTTTCAACGCCGCAGATGCGGAATATGCTCCAAACACCCCAAGAACCACGAGAAGAAGAATCTGAATGCGGTACATATCATCCCAAGGATACCATTTCGAGCGCATCACTTCCCAATCGCGAGGACGATGGCGTAAACACGCAAAACGCCGGCCTGTTTTAACGTCCGTGCCGCTTCCATCAGCGTTGCCCCGGATGTCGCGACGTCGTCTACTAGAATCACCTGTTCTGGGAGAGAGCCCCGATTCAGAATCTGAAAGGCCCCCTGAATATTCGCCGCGCGCATCGGTCCGACTTCAATCCCTGCCTGTGGAGGGATGTCACGTGTTCGTGAAAGCAATTTTATCGTCGTTGCCCATGGGACAATTTCTTCACGAACGAGATTCGCGAATATTTCTGCTTGATCAAATCCTCGCTCACGGGCACGACGCGCAGAAGTCGGGACCGCGGAAATCACGATAGAAGAATGTCCGGCCCATGGCCATGGAGCTTGGCGCGCAGATCTCCACGTTCCCAAAAATGTTCGCAATGATGGCAGAATACAGAGTCCGCCCTGATATTTGAGCGACCAAATCACGGCTCGCAGTTGCGGATCATGATAAAAACCGACGGGAACGATTCCATCCAGCGAAGAAGCCTTGTCGCACGGCGATTCATGGATCAATGCGAAACACGCAGGACAAACATCTCCGGCAATCACCTCCGTCTTTTCTCGGCAAGATTCACACCACCACTCCCCACCTGCCTTGCATGAAACGCAAAACGGCGGATACAGGACCTCGGCAAGAACTTCGCGGAGGCGGTGGAGCATGCGCAGAAAACTACAGCTCCAGATCAGACCACACAATCGATTCAATCAGATACTGACCATCTGGCTGTCGAACGAACGTGAGATCTGCTCGCTTCCCCATGGAAGACTGCGGCTTGGAAGGATTACCCGAATCAACGACCTGAACCGCTTCAACGAGAATCACGATCTGCTCCGCTCCAGAAGCGCCGCTCGCAAGCCGAGCTGCGGCCGCGCGTGTCGAAATTCCATACGGAGCTCCCGATGCGGGATGCTGTTCCTGAAGCATCTTTTGTTCCGCAAGAATGTTCGCGCGTCCATTGGAGGTGAACTGCGTGAGAACGTCTTGATATCCGAGAAAACCATTCCCGCTCGTTCCAGAACCGATGCGCTCAACAACCGTACGCGAACGATTTTCCAAGGCACGGAGATCGTCCGGGACTGGAGTTGTCACTCCACCGCTCGTCCCCTCCGTTGGGATCACGGGAAGACTCGGCGGAATATAGGGCGCTGCCTGATTTGGCGCCGCCGGCGCAGATCCAAAACGTTCGTTAATGAACGGCTGAAAAATGAGATACAACCCCAGCCCCAGCAGGAGTAGTGCGAAGAGGATTAAGAGTCCGAGTTTTGTACGGCGTTCCATAGATTATTTTCCGGGGTTATCCATTGATTCTTGAAACTCTTTTTTCGCGGCTTCGATCTTCAGCAACTGGTTCGGATCGGTCGTCACGATTTGATCTTCGGTATATGACGCCACAATCTGGATGGCGGCATGTTTTTGTCCGGCAAAGAAAATACCCTCCCCGCGACCAGATTCGAGCAGAAGGTATTTTTCTGATTGCGTGAGAAGGAACACGCGAGCCACAAGATCGATCGCCGCCGGCGACTGCTTGAGGAGCAACTGCATCGACGAGTTCGTCACGATCGCCTGACCATACGGCGAGGTCAAGAAGTCGTTCACATCCTGCGTAATCGTTGTGAGACCGAGATAATATTTTCGACAACGTTTTGCGAGGGCGAAAATAAACTTCGCGGAATCTTCGTGTTGCATGAGCCACCAGGCTTCATCGATACACAGAATGCGCTTCTTTCTCTCGGAACGAACCACGTTCCAGATATAGTTCACGATCGTGTAGATCGCCATTGGACGAAGCTCATCTTCCAAGTCGCGCACCGAGAAGACGACCAATTGATTATTCATCTTCACCGACGTCGGTGAGTTCAGAAGACCAGAGAATGTTCCTTCCGTAAATTTCTTGAGACGCAACACGAGATCGCCCGTTCCTTCCATCCCTTCCAAAATATCCTGAAAATCTTGCAGAATCGGCGGTTCAACTTTCGTGAGATCCGCACCCGGCACAATATCTTTCTTCGCGTACGTTTCGAGCAAGGCGCGATCGAGAATGGAATCTTCTGCCACCGTGAGCTTGCCCAACATGAGTTTGAGCAATCCTTTGATCGTGATAACCGCGCTTCGAATCGTGTCTTCGACGGACACGGTTTCTCCGACTGGACGTGGAAGATCAAACGGGTTGATCTTTGCCTGCGACGACAACGAGATGCTGATATACGTTCCACCAACCGCATCCGACAGATGCTTGTATTCCATTTCTGGGTCGATGACGATGACATCCACGCCAAGCATCATTGAACGGAGAATTTCCAATTTCACGGCGTACGATTTTCCCGCACCAGACGTTGCGAAGATGACGGCGTTCGCGTTTGGCAATGAGAATCGGTCAAAGATAATGAGCGAGTTGTTGTGACGATTCACGCCATAGAGGATTCCGTTGTCGGATGTAAGCTCTGCAGACGTGAACGGAAAAGAAGACGCGAGCGGCGACGTGCTCATATTGAATGTGATCGCCAATTCGTCGTTCGAAACCGGAAGCGTGGAATTGAATCCCTGTTCTGCTTGGAAATACGCGCGCTTTGTATAGATCAACATCGAACCGAACGTCGATTCGACCGTTTGTGACAGACGTTCAAGCTCTTCCAACGACGTAGAATAAAACGTGCAATAAAAAGAGAACTGAAAAAAGTGCTCGATCCCCTGTGTCAGGTCATCTCGTAGTTGCTCAATGTCGCGAAGCGCGGTTTCGTTGATTGGATCACGCGGCTTTCCGGCTTCCGCGTCCGTCGTGATCTGCGATTCCAAAATACCCACCTTCTTTTTGAGCTGTTTCAAGATGACATCCGCCTTGATCGGATAGAAGAACATTGCAATGTCCATCTGTGCGTTCAGGTTGATGATCGGTGACGCCCAACCGACGGTCACATAGCGCGGATACGTGATGATAAACAACGTCCGAACCCAGACATCGCCGAGACGAACGAAACTTGGCTCGACTTTCATCGAACTCGGCGCGATCAAATCCTTGATCGATGCAACACCTTTTCGATAGACCCGCTCTTCTTCAAGGAGGACGCGTTCGGATTCCTGTTTTTTCTTTTCCTCTTCTTTGGAGATTCCGCGCTTCAACTTAATCCCGCCCGCGGTAAGCGCGGAGGCATCCAACTTTTTTTCTTCCTGGGTTTGAAATGCCATATTTATCCTTCAATTTGGAGCTTGCGGGTGTCTGTCATGCGCTGGCTCTCGAAGAGTTCCGGATTGTAGACCGTGTAAAACAGCTCGATCAGGCTCTGTGTATCGAGCATGACGGCATTCAGCGACATCGAAGAAAGACCGGAAACCATGTTGTTCACGCGAAGCATGAGCGACTGTCGGCTCTTCTGAAATCGTTCATCCGAAATATGGATCGCCACAGACGGCGTCAGAATCTCGGAAAGACGCGCGAAGAATCCTCGTTCTTTATCGGTTGTAGGATCCAGCGGAATGACGACAAAAAACTTCTTCTGCATGATTTCGCCAAGATCCACCAACTGCTTCACATAATCTCGGTAGTCAGCGATTTGTCGACGAAGAAGTTCGTTTGATTGCGTGCGCTCGGCTTCAACCAGCTTGCGAAGATACTCGTCGATGTTCATGCGACGTGACTGAATGACGATCTGAATCGGATGATCCAACGCATTCAAAAATTGCATGTACGCCTGCACGATCGCGTTCTGTTCATCTACGGACTTCAGCGCGAAGTTGATACTGGAAACGAGCAGAACCGCACGAAGCGTTCCGTCTTTCATCACCACGACATCTTCTCGGATTTCCGCAATATCCAAAAAGCGTTGGGCGGGAACCCCTGGCTTTGCTCCGGCGAGTTTCTTGCTCTGCATAAAACTTACAATTGGTTATCGTCTTCCGGCTTATACACACCACCCGTATTCACCACGAGCGAGAGGTCTCGCAGACGGCTACTTTCTGGACGCGGCTTTCTTGTCGTGACTTGAGGAGGCGGAATCACTTCAACCATCGAAATCGCCCGGATCTCCGCATCCGTCGGACGCTTGTCCCAGACTCGGAGTGGCGGCCGAAGCATCGTCTGAAGAAAGTTGAGAAAGAAAACGTGAAACGGCTGGCCATTAATCTTCATGAACCCGAACGTTCCTCCGATCGCCGCCGTAAAAATCGAGAAGACGAGAAAATACGGAAACGCGAGAATGCGGTACGCGATGAAGATGCTGAACATCGCAACCAACACGATCAAAAATTGTCGGACCGTAATCGGACCGAGGATTTGATCCTCCTTGTCGATGAACTGAGGGACAATGAATTTCTCTGGCATACCCTCTAGAAGTGCAGTTTAGCATTCATGTTCAGGATTGCCGATATTTCATCCGGTGACGGGATATCTGAACGTCCTGCGGCGATCCCATCTTCCGCCAACTTGATGACCGGCTTTCCCGTGGCGAGTGCTTCCGACACGAGCTTCATATAGGATCCCTGAAGCGGAGATGCCATCCATGCCTTGATTCCCTCGTTTCGTCGTTCAAAAGATTCCTGGCTCAACACCTCGAATTTCTGAAGAATTTTCGTGGCGGCTTCTTCGGGATTTTTGGAAAGTCGACGAAAATCCGAGAGTGTAATCCCTTGAAGCTCCCCAATCGGACCCATCAGGCGCATGGCGGTTGGCGATGCGGCAGGCGCAGAAGCCGGAGAAACCACATCATCCACACGCGGACGGATCGTTGGAGCCGCGCGTTGAAGATCCACCGTGGTCGTAGAGATTTTCACGCTCGGATGCGCCTCCACGCGAGGAGCGGCGGGCGTAAACGGACTCGACACGGTTTGTGGAGGCGGAGTTTTCTCCATCGCCGACATCGGACGCCCCACCGACGGAGACGCCATCGCCGCGGCACCAGACGCGACCGCCGGAACCATGGCTCCGAACTTTGCCGTTTCCGTTCGCGCCTCTTTGGCATCGATCGGATGCGCCACGGTTGTTGGCCCGACGACCATCGTGCGTTTCACTTCTTCGGCGAATTTTGTGCGCTGAGTATCTTCCTGTTTTCGTGCCAACACTTTTTCTTGATACCACTTCGCGTGTTCATCTGCTTCGCGCTTTTTTCGATCTTCAATCTTTAATTTTTGTTCCGTGATCTGTGTTTCCAAATTCTTTTTCTCTTCATCCATGATCTGACCATGAAACGTCGCATACCCCGTTTCGATCTGCGTCGCGATCCCATCTGCCACATCACGCGCGAGACCCACGCCGCCAACTTTCGTGTCGCGCTGAAGAAGCTGTTTGAGTTCAATCAAACTTCGAACATCGCGCAACCGAGACGAAATAATGTACCGCAATCGTTTCGCGAGA
>JAGOQY010000023.1 GCA_018063125.1 Patescibacteria group bacterium | reverse complement strand
GCTCGGGATTTTTGTTTGGATGGTTTTGATTACTTCAGCACAGTCACAACCGTCGCATCAATTGTTGGAAGAAGACGCACGGCGGATGCCGATTGAATTCGGATACGCATTCCTTCTTTTACTTCAGAGAGAGGAACGATCCGCTCGACGTCTGGAGATGGGCTCTCAGCGTCAGGATTACTCTGCGCGTTAAATGCCGCAATCTCCGCATCAAGTGTCGCAGGATCCTTGGGCTGAAGCTCTCGAATCTTTGTCGCGGATGTAATCAGCACGGTTCGATCAAGGGAAACGCCATCAACAATCTCGTCGGTATCTAAACTTGTTGCGCGAACTCTGAGTGAAGTTCCATTATTAGACAGCACCGTTGCAGACAAGGACAGGCTTTCGGTATCAGAAAGCTCTGGCAAAAGAGGGGCGTACATTGCGCGGGCCGCAAGGAATCCTTCTTTATAGCTCTGTTCCGAGTTTCCCCCGAGCGGGCTACTGAACGAAGGGGTTAAATTCATTGCATTGAGGGCAACGAGGATAAACGCCGTGATAACGAGAATGATCGCAAGTGCAGTAAGAATGTACCGACTTGTAGATGCGTGAGAATTCATAAGATTTACTGAAGTATAGCACGTAGCGTAGTTTAGCTTATTTTTCGGCTTATTTAAGAGCCATTATTGACAATTCCGAAATTTTATGATATCAAGAGTCTTATCAAGTACCGCGAACTGAGAGCGGTATGATCGGTTTTCCGGGCGGTTCCGGAGGCTGAAGCTCTTTCAAAACTCAGTTGCAAGGCAGAAGCGTCATGGACAGCATGCGTTTTCGGCGGTCGGCCTGGCCTGTCGTGGCCATGCTCTCCGCGATGTTCCTGTGCACTGCGCCCCTCGGGTGCAGTGATGACACCTCGGACAGCGACTCCGACACCACCACGTCTTCGTCGACTGGTAGCACGACGGGAGGTTCCACCTCCACGTCCAACTCCAGCGGCGGCGGTGATGAAGGTGGTGGTGGCTCCGGTTCCACGTCGACCGCTTCGGGCGGCGATGGTGGCGGAGGCTCGTCTTCCACGTCCACCTCTTCTGGAGGTGGCGGTGAGGGCGGATCGACCTCTTCGAGCTCCGGCGGTGCCGGTGGCGAAGGGGGATCGACTTCGTCGTCTTCGGGCGGCGGAGGCGAGGGCGGAGAAGGTGGCGGTGGGGGAAGTCCTCCCGTCGACCTGAACTGCTCCGGCTGGACTCGAGACGCGTCCTTCGACGCGCTCAAGATCGACGGCAACGACATCCAGCTCGTTGGCGGCATCACGGGTTCGTCCGCGAACGACATCTACGTGTCGATCGCGACCTACACCAAGGGTGCCATCGGGCACTGGAACGGGTCCTGGACCTACGAAGCGCTTCCGAGCACTCCGTTCGTTCCGCAAGCCATGGGTGGCATCTGGATGGCGCCGAACGGCACCGTCTACGCCACCGGCAAGGACATCAACGCATCTCGACTGTTCGTCCGTACGGGCGGCGTCTGGACCAACGCGGCCAACGAGCCGTCGACCATCGAAATGGTCGACGTCACCGGGGTCAGCAACAACGACGTCTGGATTCTCGGACAAGATGCTGGCTTCGGCCGCATCTGGCGCAAGAACGGCGCGAACTGGAGCGAGCAATCGCTTCCGGCCTCGCTTCCGTTCCCTCAGCGCATGATGAGGATCTGGGCACTCGATGCCAACAACGTGTTCGCGACGGGCTACACGCTCGACGTGAACTCGGATCCGGATGGGGGCTTCCTCATCCACTTCGACGGTACGGACTGGGAGGAGATCTTCCTTCCCGCGGACAACCGACGCATCAGCGCAATCCACGGGACGTCGATCAACGACCTGTTCATCACTGGGCAGAAGGTCTCGGGTCAAGGTGTCGTCTACCGATTCACCAACGGCATGGGCTTCGTGGAAGAGTACGCCGACCCCCAGGTCGACCTGTACTACCCCGTGTGGTCCAAGTCACCTGGTGCTGTCCTCGCTGGCGGCGTCGTGCCGCCGGGAACCTCCGGTTCGATGCGAACCACCGTCGACTCGATGATGTCGTCCCCGACGACGGATACGGTCGATGATGCCGCAACGTCGGCGATCCAGTTCTGGCCAGTCGCTGGGTCCGATAGCGTTCACTTCGTGCACGCGTCAGCTCCCGGTACGATCGCCGGCCACTACACCGGCACCTGCAACTGAACGACAATCAGCCCGCCCTCGAGTTCTACACTTGAGCGGCGGGCTTTTTTCTTTTTAAAAAAGAAGGTGTGGTATACTTTTGCCAATATGAAACGCGTCTATCTACGCACACTTCTTTTTACCGCCGGAGCTGTACTCACGCCTGTAGCAATTTACGCCGCATCCTTTCAAGGACCAGGGTCTGGCTGCACCCCACCAAACTGCAATGTCCCTGGAGTAATATGGAACATGCAAGGTACGGGCCAAATTCAAACCGGTGCACGAATGGATATTGATGGAGAAGCTAATTTCGGAACGTCTGCTGGTAAAAATGATGTTTTGGGCGATGTTGGGCTTCAAAGCGCAAAAGCATTCCAAGTAAACCAGAACGGGGCCGCAACATTCTACATGGGCAACTGGTATACAGGGGTTGCGTCAGCTCTTTCTTTCACGACATACGGAGATATTTATGTTGACCGCGTGAATCCATATACTGGCACTGGAAATGAAGGTCGCGTCCAAGCTCGAAAATTTTGTTTTTATCCGGGAACTGGTCCAAATGATTGTGTAACGAATTGGAATTCCGGTCTTCATGTCTTGAAGGCAGGAGACTCCATGACGGGTCAGTTAAATATTAACTCGGCTAGCTCGTATGGACTGTTCGCGGAAAGCCCAACGTGGGGGATTGAGGGGGAGGGCGGAGCGGTCGGTGTCATTGGAGCTGTGCAAACGAATGGGGTTGGTACGGCGTTTCTCGTAAGATCGAACACCGCGGCTCCAAGCGTGGGATTGGATGTATCCAACGCGACAACCCGAGGAGTCAGCGTAGACACAAAAGGAGCGAATGCAACCGGCATTCGAACATACTCCTGGGGCGGCAACTCCATAGCCATCGCAGCGGTCGCATCAACAACAGATAGTGTTGCAGGATCTTTTGTGAATACACCGACATTGGCCGGCACATACCGCAGTGAAGTTCTTCTTGGCTTGGCAACAAGTTCCGTTTACGGTTCCGTGTGGGGATCGAGCGATGAGGCAATCGTCGGAAAGAATGAATACTACGACTCTTACGGGAAGTTAGGTGACGGTAACTTTGGCGTGTATGGAGATGGAAATAATTACTGGGGTGGCTATTTCATCGGCGGCACCGCCGGCCTTCAGGCGAGAGATGAGGATACATCTGTATATGCAAACCTTGGATACTCCAGCTACTCGCTTTACGGAAACGGTGACGTGAGAACAAGTGGAAATGGATACTTCTCAGGAGATCTTCAATCAAATGGAGATGTTGTCGCTGCGACGAATGCACTTGATAACTGTAGTTGGACTGCATACATCGCAAATGGAACCGCAATCAGCTGTCCTGCAGCCAATCCGATTATGAGCGGAGTTCAAACAAACGCAGGGGGAACGACCATGCGGGCCTACTGCTGCGATCTATAAAAATAGAGAAAAATCGCCCTCCGGGGCGATTTTTTGATCTATCCTCTGCGGTTCTGTAGCATACCCCCATGCTTCATCTCTGGAATACTGCAACGCGCAAGCTCGAGGAGTTTAAACCGATCGAAGAGGGGAAGGTTGGGATGTATACGTGTGGCCCGACCGTGTATTGGGACGCACACATCGGAAATTTCCGTTCCTACGTTTTTGAGGATGTTCTTCAACGCGTTTTGGAGCTTGAGGGCTTTCGTGTGACGCGTGTCATGAATATCACGGACGTTGGGCACCTCACCGGAGATTCAGATGAAGGAGAAGACAAGATGGAGGTCGCTTCGAAACGAGAAGGAAAGACGGCCTGGGACATCGCGAAGGAGTATACGAAGCGGTTTCTTGTCGACGCGATGCTTCTTAATATTCGAATTCCGAAAGAACCAAATCTTTGCCGTGCGACGGATCATATCGAAGAGCAGATCGATCTCATCAAAACGCTGGAAGAGAAAGGATTTACCTATCAGATCACGGATGGAATCTACTTTGATACTTCCAAATTTCCTGCTTACGGATCGTTTAGCGGTCAAAAGCTCGAGGAGAAGGAAGAAGGGGCTCGCGTTGCCGTAAACGAAGAAAAGAAAAATAAGACGGATTTCGCGCTGTGGAAGTTCTCACCGAGTGACAGTAAACGTCAGATGGAATGGGAAAGTCCATGGGGTGTTGGTTTTCCAGGTTGGCACGTCGAATGTTCGGCGATGGCCAAGAAATATCTGGGTCAACCGTTTGATATTCATTGCGGAGGAATTGACCACGTCCCGATTCATCACGAGAACGAAATCGCGCAAAGCGAGGCGGCTTACGGTGTGAAACTCGCCAATTTTTGGGTGCATAACGAGTTTCTTCTCGTGGATGGGCAAAAGATGTCCAAGTCGCTCGGCAATGTCTACACCGTCAAAGATATTGCCGCGAAACAGTTTGATCCGCTTGCGCTTCGACTCTTTTATCTTGGTGCGAACTATCGACAGAAGCTCAACTTCACCTGGGAAGCCCTTCAGGCCTCACAGAATGCGCTCACAAAATTGCAAAACGCGATGCGAGAATGGGACGCGCCTGGAGAAGTTGATAAAGATCTTCTCAACGAGTTTGATGTCGCGCTAGAAGACGACCTCAATACCCCAGTTGCGCTTGCGACATTGTGGAGGCTCGTCAATTCAGATCTTCCAACATCCGTGAAAGCGGCGACGGCTCTCGAGATGGACGCCGCGCTCGGGCTTTCGTTCGATCGATTCATTGGTCAAAAAATTGTCGTTCCAGGAGAAATTTCTGCCCTGGCAGAAGAGCGAGAGGAAGCGCGTAAAACGAAGAACTGGACGGAGTCTGATCGAATTCGAGATGTGCTCCTTGAGCGTGGCTGGATCGTTGAAGACACGGCGAACGGACCGAAGCTTCAGCCGCGCTAGTGTGATACACTGAGCGCATGCCCGATATCGGCTTGGGGAAGCCGCTCGAACGTGTTCCAGAGCTCTCTATCGAAGAAGAGAGTGGTATTGAAGCGGATCAAAAAGCGTATGAACAGTCTCCCGAATCCGAAGAAGCTTTTTTAGAAGAGGACGCGCCTACAACAATTCTTGAACCGAAGGTCACTGGGACGAAAAGTGCGCCTGTCGCACCCGTTTCCTCAACTCCAAAAGATTTTGCGACCTTGGAAGTTGAAAAGATTCTCGAAGAAGGACTTGGAAAGCTTTATCTTTCGCTTCCGGAAAGCGCCAAACCAAAATTCAAACAGAAAGGCGAGCTCGCCGCACGAGAAATTTCTGCGATGGTACGTGGGGCAAAATTGCAGTTTAAACGCGCATTAGAGCTGATCCGTGATTGGCTACTCACGATTCCGAAAGTGAATCGCTTTTTTCTGGAGCAGGAAGCGAAAATTAAAGTTGACCGTCTTCGCGAGCTGATTGAAACGCCATCCGAACTTGATAAACAGCCATGATCCTTCCTTTGTTTCAATTTGGGGCCGTTGATCCCAACGCGTTTGATCCGACAGCGGTGTCTGCGGCGCCTTTTTCAATCAGCGAAATTCTCGCTTCCTTTTTTGGAAATCCGATCGTCGCGCTCGTACTTGTCCTGCTTGGAATCGTCGTTTTTGTCTGCATTGTTCTTTTAGTGATTCGTGCGGCTTATCTTCGACGTGGCCGAGCTTCTGTGGCGTTTGGAATGAGTGTTCTGCTTGTCCGTGTTCCAAAAGAAACAAAGAAAGAAGATCTGGAAGGGTCAAAATCAACCCAGCAGATTCAGGAGTTGATTTCTGTCATGGAGACCGTATTTTCCACACTCGGATCTCTCACGGCTCAGCGCGGATTTGGCGCGTGGCTCAAAGGACGTGAAGATAATTTTTCCTTTGAAATCGTTTCACATCTCGACAAGATCTCGTTTTATATTGCGGTTCCAAAAGAATACCGACAATTCATCGAGGAACAAATTCATGCACAGTACGCAAACGCTCAAGTTGAGGATGTTCCGGATTACAACCTCTTTTCTCCGACAGGCGTTGTCGTTGGCAGTTATTTGAAGCTTCGTCGTTCTTCCGTTTTTCCCATCAAGTCGTATCGAAAACTGGAATCTGATCCACTGAATTCGTTGACGAATGCGCTTTCCAAAATCCAAGGTTTGGATGGAGCGGCGGTTCAATTTGTGGTTCGAAGTTCCTATCGTGAATGGCGAAAAGAGGGGATTCGAATCGCGAGAGAGATGCAACAAGGAAAGAAGCTTTCACAGGTGACGGGCGGTTCCGTGCTCGGCTCTTTCGGAAAAGAATTGAAGGGGATGGCTTCATCAGCAAAGCCTGGTGAGAAGAAGCCCGATGAAGCGTACCGGCTCTCTCCACTGGAAGAAGAGATGGTGAAGGGGCTCGAGGAAAAAGCTTCGAAAGCCGGATTAGACGTGAACGTTCGTATTATTGTTTCTGCGGAGAATCCAGCGAATGCACAACAGCACTTGAACGATATCTTGGGTTCGTTTGGTCAGTTCAACGTGTACGAATATGGAAATTCGTTCGTCAAAGCCTCGCCAACGTTTAAGAGTGCGATGGTTCGGCATTTTATCTTCCGCCATTTTGATGAAAAGTTTTCCATCACGCTAAACTCAGAAGAGCTCGCATCTCTCTATCATTTTCCACTCGCAACCACGGAAACGCCAAAGATTAACTGGCTTCTTTCTCGTACGGCCGTTCCTCCCTCGAATTTGCCGAAGGAAGGGATTCAGCTTGGGCTGTGTGATTATCGCGGACATCGGTACGAGATCAAGATGAAGCAGGAAGATCGTCGACGCCACATGTACATCATCGGAGGATCTGGTGTCGGAAAATCTGCGTATCAGGCCTCGTTGATTCGTCAGGATATTCTTGCGGGACATGGCGTCTGCGTAATCGATCCGCACGGAGATTTGGCGGAAGAATGCTTGACGTTCATTCCGAAAGAACGTGCGGAAGACGTTATCTATTTCAATCCCGCAGACACGGCGCGGCCGATGGGGTTGAACATGATGGAGTTTGATCCGGCGTATCCAGAGCAAAAAACCTTCGTGATCAACGAGATGCTCAAGATTTTTGACAAGCTCTACGATCTCAAATCGACGGGTGGGCCGATGTTTGAGCAGTACATGCGAAACGCGATGCAGTTGATTATGGATGACCCCGAATCAGGATCAACGCTCATGGAGATCCCGAAAGTGCTTTCTGATGAGAACTTTCGTGCGTACAAACTGACCAAGTGTAAAACGCAGGTCGTGAAGGATTTCTGGGAAAAAGAAGCACAAAAAGCGGGCGGAGAAGCATCGCTTCAGAACATGGTGCCGTATATCACCTCAAAGTTGACGCCGTTTATTTCGAACGACGTCATGCGCCCGATTATCGGTCAGCAAAAGAGCGCGTTTAACGTTCGTGAGGCGATGGATGAAGGAAAGATCCTCATTTTGAACCTTTCCAAGGGAAAACTCGGCGACATGAACGCGTATCTGATCGGTATGGTGTTGGTTGGAAAGATCCTCATGGCGGCACTTTCGCGCTCAGACATGAATGCGGCGGATCGAAAGGATTTCTATCTCTACATCGACGAGTTTCAGAACTTTTTGACGGATTCCATCTCGGCGATTCTCTCGGAAGCACGAAAGTATGGACTTGATCTCATCGTGGCGCACCAGTACATCGGTCAGCTTGTCAAAAATAACGATACGCAGATTCGAGATGCCATTTTCGGAAACGTGGGAACGAAGTGCGTGTTTCGCGTTGGTACGGATGATGCCGAGTTTCTGGAAAAGGAATTTTCTCCGACGTTCGGAATGTTTGATCTCCAGAACGTGGAAGGCCTCCATTGTTTGACGCGTCTCCTGATTGATAATACGGCCTCCAAACCATTCAAGATGCAGGTTCAATTCGCACCACGAGCCGGAGAAAAGGAAAAGGAGCTCGCGAAGATGATCACGGAGCTTTCTCGATACAAGTACGGCCGCAAGAGAGAACTTGTTGAAGCAGAAATTCGTGAACGTCAGGAGGCTCAGGAGGAACTCGCAGAAGAAGAGCCGTTGATCTAAGTTGTCCACAGGAAAGACGTTGAGAGCTCTGGGAGGATGGTATGATGACGCGGTAAGTTTGGGTGGGGAAAAATAAAATGAGCGCAGACGTAGAAAACGCTCAAAAGCCTAGTGATGTTTCAGGCGAATCACAAAAAGTGAGCGCCATCGAGACAAAACTCCTTTTGGCGCAAAAGATTATTACGCGATTAAAAGAAGAAATCGCGAATTTGGAGCACATTCTTTCCAGCAAGTCCGAACCGGCTGATCTGGAAGAGTTTATGCGTGCTCATGGGGCTTCGGATGGCGGAGAGGCCTACGGCCCAACCGGGGATGGAAAGATTTTGGAGGGCGTGTTTGATGGCCAGAACATGGTTGGATCTGATGGCCGTCAGTACATCATCCCGCAAAACTACGCCTCAAAATCCAAACTGGTTGAAGGAGATATCTTGAAACTCACGATTCAACCGAACGGAACGTTTCTCTACAAGCAAATTGGGCCAATTGAACGACAACGCGTTGTTGGAACGCTCGTGAAAGATGATCTGACAAACGATTGGAAAGTTCTTGCATTGGGGCGCAAATATTCGGTTCTTACTGCAGCTATTTCTTTCCTTCGCGGCGGAGCAGGGGACGAAGCTGTGATTCTGATTCCGAAATCCGCTCCGTCAAAATGGGCCGCAATTGAGAACGTGATTAAGCGTGCGTAGAGGCCGAAAATAACCCACTACCGATTCATTCGCAGGCGTGTTAAAACGTCTTTTGTTTATGGCCTCTCTTAGCCGGAAATACCGACCCACAACGTTTGCAGATGTGACGGACCAGGACTCTGTGAAAGAGACACTTCGTCTTGAAGTTGAGAGTGGGAAGCTGGGACACGGATATCTTTTTGCCGGGCCGCGTGGAGTCGGAAAAACAACGATCGCGCGTGTGTTTGCCAAAGCCGTGAATTGCGCGAACCCAACAAAAGGCGAGCCGTGCAATCAGTGCGACAACTGCGTCGCGATCAACGAGCATCGTGCCGTAGATGTGATTGAAATGGATGCAGCTTCGAATACCGGCGTCGATAACGTTCGTGAGGCGATTGTGGAACATGTCCGATTTGTTCCGCAGCAGTTGAAGCACAAAGTCTACATCCTCGATGAAGCGCACATGCTTTCGACGAGTGCGTGGAATGCGCTTTTGAAAACGATAGAGGAGCCTCCGGCGTATGCGATGTTTATTTTAGTCACGACGGAACTCCATAAAGTTCCAGCGACGATTCAGAGCCGCTGTCAGCGGTTTGATTTTAAGCGCGTTGCAGAACCCTCACTTGCCGCACGCGTCAACGAACTCGCGAGTCAGGAAGGCGTTTCTGTAGATCCGGAAGTGGCAAAACTCATCGCAAGAAAATCTGACGGATGTGTTCGAGATGCAGAAAGTCTCCTTGGACAAATTCTTGCGCTCGGAGAAAAGAACATTACGTTGGATGTTGCAAGCCTTGTTCTTCCGCTCTCACGCCTCCCAGTGGCCGCACAGATCCTCCAGACGTGGTTTTCTCGCGATCTTGGGGCTTCGCTTGCCATCATTGCAAAACATGAGGAGGAAGGCGTTCCGCTCGTTCCGCTGTTCGACGATCTCATCGAAGCGGTACGTCAGATTCTTTTAGCGACCGGAGATGCGACTTACAAGGAACGGCTCGCGACCGGAGATGAAGCGGAACGGATTCTTGCAGGACTCACAGGCACGGTCACCCCAGGGGAACTCGCAGATATCGCATTGATGCTGATGGAGCGTCGTCGTGACGCGAAGCAGGGAGCTGACGCGCGTTTCTGTTTGGAGCTTTCTGCGACAGCCGTAGCTTCCAGCCTTCTTCCTCATGCAGGAGGAGGAGTAGCGCAAAAGATGACTCCATCAGCCCCACCTCAGCCAACAACGCCTCCACCGACGCGATTAGCCGTTGAGGAGCCTCCGAAAGCAGCCCCACCGATCGCCCCCACAATGTCGGCCCCGATCGTTCCAGAGCCTGAGAAGATCGTATCCACGCCAGTGACGACGAGTGAGGGGACGATTCCTCTTTCGAAGATTCTCTCTTCTTGGCACGCGTTCATTCGTAAGGTTGAAGAAAAAAGTCCATCGCTTTGTTTTATTCTCAAACTTGCTAAAGCGACGGCTGTGAATGGAGACGTTGTGACCGTCCAGTTTCAATATGCGTTTCACCGAGACAAGATTACGGTTGATATGAAGAACAAACGACTGACCGAGGATAGCCTTCGTGAAGCCACTGGGTGCCCAACGTTGCGCATGGAAGGAGTCGTTGGCGCAGAATCTGCGAGTCAGACGGAGGAACGATCAACGGATATGGTGACAAACATCCTCAAAGCCTTCGAGGGACAGGTCGTAGAAGGGGATAGCGCGGCTTAACCTTTGCCTCAGCCGGGGTTGACTCCCTCCAGTTTTTGGCATATCTTTTGCGCACAATCGATCTATTCGGAGATCGTCTAATGGTAGGACAGAGGACTCTGAATCCTCTAATCTAGGTTCGAGCCCTAGTCTCCGAGCCACACAGGAAGCCCGCAAAACGCGGGTTTTTTGTTGTGGCGAAAAATGCTAACCTAAAGGCCTATGTCAAAATCGAAAGCAAATTACGTTGATGGGTTCTTGATCGTGGTTCCAAAAAAGAATCTTGCCGCCTACAAGCGCATGGCGACCGGCGGAATGAAAATGTGGAAAAAATACGGAGCTCTCGACTACAAGGAATGCGTGGGGGATGATCTCAAAGTTGCAGGTGTCGTTGCGACGTTTCCGAAAGTCCTAAAATTGAAGCCCAGTGAAACCGTGATTTTTTCGTATATCACGTATAAATCCAAAGCTGACCGGAATAGGATTAACGCGAAGGTCATGAACGATCCTTCGATGGACCCAAACATGAAGATGCCTTTTGACATGAAGCGAATGTCCGTCGGAGGCTTCAAGATCCTCGTTGACGGATAACGGGTGTTGTCTCTTTTTCATCCATGGTATCGTTTTTCTATCATTCACTCATCAAAAAACTCTATGGCGACTCCACAAAAGTCTTCCCACTACGGCGCCGCGCTGATCGCCGGCGCGCTCGTTGGCATGGCCGCTGGCCTGTTCGTTCAAAGCAAAAACGGCAAGATGCTTCGCAAAGACCTTCAGAAGAAGGGAACAGAAGTCCAAAAGAAGCTCATGAAAGAGCTGAAGAGCGCGAAAGAACTCACCAAGGATCGTTACGAAGAAATCGTAGATAAGATGTTGGCATACTACGAGAAGTCAAAGGAGGTCGCGAAGAGCGAAGTTCCGGAGGTCCGAAAGTTCCTCATGAAAAACTGGACAGAGGTCAACAAGCAACTCAAAAACGTGAAATAGCCGCATGTCGAACACGGACCTGCTCAGAACTTCGGAGGCAGAACTTTTGCCTCCAGGTTTTATCCAGGATCACGTGTTCGACTTTTCGGTTGACGACTATCATGGTCGCGCAGAAATCGACGGATGGCATCCGGAAAGCCGAGAGGCGATCGAAATTTTTCAGAGCGACTGCCCCGATGGAACACCGAAACCCGGACAAAAACGAAAACTCGCGAGTGACGTTCTCAAGCTCATCTTTTTGATCGATAAGGGATTGATCAAAAGCGGACGCGTTTTCGTCACCAGTGAATCGCTCTACACCTGGTTTCATCAGACAAAAGGATCTTGGCTTTCATCCGCGTGTCGTCACTACGGCATTCGAATCGAACTTCACCAACATCGGAATAAAACGACGCGAAGGAAAATCCGAAACGTCATGCGCAACGCCAGCGTAGAAATGAAACACCCCCGATAACGGGGGTGTTTTCTTATTTCTTGAACAAGATCTTATCTGCTTTGGCGTCGACGGTGATGGAATCTCCATCGGAGAACGCTCCTTCCACGATCTTGAGCGCAAGCTCATCGAGAACAAGGTCTTGAATCGCTCGCTTGAGCGGACGGGCGCCATAAGCCGGATCGTATCCCTTCTCGGCGATTAATTCCTTGGCTTTTGCGGTGAACGAGAGCGTGATGCGCTTTTGTGCGAGGCGCTCCGCGACGCTCGCAAGTTGGAGTTCCACAATCTTGGTCAGATCTTTCTTGGAAAGCGCCTGGAATACGATCGACTCGTCGATACGGTTCAGAAACTCGGGACGAAAATGATCGCGCAGAAGTTCCAGAATCTGAGAACGCATCTTTTCATCATCCAACTTCTCTTCTGCCTCTGCATCGTTGAATCCAATCTCTCCGCGACGCGTTCCCCAATCGAGAATGCGGTCCGAGCCGATGTTCGAAGTCATAATAATGATCGTGTTCTTGAACGACACGGTTCGGCCTTTTCCGTCCGTGAGACGTCCGTCATCCAATACTTGGAGAAGAGTATTGAAGATGTCTGGATGCGCTTTTTCGACTTCATCGAGAAGCACAACGGCATATGGACGACGACGAAT
>JAGOQY010000022.1 GCA_018063125.1 Patescibacteria group bacterium | reverse complement strand
ATCAAAATCTCCAAACGGATCAAAATCCCCGAAATAGGAACGCCCTTCCGCAAGCTCCAAATATTTCTTTCGCCACAAGCATTTTGTTCCGCAGAGTGTGTCGGAAAGATTTTGACCCAGCAGAAAGCTAAACGCCCAGCTGAAAAACTTATTCCCCAACCAGTTCAACGGACGCATCGCTTGGTTTTCCATTGGATACACCAAACGTGTTCCGTGAACATATTCCGCACGACGATCTGCGAGAATTTGATAGAACCGCGGGAGCTCTTCCGGCATGACCGTGAGATCCGCATCCAAAATCATGAGAAGATCATTCTTCGCTTCATTGAACCCAACACGCACAGCATCCCCTTTTCCTTTTCCCGTCTGCTTGTACGCCCGAACTTCAAACGGCCAAGATTGAGACGACATCACACGCTGAATTTCCTCCCACGTTCCATCGGCCGAATTCCCTTCTACAAACAACACTTCAAGCGCGCCCGGAAAACGCGGCATTCGCTGAAGCGCCGGGAGAATATTTCCTTTTTCATTTCGCGCCGGAATAATCACCGTCACCGATGGATGTGCTTCTGCCGGAGCTGGCTTCTTTCGACACACGAGATATTCGACCAGGCACAGGGAATTGATGAGCGGAAGGTGCGCGAGAAATCGATTAAAAAAAGTTGAGACGAACGGAATCTCGATCGGAAGAAGACAAAACTTTCCGGATTGGACGACTTCAAACCCCGCAAGTTCCAAAATATCCGCCGACTGTTTTTGTGAAAGCCAGTTCGAATATCGGCGTGGTTCAGCCAGACCAACATACGAAGCCAACCGAAACAACGGACCCCAAAACGGATTAGACTTGGTAAGAACAAGTCGTGTCTCAGGTCCACAGAGATTCGCCACATTCTCCATCGCCCCCTGAATATCCTGAAGATACCCCAGAATATCCGTGCCAATCACGTAATCAAATGCGGCTGGGATCGACGGAAGTGGCTGAGTGAGATCTGCCTGAATCCACCGGCCCTGTGGATATCGCTCACGAGCGAGACGCAAAAACCCGGGACTAAAATCAATCCCCATCGCAGATGACGGCCTGAGCGACATCATCTGCTCGCCGTCCGCACATCCCAACTCCAAAATACTTTGGTTGGGTGGAACCAAGTATTTTAAACGGTTCAACAGCAACGAATAATAATATCGCTGTTTTTTTCGCTGAACATCAAAACGTGGAACTAAGGATTCAAAATGCTCGAGATGGTTTTGCGGATTCATACTGAGTTCTTTTTCTGTTGATCTTCAAACCACGCAATCGTTTCTTTGAGCCCTTCTTCAAATGGCGTGTTCGCAGAAAATCCAAATCCGTTCTGCGCACGCGAAACATCTAAACATCGTCGCGGTTGACCATCCGGTTTTGAAGAATCCCAAATTAACTCCCCCGTGTAGTTCGTGAGTCGTTTGATCACGTCCACCAGTTCACGAATAGAAATCTCGGTTCCACTTCCGATATTCACCGGTTCACCATCATCATATCGTTCTGTGGCGAGTACAATCGCTCGTGCGGTATCGCGAACAAAAACAAACTCGCGCGATGCGGATCCCGTCCCCCACACTTCGACAGACGGCGCTCCTGCGTCTCGCGCTTCCACCATCTTTCGGATCAACGCGGGAATCACATGACTGGATTGCGGATCAAAATCATCTCCCGGACCGTACTGGTTCACCGGCAAGAGATAAATGATATTCATTCCATACTGCTGACGATACGCCTGCGCCTGAACCAGCATCATTTTTTTCGCGAGTCCGTATGGGGCATTCGTTTCTTCTGGATATCCGTTCCACAGATCATCTTCTCGAAATGGAACCGGTGTGTGTTTTGGATAAGCGCAAATCGTTCCGATCGCAACGAACTTCTTCGTTCCCGCTTTTCGTGCCGCTTCGATCATCTGGATCCCCATCATTGCATTATCAAAAAACAACTCACCGGGATGCTCCATGTTGTATCCGATTCCACCGACGCGCGCCGCAAGATGCACAATCGTATCAACGCCTGCCACGAGTCGTTCGCAGGTCGTAGGGTCTCGAAGATCATCCTCTGGACGACGCGGAATGATCAACTCAATATTCGCTCCGAATTTCTCTCGGAGTGCTTCGCAGAGGTGTTGGCCCAGGAATCCCCCGCCGCCCGTCACTAAAATTCGTTGTGGGATATGCATGCCGTTATCCGAATATTCGCTTAAATCCGTACCGTAATCCGAACGTAAACGCTTCAATCATGGTGTGAAGATTCATCTTACTCTGCCCATGAGACCGGTCAATAAACGTAATCGGAATCTCCCGCATCCGCGCATTCGCCTTCGCGCAGAGCCATTTCATCTCAATCTGAAACGCGTACCCGTTAGACGTAATCGTTTCGAACGGAAGACACCGGAGAAAATCTGCACGATAACCTACGAACCCTGCAGTAATGTCCTGTACGCGTAAACCCGTCACATGACGCAGATACGCATTCGCAGTCGAACTCAACAGCAATCGATCTTTTGAAAATCCTCCGATGTTTCCTCCTTCAACGTAACGCGACCCGATCATCACATCAGACTCTTGGAGGCCCGTCGTCAGATCAAGAATCGTAGGGAACGGATGAGATCCATCAGCGTCACATTCGATCACGCTTTCACAATCTGGTTGAGATAATGCAAACCGAAATCCATCAATATAAGATCCTGCAAAACTTCGTGGCGGTTTTCGATGAATCACCTGAAGCCGATCGGAAAACTCTTGAGAGAGTTCATCTAAACGTTCGGACGTTCCATCCGTTGAAGCATCATCCACAACCACCACTCGGAAATCTGGGGAGAGCCCAAGAACCGTCGAGACCGTTGTCGCAATATTTTCGCGTTCTTGATAGGTCGGGATGACAACGTAATGCATTGCTTAAACGCGCTTCCGAGCAATCAGGACGATATTATCCCGAAGGTTGAGCGGGATGGCCCAATTCAAGCTGGGTTTGCGCTCAATCACTGCCGCAAGTCTAGAAAAGAAGCGGAGCCGTGTCCAATGAGAGAGCGTATGCAGAATGTAGGAAACTCGGAATGATTTCTTCACCTTTCCAACCCAAGCAACTTCGAGACCAGCGCGTTCAACGAGAAGTGAAAGAGAACGTCGATCAAAAATCGTGAGATGCTCTGGTGGATTATACGCATGCCAACGAATCCCCATCAGGCGTGCATACCAGCTCCCGCTGTCCGGCGTATTGAGAAGGATTGCCCCGTCCGGTCGGAGAAGATCTGCCATTTCTCGCAAAGCTCGTTCTGGATTTGGAACATGCTCGATAACATCGAGACTCGTAATCGCAGAAAACGAGTTTGCTGAATATCCCGCAGTCGACAGCTCACCTGTCGTCATCGTAATCCCCTTCTTTCGCGCGCGCTCAGCCGCATCTTGAGAAATCTCATGACCAGAAACCTTCCATCCGCGCTCTTTCGCGACTTCCAAAAACGAACCCGTCGCGGCTCCAACGTCAAGGAGCGAGCCTTTTTCTGGAACCTCGTGTTCCAATTTCTGAAGAAACGAAAGAAGACTTTCACGCGCGGCTCTCTTATCCGCATCGTAATCGACATACCCACCATGGGATCCACCGCCGAAAAAGTAGGAATCGGAATAAAACGCGGCAAGCTCTTCAGAAGTTGGGAGGGGAAAAACAAATCGCACCCGACACAATTCGCAACGATAGAGATGGTACGCTCGCTTCATTCCCCATGATCGAATCTCTGAACGAGATTCACAGACAGGACACGCGGGATTGTTTTTTGTCGGGACGGATGCCCTCGAACGCATAATCCCAACGAACGCAACCCATGCGAGCGGAATTTCAGCAAAACTAAATTGCGCACGATACCGCGCGTCGGATTGCGCGGCCGCGTTCAGAGATAATGCAATAATCTGAAGCTCGTAGATAACAAGAAGGAGGACCAACGGAAACACCTTTCGGTCGCGCTTCCACGTCACAACCAATGACCACAAACTCAGGACAAAAACCACAAGCCACAAGATGCGCCCCAGAAACAGCACCACGATGGGGACACTTATAATACCCCACACCGCTTTCACGGTTGCGAGTAACCCAGACTGAAAAAGCACCACGAAAGGTGAAAACCGCGGAGGAGAATATGTCAGAAGACCCATTTTCCTCAAATACTCCATCGAAAGATCCTGGGAGATGATTGTAAAAAATGAGCTGACCTGTGAAACGGCAAATTCACGCGGGTACCGCTGGATCGTTCGGAGCGTTTCTTCCTGAAAAATCCGTTTCCATTCGTACCCGTGGACGTCGATCTCTTCAACCGGGGATTTTTCGATATATCCTTTTTCATGCAGACGCTGAAGATATTCGATCCGCACAGGGTTGTACGCTCGACGCGTCGCGATCGCCTCGGTCGTCGCCGCCACGCGCGTATACATATTGAACCAACCGATGTTAGAAAAGTCCCTCACTCCGTGATGGCGGACATTCCAAAGAATCCAGGGAGAAACGAGAAGAAGATACCCGAGAACGAGCGCGATCGCCGGTTTGATCGCGGCACGGCGCCAGCGAATCAGGAGCGCGATGGCGAGAAGATAGGGGAAAAACTGCACGATCGGACGAACGAGAACAGCAAGACCAAACAGGACGCCCGTCAGGATCCCGAAACGAAGACTGGGCCGATTGAGGAGCGCGACGGCGGCCACAACGGACCAGGCAACCAACGGAAGGAACAGTGCTTCCGATCCATAAATGAGACTGTAATAAAAAAGATGCGGTTCAAGCGCAAGCAAACATCCCATGATCAGCCATTCACGACGATTCGTTCGTCCGAGGAGCATGAGCAAGGCCATCCCGGCAAGCGGGATCGTTGCGCCAAGAATCACACTGACGAAAAGTGACGGCTCGAACGAATTGGTCACCGCCTTTGATGCGGCGAGGTAAAGTGGATATCCCGGCGTCCGAATCGCATCCGGCGCATACGGAGCCTGCGCGCTTTCTGAAAACCCATGCCCATCAAGAACGTTTTGCGCAAGCAACTTGTACTGGCTACCGTCCGTCATCGCCCTCTGCTGAAATCCCTGAGAATAGAGAAGCGCGAAAATCAATACATGCGTGATAACGGCAAAGCAAAAAACCGTCAGAAATGGATGCTTCAGAATACGTGTCAACATAATCAGCGAGGTCGACCGGCGCGCCAATCAAGCGGATCCACCGGAATATCAAACGGAACGGGAATTTTTTCCTCTTCCAGATCCGCGGCGAGCATAAGCTTCACCAGATCCGTAAATGAAGATTTCGGTGCCCAATCAAGCTTCTCTTTTGCTTTTGAATAATCGCCCAGCAACACATCCACTTCCGTCGGGCGATAGTACTTCGGATCAATACGAACGATTTCTTCCGGATTCAGCCCGACAAGCTTTGATGCAATATCCACAAATTCTCGCACCGTGTGCGTTTCTCCCGTTGCAACCACATAATCTCCCGGCTCGTCCTGCTGAACCATCCGCCACATCGCATCCACGAACTCGGCGGCATATCCCCAATCGCGCTTTGCATCCAGGTTCCCCAAATAGATCGTGGAATCTTTTTTCGCCATGATGCGCGCGATCCCCTTTGTAATCTTCTTTGTCACAAATGTATCGCCTCGACGCGGGCTTTCATGATTGAAAAGAATTCCGTTCGAAATGTGGAGACCGTACGCTTCGCGATAATTCACCGCGTACCAATACGCCGAAACCTTCGCGACGCCATACGGACTCCGCGGATAAAACGGTGTCTTCTCATTCTGCGGTGCCGGTGCCGCGCCAAACATTTCACTGGATGAAGCTTGATAGAATCGGCACGGAACTTTTGATTCCCGAATGGCTTCCAAAAGTCTCAATGCCCCAAGCCCGGTCACGTCCGCCGTGTAGAGCGGCGCATCAAAACTCACACGCACGTGACTCTGTGCGCCGAGCGCGTAGACTTCATCGGGACCGATCTGCGCAAGCAAGCGAGCGAGCGCACTTGCATCGCTCAAGTCACCGTAATGCAAAAATAGACGTGCGCTTGGATCGTGACGATCTTGGTAGAGATGGTCGATCCGACCCGTATTGATCGAGGAACTTCGTCGAATGAGTCCGTGGACTTCGTAGCCCTTTGCAAGCAAGAGCTCAGCCAAGTAGCTTCCATCCTGCCCCGTAATTCCTGTGACAAACGCCTTTTTCATACAGAATATCGCCGAAAACCGTACCATTCTACGGACGAAGCGTCTAGCCGGTCTCCAAGAATCATCAACCGCTTCTCGCTCCCCAAGAGTCTTGCCTCAGAAGAACGACACTTTTCCATTTCCAAACGGACGCCTCCACCAATTTTCCCCATCTTTTAGCTTCGCGAGTATTTTCTTGCTAAACACGCTAATTTTCCTTAAGGTAGGAAGGATTCATGACTCCTGCACAGCATCCGCAACATCCAACAGAGATTCGTACTGAGACCGTGGGAAATGCCGTAGTCCAGTCTTCCATCGTGTCTCTGATCGCAAAAATGAGCGGGCTCGTCACAGCGTTCATGACGTTCCGTTTCCTGGATCCAAGCATGTACGGAACCTGGCGAATCACGCTCACAGGCGTCGGGATCGCGATGGGATTATTGAATTCTCTAGGCCCCCTGGTTGCCGTCGAAGCCATCCGGTCCCTTTCCCAAAAACACGAGCGCAGTCAGCTCTCTCTGTGGCGCGGCTTCGTCCGTCTGACGCTACTCATCTCCTTCGGACTGATTGCCCTCAGCGCCCTCTTTGCACCCAGCATCGCATCCGTTTTTCGCATTAGTCCTCCATTGCTGGTCAGCATTGCATTCCCTTTGCTTGTTTTTTGGCTCCTGAGAGCACACGCGATTTCTTGGCTACAAATCACCTATCGTTTCGATCGCGTTCTGCGGCTACAGGTCATTGAAAGCATCGTCTACATCGCATTCCTCTTCTTTTTTTTAGTTGTCCGAAACGACGGCCTCATCGGACTTGCCTTCGCGAACCTTTTTGCCGCGGTTCTTTCGAGCATGTTTAGCATCCCCATCATAATCTCTGGGCTACGACAGTGCCCCTCGTCAACCCTTAGAGAAGACGTTACGATTCTTTTTTCTCTGTTGCGGCAACATGGAAAATGGGTTTTCGCGAACGACGTTGTGAAGTACACACTTGAGGCTTCTCGAATTTGGCTTATCTCGATCTTTCTTGGGCCGACTGCCGTCGGACTCTATGCGCTCGCCGAGGCCCTGTTTGGATATGTCATTTCGCTTGTGAACCTTGAACCCGCCGTCTCCTCTTCGTTGCCGCGTTTTTTGAATGATCGTCCACGTCTCACGGCGGCCATGGCACATTCCGTCAGAGTCGGGACGATCATTTCAGTTGGTGTGTTTCTATTCAGCTGGATAGGCATCCTTAGCGTGTTCCCTATCTTGTTCCCAAAGTATCTTCCGGCGCTGCCCTTGTACGCCATTCTTTCGTTATCCGTCTTTCTCGGCGGGCCGCGTTCTCTCGTTAACGCAATGGTCCCGGCATTACGGCAACAAAAAATGCTATTCCTGTTTCTTCTGCCCCGAGTCTTTTTCTTGATCATCTTCCTCGCACTACTTCTCCCCGTAATCGGTATTTGGGCAATTGGACTTGAGATTTTGATCGGAACGACCTATTTCGTCTTCATCCGTTTTATCTGGTTACGAAAGACCCTTCATCTCACCGAGAGCGGGCTGCAATCCTACATCCCGAAGATGAACGACCTACGAGAGGTCATCGAGTTCATGATGAAGAAACTGCACCAAATCCGGTCCCACGTTGGCGCAATCACGCACCTCAGCCGACTGAAACGCTAATACCCCAACCCCTGCCCATAGCGCTTGCCCGTCACGGCATACGCAATCTGTGGAGGAAGAGCCGAGAGCGCCTGCGAATCGCTCGGGTGCTTAAAAAAAACACCCCGCGGAGATGCGCTCGTCAAAAAACCTGACGTGAGCATGATGCGCTCTTTTGCGGTCGCATACCCTCCTTTATGGAGACCAGATGTATCCGCAAAAATCACGCTGCCCGCTAATCCGGTGCAAACCTTAATGTCATCCCGCGGAATACGCGCTTCTACCGCACCATCCGGCGGATAATACCCATGCGGAGGACGTTGCGGAAAAAGATGCCGATGCGGACCGCCATCCTGAGATCCTTGGACGTACACAAACGGTCCAGATGTCTCATCGACATCAGAGAGGTACAGGAACACCTTGCACATCCGACGATCTTCCGGATCCCGGTGCCATCTCTGTGATTGACTCGCTTCTTCGCCCGGAGGGATCGGTAACGTGACATTCAGTACGGTACTGTAAAACTTTGACCACATGCCGAGATACGCATTCACCGCATCCACCACATGAGAAGACAGCATGAACCGAAAGAACGGATCCTCCACATCCAGAACTGGAATCGTCTCGAATAAATTCAACAAGTAGGGCTTCTTTCTATTTTGAGCAGCCTGCGCACGCAATGCATGCATTCTCTCCTGCAAATCGGACAACAAATCCGGCTTTTCGGGAATAAGTTCCTGCAATGTCGTGCAAGCAATCCCGCGCGCGCGTAAATCCGAAGAAATGCGCTGCTGTACATGGCTGAGCGTTGGCGGGTGCGCAGCAAACCGCATCACCGAATCATGGTTCAACAGCCCATGCCAGACAGGATATGCCGTACGAATGGAATAATACGGACGAAAAGCCTCGTTCTTAAGACGAATCATTATCTGTGCAAGAGAAACCATATTACCTGTACGATATACCACGGATTAGGTATAAAGCCACCACACGATATGCCCCAGACACTCGAAAATCTCAAGCAGTCAATTTCCGAACGTTACAGCGTCAAAGGTCGCTATTTCCGCGGCACCTATCGGGATGAAGGACTTGAAGCGGTCGCAAAAGACAAAGCTGATGATCACCTTAAAGGCAATATCATTCATGCAAACTTCCGACCGCGGGCTCAGGAAAGATATCTCCTGATCAAGCAACATCTCTCTAAATATCTTCAGAAATCGATCCTCGATGTTGGTAGCCGCGACGCATCCAGCCAGGAAATCCTAGGCCCTCAATGCGTTCTTGTCGACAAGAACAATCCGAACTTGCCGCCCTTTGACTGGGAAAAAGAATCTCTCCCCTATCCAGACAACAGTTTTGATAGCATCGTCTGCCTGGACGTTCTTGAGCACATCAACGAATTCCATCACGCATTTGATGACCTTCTCCGGACCAGTAGAAAACACATCGTGATCTCTCTTCCAAACTGCTGGCGCAAAATGTTCAAGCAGATGCTGAAAGGCGCGGGCGTTGGTGCCGGCTACGGACTACCTCCGGAGCGGCCGATGGATCGGCATCGTTGGTTTTTCAACACGCAGGAAATGGAAGAATTTCTCGCGTATCACAGCGTCTGCGGACCGATAAAATTCAAGATCGTTGCACGCCTGTACCATATTCCTCAGGCCACATTTTTGCACCGCATCGTCTACCCAATTATCATGCGCCTTTTTCCAGAACGCTACACAAAAAACCTTCTCGTAAACACCGCATTTTTCGTACTAGAAAAAGAATAAATCCTGCTTCATAAAAAAGCCCACCGAAGGTCTCGGTGGGTGAAAGGGAGCAGTTCTTTTGAGTTGCACGCTGCGCCGACGATCAACGACGCAATTTCTTCGCCACTTCCCTTTCCGCCTCGTAAAAGGTCTTCACCCCGTCGCCCAGCACGTCGGGAACCTCGGCGATGACCCGCAACGGAGCTGCGAGCTCACGGAATTCCACGGAGGAAGCCTGATCGGATCCGTACATGGTTCTCAGAAGCGTCACATGCTTTTCGAGCATGACTGCCCCGAGAGCGGCGGCCATCTTCATCGGCTCGAGACCGGGATCGTTCGCGGAGAACCCGATCGGAATCGGGTCGAACCGACGCTTGAAGGTCTCGATACACCTGAGATTGAGCATTGAGCGACCGTGGTCCCCGGGCTTGGCCGGCGTGGCTCCGTACACACTGGTGCAGTGCATAATGATGAGCCGATCTTCGCACCCGTTCCGCACAAGCGTCTCGACGGCGGCTTCGACCATAGGCATGTCCATCATGCCGGTAGAAAGGATGACCGGTTTTCCGGTTCGTGCCATCGCGGCCAGCATGTCAGAGTTCGTCGCCATGGGAGAGGCAACCTTGTAGACCTCGACCCCGACATCCTCGAGCACCTCGATAGCACCCAGGCACCATGGGGAGGAGAATCCGACCATCCCTAGACTCTTGGCATAGCGGACGAATTCAGATGTCTCTTCCTTGGTAAACTCAATCGCACGCTTCTGGTCCCACGTCGTGACCGACGTGTAGCCAGACTCCGAGAGTCGAATGCGATCCTCTTCCGGAAAGACGCCTCTTCGGACGCCGTTCTCGAGAATTTCGCGCGGGACGGAACGAGGCTTCCTGAGCTCCTCAACGGGATAGACGTCTGTGAGCTCCCCTCGAGTATTGCTCCGCGTCTGGATCTTCACGAACGGGATGTTGAGCGCATGCGCTTCATCCGTCATCGTCTTGAGCAGGTCCGGGTACCCGTTGGCGTTGATCCCGAACTCCGCAATCACTGCAACCGGCTGCCCGGATCCAACGACATAGTTACCAATCCGAACCTGATGCGTCATGATCTGTTCTCCAATGTTTGGTTGTCAGAGTTTACCGACCACGAATGCCTGGTCGATGGCTTGGCACCAGAGGTGAATGATGAGACCGTGAACCTCCTGAATTCGTGCCGTATCGTTCGACGGCACGGCGATGCAGGTGCTCACGCTCTTCCGCCTCTTTAGACGGATGCCACCCCGCCCGGTTAGAACGATGATCCTCATTCGCTGTTTCTGTGCCGCCTCCAGGGCGGCAAGGATGTTCTTAGAGCGACCACTCGTCGTGATCGCAACTAGAACATCACCTTCGCGGCCGATACCGAGAATCTGACGTGAAAACACGTGCTCATATCCGTCATCATTTGCGATGGCGGAGAGCGTCGATGTGTCCGTGGTCAGGCTCATCGCCCGAACCGGCCGTCGCGTCACCTTGTAGTGTCCAAGAAGCTCGGCGGAGAAATGCTGTGCGTCCGCGGCAGAACCGCCGTTCCCGCACACAAGAATCGCTCGATCATTTTCGATGGCGTGCTCGATGCACTGAAACCCCTGAATGATCGTCGGAAGACACTCCTGAATGGACGCAGAAATCGTGTCCAGGGAGGCTTGCACTTCTTGACGAAAAATCATCTCGAGATCGCTCATGTCTCCATCTCTGTGTTGGTGTGGAAGAAGTAAAGGAACTAAACTAAACCTAGCGATTTTTTTACCGATTGTCAAGTCCCTCACAGCAAAAATATTCGACGCGCCAATGTCGATTATTTAGACGGAAAACCTTTTATGACGATTACTGAGAAAGCAATTCAAAAATGCGCTTGTTGTTTTCCTTGGCGCACTCTCGAAGGTCGCGATTCACGACGGATACTCGATCCTTGAATGGGCGCGGATCATGTAGCAGGCTCGTACTTTTTTTGACGAGCTCCTGGGCAAATGAAGGGCTGCGCATATCTACGGCGATATCCGAGAGTCCGATCTTTGCAAGATAGTTCGTCATCCGGCCTTGTGACGTAATGGGCACGACCGGTGTTCCCAATCCGATCGAAGGCGACATCGAATGGACTCGCATCGAGAGAGCGAGATCCGCTTTTGCATATCGACCGTAAAAATAACCCGTTTCTGGAACTCGCAATAGACCCGTAGAAGTCAGCCGCTGATGTGCAATGCGCTCCACGAGCTCTCCGACAAGTTCATCGAGCATGAAATAATCATCCAGATAATGCGGCACGAGGACGAAATGAATATCCTCATCGCGGCTAAGCTCCTCGACAACTCTCGCAAGAGATTGCGAGATCGAAAGACGCAGACTTCGATACAAGCCGATCGATTGAAACGTACGGCGGAGATGAAGATCGGAGACATGAGGCGCGAGAAGAGACCAACATTTTTTCTGGAACGGGGTCGCGAACCGATACACCGCGTCTTCGTTGTTCAGCGAGATGAGAACGTTCTTCTTTCCCGGATGCAGTTCGGGGTACACACGATCTTCGTGCGGCACAAACATCCCCGGATCCGGGACTTCATAGATCTGATCCGAGATAATGCCGAGACGTTGCTCGATCCATTCTTTCGTTCCGTCATTTCGCACACCAAAAAAAATATTCGGCCGCTCGATAGCCCACCGAACAAATCGTGTAAGCGCATCGGTATTCGGATAGGACTGGAACGGCCAACAACGGTACGACAAGCCGTAAAAAATAATCGGCCGCTGAATTTGATCCCAAAGACGAAACGGCAAGTTAAGCCTCATGCCCGTCTCAGTCATCTTCTCGCGGAACGCGTTAAACGTCACCGCACCATTTACCAACAACGCGTCATGCGCATTAACGCGCGCCACGAATGCCTCATCAAAATGCTTGAGCTGGAATGTATAGTCATCCCAGGCTTCAGGTACGATCTCAATCGGATACGGAGCATCCTCCGTTAACAGGCGTTCCGTGCCATAGATCAACGCTCCATTTCCGATATTCGTACTGTTCCAGTTGGCTAGATGAAGAATCTTCATAGAAGTTGGTTGTCTTCCATAATTTTTGCGGCAGCCGTCAAATCTTCTGGTTGATCGATATCAGCGTACCGCTCCATGGGGAAGGGAATACAGCGTACATCATCCCCCCAAACTCGTCCCGCTTTCACGCAGACGGCCTTTGTGGCATATACAGCCCCCACGGGGAGGAACCATTTTTTTCGAAAGTGCTGTCGAGGGAGACACTGACTCCCTTCGGGAAACA
>JAGOQY010000021.1 GCA_018063125.1 Patescibacteria group bacterium | reverse complement strand
TCTTCACATCGATGCCGAGGTTGGCGTGGAGCTCAATCGATCCGTCGAATTTGGTCGTTGCCGTCTTTTTGACGAGTTCGATCGCTTCGGCCGGAGCGTAGGCTTTCTTTGAATCAATGAGCTTTTTAAGCTCGGAATAACGCTTGGAATGCGCCATAGGGTTCTGAGTGGTTCAGGCGGCTTTTGAGGGCCTCCCACGGTTAGAAATTAGTGCCAGGATCATAGGGAAAAACCTTGATTTCGTCAAGGCTCTTCCTGGTTTCCGGGAAGACAAATGCTACTTTGTTTCAAATCCAAGTGGGATGAACGGCCGAATCGGAATCTTCTTCAAATCCGTGTTGGTGATCCCTAAGCTCTGTAAACGCATCACCTTGTAGGCCTCTTCTCCATTTTTGAGATAGTGCGCAACTCCGGTGACGGGATGAATGTAATAGGCTTCTCCATGGGCTTCAACCTGCAAGACAATGCGTCCTTTCAATTTTGCGATGAGAACCTTGTCGCCGTTTTTGATCTTTTCGAGATCCACGTTGGAAATTCCCAATCCGAACGAGCGCATCATTTCATACGCCGTCGGTCCGTCTTTCATGTAGAACCGGTGCTTCGTGATCGGGTCGATGTACCAAGCCTCTCCATGATCTTCGACCTGGAGAAGAATTCTGCCGCCCAAACGTCCGATGAGCGCAGCGTCTGTCTTCTGTACCAGGGAAAGCTGAGTGTTGATCCATGCATCGTTCGTTTCCGTGAGTGAGCACTTCACTCGATCAGAAGAATCAATGTCACGACATTGTGAAATTGAGTTGAGTGACACGGGTGCAGGCGCAGGTGTTTCTACCGGAGCTGCGCTTTCTGCCGGAGTTGCTGTTGTGGATGACGGAGTCGATGCGGCTGCGGGGATGCACTGCTTGATCGTGTCGTCGAATTCGAATCCGACGTAACACCAGCATCCGTCATCGGATGGATCGAAACCACCGTTTGTGAGGTCATAGCAGGATCCCGAGGACGATGCCAGCGTCACTCCGCTTTCATCTAAGAATGCGCTGATGATGGGAACGGAAATGAGGTATCCAAGGGAATCGTAGTTCGTAGCAACCTCCGTCGGGATGCCGATAAAATTATTGTACGCGTCGAACGCCGCGCCTCCAGAGTTTCCTGCGTCAATGTCGGCATCTGTTTTGATTTTCCAGGGAACGTATTCTCCTTCCCAAGAATATGATTCAAATCCGCTGACGCTTCCTTTGGTGAACGTAATGCTACTGCCGCCGGTACCTGGATACCCTAAAATGTGGATTTCATCTCCAAGTTTCACCCCGTAATCTTCGAGACCGAGATCCATGAATACGGAAGGGATGAACGTCTTGTACTGCGTTTTAAACTCTTCGAATCCGATCGTTGAGTCGACTTTGACGATTTTAAGGAGTGCGAGATCAATCGACTCATCATGATCAACGATGTTTACTTCAAAACTACAAAATGGCGGTTCTTCCGGATCGACGGTCAGACAGAGCGTAAAAGAATAACCGGAATTCTGAAGAAACGGTTGAATGACATGGTGGTTGGTTAAGACATGTCCATCATCGTCGATCACGGTTGCAGACCCGGATGAATGGAGATAACCGTATCGATCGTAGACTCGAATTTGTCCGACGGCTTGAACTTCGTTGATCCGAATCTGCGCTGTGGCAGATTGCAGAGGCAACGAGACGCAAAATAGACTCAAAAGAATTAAGAAAAATCTGCCTGACTTGTTTGGCATAGCCGTTGGACGTTTTTTCTGGGTTATTGAGAATTATCCACAGTGTAGCAGAGGTCTTTTGAATAGAAAAACCCCGCTCCAACAGATGTTGAAACGGGGTGGTGGGGGTCAGGGTCGCCATCCGATGTAGTTCAGGACGGCGCTGAGCATGTTCCGGTCGATGTGTTTCTGGTCATGGAGGACGGCCAGAAGATAGGGGAGCTCGAAGAGGCAATGGAGCTTGCATCCGTGTGCTTCGAGCTCTTCCTTGCCTCTCTGCGCTCGATCTACGACCACGATGACGTCTTTTACGACGAGGCCTGCAGCTTCGAGCGTTGCGATCGCTTCGAGCTTCGAGTCGGCTTTCGTGATGAGATCGTCGACGAGAAGAACACGCTGGCCTCGGCCGTACGCGCCTTCGCGGATACCAGAGACGGATCGTCCCGCGTCAGACTCCTTCTTGTCGAGACGGAGAACACCGAGAGGATGACCGTTGCGTGCGAAGAGCGTTGCGAGCCATTCGGCGTACGGATCTCCGGCGTGTGGAACGCCAGCAATGAGGTCGAAGTCCGTCGCCTGGTGCGCGACGAGAACGTCCGCCATGGCTCGCGAGAGTCGTTCCAGGAGATCGTTGTTGATCGGTCCGGGATTCTTCGCGACTTCTGCGCGGAGGTTCAGGAAGATCGGGGAGAGCGGAGCTGTGGGATCCTTCTCGTGATGTTTGAGCTTGAATTCTCCGAAGCGGATGGCTCCGATGCGAAACAGATCATCTGCGAGCTGCGTCTTCGTGGGCATGATCAACCTCGCCTTTTCTGCATCTGCAGATGCGCGTCCTGGATTTCATCCGCGGTGCGCTGTGCCGCCTCGACCGGATCTTTTGCTCCCGTGATCGGGCGGCCGATCACGAGTTGATCTGCGCCGGCCATGATGGCTTGTCCCGGGGTCATGGTTCGCTTCTGGTCGTCGGGGGGTGCATCCGAAGCACGGATGCACGGCGTGACGATCAGAAAGTCCGAGCCGCAAAGTCGTCGAACTCCTGCGGCTTCACGCGGTGAGCAGACGACGCCATCGAGGCCACACTCCTTCGCGAGCAGTGCGAGATGATGGACGCGCTGAGCGACGTAGCCGGGATCACCTTCCTGGATCGGGAGGATGGTTCGTTGCGGATACGCTTCCAGCTCGTTCAGATCTGCATCTTCCATCGACGTCAGGATCGTCACGCCGAGGATGAGTGGACGGAAGCCGACCGTCGACGCGTGCGCGACGCTTTCTGCATCTTTGACGGCTTGCTTCATCATCGCGCTTCCGCCATCGCAGTGGACGTTGAACATCTTCACTCCGACAAGCGAGAGCGGCTTGGATGCGCCTCCGACGGTGTTCGGGATGTCCTTGAACTTGCCGTCCCAGAACAGCTTCTCACCGATCGTCTTGAAAAGCTTGCGGGAGCTGTCGTACTCAGCAAGCGCATGTTGCTCATCGAGTGAGAACATCCGCGCAAGCGTGCCGGTGATGAACTCCAGCCCAATCTTGAACGAGCCAACGTGTGGCTTCAGCTGCTCGACGAGCTTCTGAGCGTCGGACGCCGATTTGACGTCGAGGGCAACGATGATGCGGTCTCTCGGATCGGTCATCTTCTAGACTCCTGTGAAAGGACTTCGCGGACACTAGCGAACAATGGGTCGACTGGCAATCCCTTGACATTTGAACGAAAAACCGGTGGTGTGGAGGCCAGAACCTTTTCAAGGAGTCCTCAAATGATCGGTGACGGCTCGGGAACGATCCGCGTCCATTTCTGGGGCGTGCGGGGTTCCTGCCCGTCGCCTCGCAACTCGTCCACGGTGGGCGGGAACACGACCTGCATCGAACTTCGGTGCGATGGCGTTCCCATGGTCCTCGACACGGGAACCGGCTTTCGTCTGCTCGGCGATTCGTGGATGCCACATATCCTGAAGCACCGGAGAATCGAGGCGGTGGTTCTGCAGAGTCATCTGCATCTGGACCACATCTCGGGCTTTCCGTTTTTCAAACCGCTCTTCCTTCCGAGAAAGACATTCGATGTTCAGCTGAAGCTTTTCGGCCGTTCAGAAGGATGCTCTGTCTCCGACGGTGTTCAGCGGATCATGTCGAAGCCGATCTTTCCGGTGGAGCTCGCCGAACTCCGTCGTTCCGCCGCGCGCATCGAAGACGTTGAAATTTTCGACGGGTTCGAGGAGACATTTCTCGGTACGCACAAGCCGGTTCATGTCCTCGCACGTCGTGTGAATCATCCCGATGAAACATACGGGTACCGTGTCACCTGCAACGGAAAGACCGTGGCGTTCACCACAGATCACGAGCCGTACGGCGGCGGTGGAATCCCGAAAGGGATGATCGAACTCGTGAAGGACGCGGATCTCTGGATCACGGACTGTCAGTACTCTCACACGCAGTATCTGGGAGAGGATGATGGAACCGAGCGATTCCGTTGGGGCCATCCCTTTCCGGAGTATCTCGCAGAGATTGCGAAGCGTGCCGGTCCCAAGCGGATCGTCACCATGCATCACGACCCCGAAGCAGACGATGTGCGCGTCGTCGCGCTCGCCTGGGATCTCTTCTATCGTTGCGACGTTCCCTGTGAACCCGCTTACGAAGGGATGAAGATCACGCTCTGAATCAAAAACGCCCCGACATCACGTCGGGGCGGTTTTTTATTTCACTAGTCGACTTTGATCTCTGCGTAGACCCCACCTTTTCCGTCATCGATCTCGATGAGATTGAGCGTGAGTCCGTTTGCGCTTGCGGTTCGTCCGCGTGAAGTTCCCAGAATGATTCGTTCGGTTCTTCCCGTAGAAAGATCTTTCACGTCCAGTGTGACGGTTTGTTCCCCGGCCCAAATGCAGACGACGTTCGCGGGGCAACGAGAGTCACCGAATTCGACGGCTCGGACGCTCCAAAGGTGTCCGGTCTTTGGGTCACGAATGATTTTTTCATCTCCGACAAACCACACATCGGTGCTTCCACGATCAATGGTCACGGGTTCATTGATGGATGGCGTCGGTGTGGTTGGTGTTCCCGTGGTTGTGGGCGTCACGACCTCCGGTGTTTCCCCAAGCGGTGGAACGATGTTTCCTTCTGTGGATGTTGTGTTTTGTGGCGAGGTTGCCGGAGCTCTAGAAAGACGCGGCCAGACGACGAGAAACGTGGCGGCCCCAAGAAGAAGCGCAAAGAGGACGATCAGTGCAATTTTGATCGGTGTTGAGCTTTTTGATGGATGCGGCTCCACGGACGGATCATGATGCGTCGGATCCGGGCGCGCAGGCGTTGGCATTGGTGGCGGTTGAACCGGCGCGGGAGGCGGAACAGGAGTCTGTGCTGGAACGGGGTTCGGGGTAGGAGAGTCTGCCATATGAGGAAAGCATACATCAAAACAAAAACTCCGCGAGGATCGCGGAGTTTTTGGTGTCGTCTTAGACGATGTTGAGTCCCATGTTCTTTGCCGTTCCTTCGACCTGGCGCATCGCGGCTTCCACCGTGTGGCAGTTCAAGTCCGGCATTTTCTTTTCGGCGATGTCACGGATCTGAGCTTTTGTGACTTTACCGACCTTTTCCTGAAGCGGCTTTCCGGAACCCTTCGTGATTCCAGCGGCCTTCTTCAGCATTTCGGCGACCGGAGCGATCTTCAGGATGAAGTCGTAGGTACGGTCTTCGTACACCGTGATGATACACGGAACAACTTCGCCGCGACGGTCAGCGGTCGCATCGTTGAATTTCTTACAAAATTCCGCGATGTTGAGACCCTGCGGACCAAGAGCGGTACCGACCGGAGGGGCTGGGTTGGCTGCGCCTCCGACGATCTGCAATTTGATGAGTGTTTTGACTTTTTTGGCCATAAGATTAGTTCGTTGACGAGATCTGGATCGACGAGAAGCGCATCGTTCCAGGAACGGCAACGAGGCCGTTTAGACTTTTTTGATCTGTGTAAAATCGAGTTCCAGCGGCGTTTCGCGGCCAAACATCGACACGAGGACCTTGACCTTACCTCGCGCACCGTCGATGTCAATGACCTTTCCTTCGAATTCCTTGAACGGACCATCACCGATTTTGATGGGCATGCCGACCTGGATGTCGATCGAGAACGAGGCTTCCTCGCTCGTTGTCATGCGTTTGAGGAGACCCTGAACTTCCTTTTCAGAGAGGGGAGTTGGCGTCGTGCCGGTTCCGATGAATCCGGTCACGTTTGGCGTGTTGCGGACGACGTACCACGAACCGTCATCCACGATCATTTCGACGAGCACATAGCCCGGGAAGATTTTTTCTTCCACCATCTTGCGCTTCCCGTTCTTAATTTTGATTTTCTTTTCGGTCGGAACGACGACGTTGAAGATCTTGTCTTCCATCGTCAGCGTGCTGATACGGCGGCGAAGACCGTCGGCGACGTTTTCTTCGTAGCCAGAGTACGTGTGGATCGCGTACCAGCGGCGTCCGAGTTCAAGGGTTTGTTTAGGCATATCTCGGAATTACTGCGTCGCGCCGTCGGTTGGCGTGATGATCGGCTGGGCTTCGTCGAGATTGATGGTCGGCGTCACGGGTTCTACGGTCGGAGTGACGACGGGCTGTTCCGTGGTCGGAGCTGGAGCGCTCGGGAACGCCTGTTCACGCGCGACGAGTCCGATGGAGACGAGTTTTGAGAATCCTGCGTCAATGGCGCCAAAGAATACGGCGACAACAAGGCTTACGCCAATGACGAGCGAGCTGAAACGGATTGTTTCCTGACGGGTCGGCCAAGCGACCTTTTTAGCTTCTTCGACGCACGCGCGGATGTAGGTGGTAAGCGCTTTGATAGGATTCATACGTTTTATAAAAGCCCCTCCCAGGGCCAATGCGGACAGAATATCAGAAAACAGCGGTTTAGGCAAGCTCCCGATCCCGAAGCGCCACTTCCGCGGCCTCGATCTCTTCTGGGGTCCCACATGGCATCCAGAATGAGGCTTCAATGGCTCGATAGCTGTGTGAATCGAAAAGCTGTGGAAGCGCGTGTGGGAGGCTCCATTCCGTGGGTTTGCTGGGGACGGGCGTGGGAGTCGTTCCAAACCACTCGATGCCCAAAAGATACGCTCCGATATTCACGTTGCCGACGGCTCCGGCGGGTGTCGTCCCGAGTCCGGTGAGTTGCCCGTCCTTTACGACCCACGTGTCCATCTCTTTGTGAAGCGTTTTTGGTAGGATCAAGACGCCGCGATCTTCCGCGACGAGTCGTGCGAGATCTTTTGCGTCGTAGAGATCATCTCCATTCAAGACGAGGAAGCGATCGGATTGAAGTTCTTTTTCGATGCGTCGAAGCGCGCCGCCCGTTCCATCTAGCAAATCTTGAGTGACGTATGCGACCGGTCGGCCGTTCCATTCTGATCCAACAACGGCGCGAATTTTTTCTTCCAGATATCCAACAATCAAAATAATCCGCGTGACATCTGGCGGAAGTATGTCGAGTGTATGCAAAAGCGTTCCACGTCCGGCAACGGGAACAAGTGGCTTCGGCATGGTGTCTGTCAGCGGACGCAAACGCGTGCCGAGACCTGCGGCAAGAATGACGGCGTCCATGAAATTTAGATGTCGAGTTCGGCTTGCTTCGCGTGCGTCTGGATGAACTTTTTGCGCGGGGCAACTTCGGAACCCATCAACATGTCGAACGTTTGATCTGCAGCTTCGGCGTCGTCGATCGAAACAATCTTCAACATGCGATTTTCTGGATCCATCGTGGTTTCCCAAAGCTGTTCGGCGTTCATTTCACCAAGACCCTTATATCGTTGAATGGTGATGCCAGCGATGGTGGTCGTTCCTTCTTCTCCATCAGCGGCGATGTCTGCGGCTTCAAGCGCGGGCTCTGTCTCTTCCTCATCTTCTTTCTTTCCCTTGGCTTTCGCTTTCTCGGCTTTCATCTTCAAGAACTCTTCCACGATCTTGTCGCGTTCATCGTCGGAGAACGCGTAGCGCACATCTTTGCTCTTGGCGATACGGAAGAGCGGTGGCTGTGCGATATAGATGTGGTTGTCGGTAATCAGGGCCGGGAAATAGCGATAGAACAATGTGAGCAGAAGTGTGCGGATGTGGGATCCGTCGACGTCGGCGTCCGTCATGATGATGATACGTCCGTATCGGAGCTTCGTGATGTCGAACATCTCGCCGATGTTCGTACCCATCGCGATGACGAGGTTCTTCACCTGTTCGTTGCCGAGCATCTTGTCGAGACGCGCGCGTTCGACGTTGAGGATTTTTCCACGAAGCGGAAGAATGGCCTGGAACTCTCGATCCCGACCTTGCTTCGCAGATCCTCCTGCGGAGTCTCCCTCAACGATGTAGAGCTCAGATTGCGTGGCGTCTTTCGAGGAGCAGTCCGCGAGTTTTCCCGGGAGCATGAATCCATCAAGCGCGCCTTTGCGCAACACGGTATCGCGAGCGGCACGAGCGGCGGCACGCGCGCGTTGAGCAAGTACACATTTTGAGATGATGGCTTCACCATCCTTTGGGTGTTCTTCCAAGAACGTGGCGAGCGCATCCGCCATGATGGTTTCTGTGGCGCCGCGAACTTCGGGTGTTCCAAGCTTCGCTTTGGTTTGTCCTTCAAACTGTGGCTCTGGGTAGCGAACCGAAATGACTGCGGTCAGACCTTCACGAACGTCATCACCTGTGAGGTTGTCATCTTTTTCTTTGAGGTAGTTCTTCGTGCGGGCGTACGTGTTCAACACGCGTGTAAGCGCGGTGCGAAAACCCTGAACGTGCGTTCCGCCTTCCGGGTTGATGATGTTGTTGGTGAATGCGTACAACGTTTCGTTGTAGTCCTCGGTGTACTGAAGCGCGATCGAGATGTCAGATTTTCCGATTTGTTTTTCTACGAAGAACACGTTTTCGTGTTTGGGTTGTTTCGTGTGGTTCAGGTACGACGTATAGGAACGCACGCCGCCTTCGAAATAAAATCCGTAGACATCGTTTTGTTCTGGCTGACGTTCATCCACAACAACAACCTTCACGCCTTTGGTGAGATAACACTGCTGACGATAGTGGTTAATGATGCGTTCAACGTCGAACTGAATCCCTTCCGTAAAAATGGTCGCGTCCGGTTTGAAGGTGACGGTGGTACCGTGGTTTTTACTTTTTCCGACTTCTTTCACTTTTCCTTGGGGGATGCCGCGCGCGTACAGTTGCTTGTACATTCCGCCGTCACGTTCAACCGTCACTTCCAGCCAATCGGAAAGTGCGTTCACCACAGAAACACCTACACCGTGCAGACCACCAGAAATTTTATAGCCAGAATCATCTCCACCAAATTTTCCTCCGGCGTGGAGCTTGGTCATGACGAGTTCAAGTGCTGAGACTTTGTATTGCTTGTGGATCTCTACCGGAATTCCACGTCCGTCATCGGACACGGAAACTTTGTCATCCGGGAGCAAGCGAATGGTGATTTCGGTCGCATGACCGGCCATCGCTTCGTCGAACGAGTTATCCGCTGTTTCACGGAGCAGGTGGAACAGCCCATCCGGACCCGTAGATCCGATGTACATGCCCGGTCGCTTTCGCACAGGTTCCAAGCCTTCTAGAACGGAAATTTGCTCTGCTCCGTACGCGCCTTTCTTTTTCTCGTCTTTCGCCATAATTCAGGTTGCGGAGATCGTACCGTGAAGCCACGAGGACGCCAAGCCCCGGGAGAAGAGACGATCGTGGTACACTTTCCCTATATGCCGGAGGAGCTTCCAGGCGGACATTTCACAACGGGCGAATTGAAATTTGCCTCGTGGTGGGTTGCGCACGGTACCCAGCTTCGTCGCGGGGTGATGATTTTTCTGGTCGGAACCTCGGCGCTGTTTTGGGGATATACGTTGTGGGGACTTCTCGACGCGTATGCAATTTCGTATCCACGCGAGTCTCGCATCACGAGACAGATCGCGATCAACCAACAGCTTCTTGCCGGTCTGGAATCCGATCGTCCGTCGGAGTTTGCGCTCACGCCCGTGATTTTGGCGCAGACGACGGATAATCGAATTGACATGTCCGTCGAAGTTTCAAATCCGAATGAGCAATGGTGGGCAGAGTTCAATTATCGATTCAATCTTTCCGGTGAGCAGACGCCGCTGCGGAGTGGATACGTGTTGCCGGGTGGACGGCAGGTGATCGGAGAATTGGGATATGTTCCGAATTCCGCGGGCGGACGGAGCGCAACCGTCTCGATCGAGAATATTCGATGGCATCGCGTAGATCCAGCAGTGGTTGGAGATTCCTACGAAAATTACGCGAAGAAGCGATTGGACCTCGCATTTGAAGATATTCGATATTCGACGGATCTGACGCTCGGTACGCGAAAGATTGGTCAATCCTCATTTACGTTGGTCAATAAAAGCGCATACGGATTTTGGTCGTTGGACTTGGTTGTTCGTCTCTATCGCGGAGGATCGGTTGCGGCGACGAATATTGTTCGACTGACCAACATTCAACCCGGAGAACGACGTAATGTGGATTTGGTGTGGCTGGATAATCTTCCGAGCGTGACCAGAACCGAGATTGTTCCACAGGTGAATTTGCTGGATACGTCCGCGTTTCTCCCGACGACAAAATTTGAATGATCGTCATGCTGAATTTATTTCAGCATCGACCGGAAGGCGGGGTTTCGGTTGGTCCTGAATCAAGTTCAGGATGACAGAGAGGGTCAGGCGTGGCACTCTCGCAAGATGCGGAGATGGGCTGAGATTTATGCGCGCTATGATTGGTCCCTGCTTTTGGCGGCGACTGCGCTTTCGGCGATCGGACTTTTGGCGTTGTACGGAATCGGGGTTACGCGTGCCGGCGGAGATCTTTTTCAGTTTCAGAAACAGTTGATTGCACTCATCGTCGGTCTTGTGATTGCGTTGGGATTTGCGTTAATTGATTTTCGTCAGCTGAGATCATTTGCGCTTCCGCTTTATGTCGGAGGACTGACGATGTTGGGACTCGTACTTCTGATCGGAACATCGAATCGCGCCGGTGGTCGATGGTTTACGCTCGGGGCGATTTCATTTCAGCCGGTGGAGCTCGCCAAGATTCTGCTCGCCATTTTTCTCGCGGCGTTTATTTCGCGACACGCGCACAAGCGACTTCGGTGGATCGCGTTTCTCGCGAGTACGGTTTCGCTCGTGTTGTATCTTGGACTGATTTTGTTGCAGCCGGATTTTGGCTCGGCGATGGTGCTGGTTGCGCTTTGGGGGGCAATGATTTTGTTTTGTGGGTTGCCGCGTCACGCGTGGTGGACGATGCTCCTTTCCGCACTCGCGGTCGGAACGCTTTTGTGGACGGTGGGCCTAGAACCGTATCAGCGAGATCGTATCACTTCGTTTCTGGATCCAAACGCAGATCCGTATGGAGCCGCATACAATGTGACGCAAGCTCGGATCGCCATCGGATCTGGCGGATGGTTTGGAAAGGGGATCGGAGAAGGCTCTCAGGCGCGACTTCGGTTTCTTCCGGAAGCATCAAACGATTTTATGTTCGCCGTGCTGGGAGAAGAGCTAGGATTCGTCGGAATTACGGTGATTCTTCTCCTATTCGGTTTCATCCTCTATCGATTGTTGAAAATTGGAATGGATAGTGATGATCCGTTTGCCGGAGTGTTGATGGTGGGGTTTGCCGCGATGGTGCTGTTCCACCTTCTTGTGAACGCGGGGATGAACCTCGGGCTTCTTCCGGTGACGGGAATCCCACTTCCGTTTGCCTCTGCCGCCGCTTCCTCGTTGATCACCATGTTTTTATTGATCGGAATCGCGCAATCGATTGCGGTTCGTGCAAAGGGGCGGTTCACCTAGAAGGGTTGACAAAACCGCCATTTTCTGGTATTTTGACCCCTCGCGAAGTGCGAGACCTTACAAAGGAGATCACGTGCCAGATCAAGAATCCGCCAAAAAAATTTCGGTCCTCATTGTCGAAGATGAGGCATCGGTCGCGAAATCGCTCAAGCTGCGTTTCACGCGCATGTCACACGGGCTCGCGACCGTCACCGTGGCCAGCACGTTGGAAGAAGCGATTTCGTCTCTCGAGACGAATGAGTTCTTCGACGTCATCCTCTGGGATGGAGAGCCGGGCTCACCCGCCGAAGAAACGGTGAAGGTGATCGCACGGTTCCGTCACAAGTCGCAGATTCATGTCGCGATGTCCGGTCGCGACGATGTTCAGGCTCAGCTGATGCAGCCGGGCCTGTGCAACGAGTCGGCGATGAAGCCGGTACCCATCAACGACTGGCTGAAGGACTTCCTGAACGGTCGGTATCCAAAAAAGGACCCGACATGAGCGAGGAAGAGGAGGGGCTCCGACCTCAGCGCATTCTTCTTCTCGAAGACAACCAGAGCTTCGCCATGGTCGTGCAGGACACGCTCCTCGCACGATGTGGCGTGATCGTCGTGAATGTCAGCGACACAGATCAAGCGCTCGGATTTGTTCACGGCAACGTTGGTTTCTCTGCGATCGTGGTCGATGGTGACCTCGGCCGTGGAGTGGAAGAGACGGTCGCATTCGTCAAGTGCGTCGCGCCGATTTTCCCCAACCCGATCATCGCCTGCTCCGCGAGTCCGGAATCCTCGGTGCGTTTGCGCCAAGCCGGATGCACACACGCGACGGAGGAGAAGCATGAGCTTCCAGAGCTTCTCATCGAACTTCTGATGGCCTGATGTTTCTCTCCTATGCCCTCGACGCCCCGTTCCAGAATCACTTGGAACGGGGTCGTTTTTTATCCATTGCGAGAGGCAGGAAGTCACGGTAGGATGAGGTTATGGAGCACGCGCATTCTCCGAAACTTGTCGCGCACTGTCCGCTGTGTCGGTCTGCCTACGAGCCATCAGAGATCCATCTGTTGGGAGAAAAGGGAACAACCCGGTTGTTTCACTGTACGTGCAAATCATGTGGGCACGCCGTTTTGGCGATCGTCCTTGATAATGGAGGAGCCGTCAGTTCGGTGGGGCTTGTGACAGATCTCGAAATCCAAGATGCGATGCGTTTTCAGAACGTCCAGGCAGTTTCTGCGGATGATTGCGTGGTCGCTCATGACCTTGTTGAACGGCAGAGTAAAGCCCTTTGCGAGCGGCTTCTTGACAAAAAGGGCTAGAATGCCTAATATTCCGCCACATTTCTTAGGTCGTTTTTCCTATGCCCTACACCCTTACCGCCCAAACCCGCAC
>JAGOQY010000020.1 GCA_018063125.1 Patescibacteria group bacterium | reverse complement strand
TCGTTCCGCAAATCCATGGCGGCTTGCTCGCCATGGAAAAGCATCTCGATGAGCTCGAGAAACTCGGCTGGCCGAAGATCGATCTCGTCTGCGTGGATCTCTATCCACTCGAAAGCGAGATCGCCGATCCTGAGTCAACGCGCGATTCCGTGATCGAGAAGACGGACATCGGCGGTCCTACCATGCTCCGCTCGGGAGCGAAGGGCCGGCGGATCGTCGTTCCGGATCATGCATCTCGCGGGCGCGTCATCTCGTGGCTCAAGGAAGGGCGCCCCAACGAGGAGGCGTTCATCACCGAGCTCGTCGCGAGAACTGAGGGGATCGTCGCGAAATATTGCCTCGCCTCTGCGAGATACCACTCGAACGGCGATGTCGACGGGATGATCGGAACCAAGGTTCGCGATTTGCGGTACGGAGAGAATCCGTACATGAAAGCCCGTTTGTACAAGACGAACGAGAACCCGCTCGGCGTTCCCGAGTTCGAGCAGATCGCTGGCGCAGATCCCAGCATGGTCAACATGACCGACATCGATCGACTCGCGCGAACAATGATCCAGATCGCCGCGACGTTCGAGCTGAGCTTTGGCCAGGTCCCCTGTATCGCCCTCGCGGCCAAGCATGGAAACGCGTGTGGTGCGTCCGTTGCGATGCACCCCGCGACCGCTCTGAAGAAGATGCTCGACGGAGATCCGCTTGCCGTCTTCGGAGGCGCCATCATGACGAACTTCGCCATCGATCAGGACGGCGCCTCGTTCCTCCGCACCTACGGAATGAGCGGGTCGGCCAAGCGTTTGCTCGATGCCGTCATCTCTCCGAGCTTCTCGGACGATGCGAGCGAGGTCCTGGAACGCAAGCACGGCAAGTGCCGGATGTTCCAGAATCCCGTGCTCGCGCGCGTCTCGAGGGAATACCTCCCACGCATCCAGTACCGACGTGTGGGCGGAGGGTTCATCCGACAAGACGGCTACCCGTTCGTCCTCGACATCGAGGATTCGCGAATGGAAAAAGGCGGCACAACGCTCACCACATCCCAAAAGCGAGACATGGCGCTCGCGTTCGCCATCGGGTCCACGAGTGTGAGCAACACCATCACCATCGTGAAGAACGAACAGCTCTTCGGAAATGGCGTGGGCCAACAAGCCCGTGTCCGTGCCGCACGCGTGGCGCTGATGATCGCGCAGGAAGGCAAGCACGACGTGAACGACGCGGTCGCCTACAGCGACAGTTTCTTCCCGGAACCGGATGGGCCACTCGTCCTGGCAGACGCCGGCATCAAAACGATCTTCGCCTCCAGCGGCTCGGTGAAGGATGCCATCGTTCGCGCGGCGCTCGCGGAAAAGAACGTCGCGTTCTGGCAGCTTCCCGACACCGTGTGTCGTGGATTCTTTCACCACTGACTCCTCACGCCGCACTCTCCACCAAGAGTGCGGCTTTTTTGTGGTAAAATGTCGATGTACACACGTTCATGTTTCGTCGTTCTGTTTTTGGATTTTTTGGAATCGTTGCTTCCGTGTTTTTGTGTACCGCACCTCCCCTTTCCGTTTTTGCCGCGAGCTCCACCTCTCTGGAGATCAGACCGCTTCCACCCGCGAATCTTTTCTTCTCTCCCGCACAGCAATCCATCTTAGAAGATTCGGAGTTTGATGTTTCTCTCTATTTGAATACAAACGGTGGAAGTATCAACACCATGGAACTCACGGTGCAGTTCCCTCCAGACAAACTCACCCTCGTAAAACCTTCGGCTGGAACATCGCTCATTCAGCTCTGGGTTGAACCGCCCTCCTATTCCAACAAGGACGGGGTCGTGCGCTTTGTCGGAGTCATCCCAAACGGCGTTGCAACAAAAAGCGGACTGATCTCCACGCTCACGTTCCGAGCGATTGGAATTGGGAATGCTCCGATTTCGATAAAAGCAAATTCACGGATCTTGGCGAATGATGGATTGGGTTCACAAGTAGAAACCGGCTTTGGACGCGCCGCGATCGAAATCACTCCAAAACCTCCAGAAGGCGTCCCAATTTTTTCTGAGACGCATCCATTCTCCAATGAATGGAAAAATAATACGAACGCGGTTTTTGGATGGGAGACGGCTGTCACCTCAACGGACTTCAGCTACACTCTCGATGATAAGCCGTTTACGGTTCCAGACAATGAACCTGAATCCGCCAATCTTACCGCATCGTTTGAAAATCTGAATGAAGGTTTGTGGTACTTCCACATCAAATCGAGACGTCTTGGCGTCTGGGGAGCGCCGACACACTATCTTGTTCGCATCGATAGCTCTCCTCCGGCGGCGTTCACTCCAAAGGTCGACTATCTCAAAACGTCATTCTGGGATCGCACACCGCCAAAAGCGCTCCTCTCGTTCTTCACCACGGATCATCTTTCTGGCGTTGATCATTACGAAGTCGCGATTATTGACACCGATGCCGACTCTTTTGTCTCTCCGGTTTTTATTCAGACAGAATCTCCATACCAGCTTCCCACAGATTACTCAGAATCATTCCGTGTCATCGTTCGGGCGATCGACCGTGCGGGGAACATCCGTGATGAATCAATCGACATTGTGAACGCTCCTTCAAGCGTCCGAATGATTTTCGATAATATTCAGATGATTCTTTTCTTGGTCCTTCTCTCGATCTTGCTCCTCATCATTATTCATTATCTCTGGGGGCACCATATCCTGGCTCATCTCGGACGTATCTTTGCCCTTCTCCGCTCAGAAAAACGCCTTCATGAGGAGGAGCTAAGCGTCCGCCCAACAAAAAAGAGCCGCTCGAAAAAGTCCTGAAACCGAGGGTTGAAAAAATTCCGAAGTTCTGGTACGCTCTCCGCACAATTCCAGACTAAAGGGGCGTCGTTCAATGGTAGGACGCTGGTCTCCAAAACCAGCAACGTGGGTTCGATTCCCCCCGCCCCTGCCAATAAAAATCTCCGTATATTACGGAGATTTTTATATGAACGGACAATATCCATGGCACTTTACCTACGTTTGCGTTTAGCGACAGACGGGCGTGCATTTTTTTCTTGTCAAGAAATCGACTCTGGACAATGCATTCATTGTAAAGTCGAGAAAAAGATAGACATCTTCACATAAAACGCTTTTGTACACATACTAGTGTCCCGGTTTTGCCGGGATATCTAATAACCTCATTGAGGGAGTATGAAATACACCGTTCGATTCGCGCTACTCGTCGCCACCGCCTTCTTCCTGATTCCGTCCTCCGCATTCGCGAGCACGGGAGCGGACGCACATCATGGGATGCTCGTTCTTGCATTTCTTGCCTGTGTCGTCCTTCTCGCGAAGCTGGCTGGCGGATTAGCTGAACGCGCTAAACAGGTCTCAGTCATGGGAGAGCTGTTCCTGGGTATCCTCCTTGGCGTGCCAGCGCTACTCGGTTTTCATGCGCTCGATGGGTTCAAGGATGATTCATTCGTGATGCTCTTTGCAGAGTTTAGCGTCATCCTTCTCCTCTTTCAGGTTGGATTGGAGTCCAACTTGGAAAAGATGAAGTCCGTCGGATTTCGCGCGTTCCTTGTTGCCATCATCGGTGTGGTCGCTCCCTTTGCGCTCGGTGCGCTCGTGGTCGGCCCCTGGCTCATGCCAGACGCCTCGAGCGGCGCGCATTTGTTCCTCGGAGCCGCACTCACCGCCACATCCGTCGGGCTCACCGCTCGCGTCTTCAAAGATCTCGGCGTTGGACAATCCCGCGCCGCGCAGATCGTCTTGGGCGCAGCCGTCATCGACGACGTCCTAGGTCTCGTGATCCTCGCGGTAGTAAGCGCCATCGTGACTTCTGGGAGTGTGAGTGTTGGCACCGCCGCCTGGCTCACGTTCAAGGCGATCGCCTTTCTCGGTGTCGCAATCGTTCTCGGCCGTATTCTCGCGCCGCGGATTGGACATGCGCTCTCGAAGGTTCAGCATGGCGTTGGAATGAAGATGGCTATGGCCCTCGCGTTCTGCATGCTGTATGCCTACTTCAGCACACTCTTCGGCCTCGCACCGATCGTCGGCGCGTTTGCCGCTGGCCTCTTGCTCGATCCCGTTCATTTCAAGAAGTTTGCCAATCCGCACTTTGCGGACGAAGTGGAAGAAATGGCACACAAGCTCAAAGATGAAGACGCGCGCACTTCGTTCGTAAACGCCATCGAACAACACCGCGAACGGCATGTTGAGCACCTGATCGAAGGGATCGCGCAATGGGTCGTTCCGATCTTCTTTGTCGTGACCGGCCTTCAGGTGAATCTCGCCGTCTTTGCGGATCCGACCGTCGTGCTGACCGCCGCTGGATTCACGATCGCCGCGATCGTCGGAAAGATGGTCAGCGGACTCGCCGCAGGCCCTGGCGCTGATCCGAAGGTTGTCGGGATCGGCATGGTTCCACGCGGGGAAGTCGGGTTGATTTTTGCAAACGTGGGAAAATCCCTCGGCGTCGTCAACGAACAGATGTTTGCGGCGGTGGTCGTGATGGTAATCGTGACAACAATCATCACCCCGCTCCTCCTACCCTGGGCACTCCGTCGAAGCAAAACGTTGGATCCCCTTTCTTCACCGGATGGGTCGACGCAAGTTGCATAGACATACCACCCCGCGGAATCCCGCGGGGTGTTTTTTATCTTCGCTTAAAAACTCTTCTTATCTGACATTTCTGCATCCAGAAATAACGATAAACATATATTGACAAACGATAATCCCTAAATTACGCTAGGATAGTAAACATTCACAGAATTACCCATGAAAAAAGGCTCTACGATTTTTCTTCAGGCGGTCTTGGTACTCATCGGCATCGGTACACTTGCCCTCATGCTCTGGGAACCCCATCTCGAAGGCAGAAATGTGAACGCGACACTCTTTCAGATCTATTTTAACGATCCATTCTTAGCGTATGCCTATATCGCCTCCATCTCGTTTTTCGTGGCGTTATACCAAGCGTTTATTCTGCTCCGCTATATCGGAGAGAATAAAGTCTTCTCACTTGATGCGGTAAAAGCCCTGCGAATGATCAAGTACTGCGCACTCACGCTGATTGGTTTTATCATCGGAGCAGAAGCGTACTTTTTTATCGCCATGCGCGGCAAGGATGATATTGCTGGAGGTGTTGCGATGGGTCTTCTCATGATCTTTGCCTCAGCCATTATCGCGACGGCTGCGGCCGTGTTTGAGAACCTCTTGCAGAGCGCTGTGGAGATGAAATCCGAGAACGACTTAACGGTATAAACATGGCCATCATCATCAACATCGACGTCATGCTAGCGAAACGGAAGATGAGCGTCACCGAGCTTGCCGAAAAAGTCGGTATCACGATGGCGAATATCTCTGTGTTGAAAAACGGTAAAGCACGAGCAATCCGCTTCTCAACGCTTGAAGCAATTTGTGAGGCGCTTGGATGCCAGCCGGGAGATATTCTGGAGTACAAATAAAAAACTCGTCCTATGCAAAGCCTGAAAAAAAGACTGAGCATTTGGGTGCTAGCTGTGGCACTCACCCTCATGATTCCGGTGGTTGCCATGCAGTTTTCCGATGAAGTCGCCTGGACGCTATCTGATTTCATCATCGCGGGCGTTCTCCTCTTTGGGGCTGCGCTTGCGTATGAGCTGATCTCACGGAAGATGAATAACTTCGCCTACCGAGCCGCTGTCGGACTCGCCGGAGCGACCACCGTCCTTCTTGCCTGGATCAACGGCGCTGTCGGAATCATTGGCGATGGCCCGATGAACATGCTGTATGCCGGAGTTGTCGCTGTCGGCATTATCGGTGCATCAATCGCACGTTTAAAGCCACAGGGAATGATGCGCGCGTTGTTCGCGACGGCGGCCGCGCAATTCCTCGTTCCGGTGATTGCGCTCATCGTCATGAAGCCTGATTTTTCTCCCGGTGTTGTACACGTATTTATCCTGAACGGCGTATTCGTTGCGCTGTGGGTTGGATCGGCATTCTTGTTTCGTCGTGCCGCCGACAAGACCCCTGCTCGTTCGGACTTCTAAAAACACAAAAAAGAAAAAACACGGGAATCTCCGTGTTTTTTCTTTTTTGTGACAACTACTTACATCTCTTCCACGTACTTCTTGAATCCATCCATAATGGACTGCCAACCCGCCTTCTGCATTTCAACAGAATTCTCCGTCTCTGCATCAAACGTTTCGACAACCTTCACCGACTCCCCTTCTTGCGTAAACGTGATGTCGACCTTTCGACCGTCATCCATGACGTACGCGATACGCTGATGTGGAACGACATCGATATAGGTTCCTTCAAAATCAAATCCTTGTGATCCATCGCGTGATTCCATGCGGGTGTTGAATCGTCCGTCGACACGAAGATCGTTCGTTGCACGTGGTGAATGCCAATCCGCAGATGCGGCATTCCATTTCGTCACATGCTCCGGCTCGGTCCAGGCACTCCACACTTTTTCCGGTGAAGCTCGCACGACCGTCTCTACCGTCACTTGTGTGGCCATAGGACTAGGTTTTACTTGAACAGTTAAACATCCAGTTGATGCCGTACTTGTCGACACAGCTTCCGAAATAATCTCCCCAAAACATTTCCTGAAGCTCCATCTCAATCTTTCCGCCTTCGGAGAGCGCCTTGAAGAGACGGTCCGTCTCAGCACGCGTGTCCGGTTCAAGGTTGATGTACATGTTATTTCCCGGCTTCACCGTGAATCCCATGGATTCTGGGGCGTCCGTTCCCATGATGTGGTAGTCACCCAAAATCGGAAGGTCCACATGCATCACGAGATTTTTATCTTCGTCACTGAGAGCCGGCTGATTCGGCTGTGGAGGAACTTCTCCCATACGATGGATGCCGTCCACAAATTCGGTGCCGAATACGGTTTTATAAAAATTAAACGCCTCTTCTGTGTGGCGGCTGAAATTGAGATACGAGCTTACTCGGGCCATATCGAAGGGAATAATGGATAAGTCGCATCATCATAGCAGGAAGCACGATCTGCAAAAAATGATGTTTTTCGCTGAGCCTACTTGGCCTTTAATCTCACAAAGTCTAGTACTTCTTGATACGCCTCTAAATCTTCACGAATTTGTTTTAGTGGAATCATAAACGGAAGCTCTCGATCGTCCGGATTCGCATCTGAACGTTCCCAAAGAGCCGTACGCTCGTTCTGCGCGACTTGGACAAGCTCCTCTGCACGAGCAACAGCCTTCTGAAGCATCTCAAGCGTCTTGACGCGCTTCTCCTCTGTCCATGGGGTAATCGTAGCAACGTCCACGGCGTACATACATGGAGGCCCTCCGTGTAATTGTGCGATTTCATCCTTCACACGCCGAAATGCACGTTCCGCTTCTTCCAAAAAAGCTTCGCGGCTAAGCCGATTCTCTGAACGGTCTTGGCTAAGGTTTTGCATAATGTGCTGAATGGTTGATAAGCGGAGTTTCTTTAAACGCCACACCGAAATGCTGGAGCGCCTCTTCCGATTTTGCGAAGACGAGCCCCTTCTCTTTTAACTCACGAAAACCAGGCGACACTTGCTCGAGCAACGCCGTTACGTTCGCGTTGAGACTGGTCATACATACCTTTTGACCTCTCTTTTTTGTAATCTCCAAAATTTCATCCAACGCCTCCGCTCCATCCAAATCGATAAAATAGGCGCTCCGGAAACGAAGAATGATGTATTTATACTTTGATAGATCCCCTTCAAACCGACTGATGTGTGCTCGACTATTGATGTACGCCAGCTTTCCTTCAAATGAATAAAGAAGGATATCCGCATGTTCCACCAGCGTTCCCAAGCGATCCCCTTCCACGTTTTGCACGATCCCCTTTCCAAACGCGTTTAATTTTAGTTCAAACTGACCATGTGAGAGCTTTTCAATAAATAGAATCAGGGAAAGCGCCGTCCCGAAGACGATTCCCATAATCGGATCTTCATAAACCGTAATGATTGCCACGAGAAGCGCGATCCAGAACCCAGAGCGCTGATAGTGATAAAAACGTACAAAATGCTCTGTCTCGATCATATTGATTGCGACATACACGAGAATCGCGGCGATAACCGCCATTGGAATGTACTTGAATGTCGCAAGAAAAAAGAACGAAATCAGGACCAAAAAAACGGAACTGAGCATCGCAGACGTCTTGTGCGTCGCTCCTGTTTTGATATTCAACGAAGTTCTTGCCAACGCGGCCGTCGCGGGAATTCCACCGACAAAACCGGAAACAATATTCGCCAATCCAAGTGCCAACATTTCAGGATGCTCACGGTATTTTGTATGCGTCATCCCATCTGCGATCTTGGCGGATAACATCGTCTCGAGAATTGCGACCAATGCAATCGCGCTCGCCGTGACAAGCATCGTTGAGGTGAATTCGAAGCTCGGAATTTGGAACAAACGAAACGAAATATCGTTGAACATACTCCCAAGCGTTGCCAGATTTGAGAACGGAATCAGACCTTTCGCGGAAAGATATCCCAGCAAGATTCCCATCGGTGAGAGAATGAGAACTCCCGGGAGCTTTGGGATCACTCGACGGATGATGAGTAGCAGGATCAAGAAAACGGCAAAAAGAAGAAACGTTGGAACTGATACTTCGGACAGGTGTCGAAATGACTCAACCGTATTTTCAAAAAACTGTTCATGCTTCGGCAATCCCTGCAGGCCAAGTGCGGAATTCAGCTGTCCAAATGCAATCAGAAACGCCACACCGAGCGTGAATCCATGGATGACACTGGACGGAATAAAGATTAGATAGCGTTCTAATCGCAGAACGTATGCCGCCAATATCATGAGCCCAACAACCAGCGTGAGTGTTGGAAGACTCGAGACCCCGTTCATTGCGACATACGCGGCGATCAAACCGGAAAGCGCACCCGTTGGTCCAACGACATTAAAATGGCTTCCACCGAAAGCCGCAGAGATAAATCCCGCCCAGATACCGGTGATAATCCCGACGACTGGCGTCGATCCAGATGCCACCGCCAGGGAGATCGAAAGGGGCATCGCAACCAAAGAAACCGTCAGTCCTGACTTCCAGTTAGCTTTCACGAGGGAACCAAAAGACGCCATAGCTCAAAAAAATAATTGAATGGAGGCGTTATCGCTTCGAAGACATTGTGTAAACCTTGAGCAGTTCCTTGATCGCTTTCTGTTGCTCGGACTTTTTCTGCATCTGCTCCACGACGTGAATCTTCAGATGGCTCTCAAGCATGAGGTGGTCCAAACTCTTCAGTGATCGTTGGATTGAAAGCGACTGCAAAAGCAACGAATGACAATATGATTCATTCTCAATTGCCCGGATCAATCCCTCGAGCTGTCCCTTGATAATTTTTGTCCGATGAAGGGCGCGTGCTTTTATTTTTGGATCAACCATAGATCACGAAGTTGGAAGAAAAATGAGTCTCTTATCGTGGATGATGAGAAGAGAGCAATAGGGTCTACCCCTATTGCCTATAGGCGGTAGTATGCTCCTGCATTTTACATTGTCAAGCCGTGAGAAATACGGATAAAAAAGTTATTTTTCATGGATCTGCTATGCTTCGTATCTATGAACCTCACGAACCGAATCGTCGGCCCCCTCCTTGCCAGTCTCATCATTCTTGGAAGCGGTTGCACCTCGAACCCACCAACCCCGATCGCGACACCTGAAGTCAAACAGCCGAAGAACGACATTGAACTCAATTTGAGTGGAACCGGGCTCACAAAGATTCCTGAGACCGTTTTTTCGCAAATCCACCTTGAGCGACTCAACGTCTCAAATAATGCGCTCACCGGAGCGCCTCAGGCCGAGATTCGTCATCTCCAGGCGTTAAAATCTCTCGATTTGAGTGACAACAAGCTCACTGGACTCCCTGCGGAACTTGGACAGCTCAAGAACCTCCAAACTCTCGACGTCTCAAATAATGCGCTCACCGGACTTCCGCTTGAATTGGGCAACCTCACACAACTCCGACTCCTAGATCTCAGCGGAAATGCGTACTCAGTTCAGGATTTAGAACAGATTTCAAAAAAACTTCCGAATACAGAGATCCGCAGATAAGCTCGCTCAATGACGTTACTGTCATCATCTATGATTCGAAGCATTCGCGCGCATTCTCGCGTCCTTCTCGCACTCTGCGCTGTATCCATTCTTTTTTTACTCATCCAGCTCATCACCAGCCTCGCACTCCCCACGCTTGATTCTCATGTTGCACGAACGCTATCCATCGCGGCCACGGTGTTTGCCGTGTGCGTTCTTGCGCTTGGATTCTCACTCATTACAAAACTCACAAATCTCCTCGACGTTGGAGAGTTCAACCTCGCACACGCGCTCGACGAAACGCAAAAACTCACTCAAGTGATTGATACGAGTTTTGACGGGATCGTCTTAACGGACACGCGCGGAGTCATTCGCCACGTGAATCCAAAATGGATTGCGATCACCGGATGGACAAAAGAGGAAACGGAGGGAAAAATGACACCCGCGGTCCTGAAATCTGGCTATCATGACACAAAATTTTACACGGATTTTTGGCTCACGATTCAGCACGGCATGACGTTCCATGGGGAGCTCATCAATAAGCGAAAGGACGGCGGGTATTATCGAGTGGATGAAATCGTTCTCCCCATCAAAGATGCTCGAGGTCTTGTTTCTGGTTATGCGGCGTTTCACCACGTTCTCGAGCCAGACTACAAGCCAAAAGCCCCTCCGCCAGAGCCACCAAAAACGTATACGGAAGCATCCTAAAAACACGACCCGTTCCTATGACCGAACAAGAATGGATGGAAAAACTTGCAAATGAAGGCTATCAGCATCTTTCCATCGCGAAGCTCCCCGCAGAATTCGACGATCTCCACACGCATGATGAGCACACGGTTCATGTCATGCTTGAAGGCGAGCTCATTCTGATTGCAGAATCCGGAACCGCGCTTTTAAAACCTGGCGATTATCTCGAGATTCCGGCCGGAACCACACACAAGGCAAAAACCGGGCAAGGCGGATGCCGCATGATCGTTGGATGGAGATAAATATGTTCCACGCTCTCCCTTCTGATTTTATCGATCGTCCGCGTTTTGAGCGGTGGGGTATCAATCTCCTTGTGTTATTGAAAATCAAAAAAGTAAAAACGGAGTGTTGCGAATCCTTTCGCAAAGGAAAAAATGGAAAACTTATTGCGTGCAAAGGATGTCCCACGAGATACGACACCCAATCGAACGATCCCGTGTATCGATTTCTAGCTCGTCACGCGGCGTATCGAGAACCAAAAACCAAAAACTAACGCGCAACGTCGATCAAGATGAATGACGCGTTTTTTGTGGCAGAAATTTTCAACAACGCCTCTTCGGTGATTCGAGCTTGATCCCCTGCTTCGACCGGTATTCCGTTGATTGCGATTGCACCCTCTCGAACATAGATAAAAACTCCACGGCCGGTTGCGGGGCGATATTCGAGTGTCTTCCCCTCTTCGAGTTCCGAGAGCGCGATCTTTGCGGAGGCGTTTAACTTCAACGCCTCTTCATTGGGAACCACATCGCCAACAAACAAGAGAACGTTCTTTTTTGAAACAGTGGAAAAATCTTTTTGTGAATAACTCGGCGTTAAACCTTCCTGCGTCGGAAGAAACCAGACCTGAAACAGATGGATCGGATCTTTCCCCAAGTTTTTCTCCGCGTGGACGATCCCCGTTCCAGCGGTCATACGCTGAACCTCCCCGGCGCAGATCGTTGCCGCATTTCCCATGCTATCCCGATGAGAAAGCTCGCCAGCAAAGACGATTGTGACGATCTCCATGTCTGCGTGACCATGATCTCCGAACCCGGAATAAGCATCGATCGAATCATCATTAAAAACACGAAGGACTCCGAACTGAAGATTCGTCGGATCGTAATAATCGGCGAAAGAAAAAAGATGAAACGTTTTTAGCCATCCATGATCTGCACGGAACCGATCGTGCGCGGGAATCGTTTGAATCATATATGTATCTTACCCGAATCTTGACAAAATGCCTTATTTGAGGCATTTTGCGGATGTGCGAAACGTTCTTCTCTCTCAACTCCACACGCCCTAAAGGAGGGCCTGATGCACGTCATCACAATGCCCAGCGCGGGCGCTCAGCGAACCGTGGTCGCCGCATTCACCATCGCTGACGGTCGTGCCGTCTTCGACCTGAGTCGCGGAGATCCCGAATTCATCAACAGCCTCTGCTCTCTCGGCGTCGCAAGCATCGACAGGGGTATCACGACTCATGTGAAGCCCGAGAACGGCGAGAAGTTCCTCAACGCCTGTCTCAAGATGTTCTGCTCCACGCACCTCACGTGCCGTGACGAGAGCGCACTCGATGCGCTCCGACAGCGGCTTCCCCCGCCCAACCGCGCCAGCATCCCGCATTCTGCAGGGTGAACCGCCCAGATCCCCCCTGTGCCCCGACAATTGTCGGGGTGCTTTTTTATCCCGCTTTTTTGAACGACACCTTGAACACCGGCTCGTACTTCACGTCGTATTCGTCTGTCACTTCAACGGTCTCCCCTTTCATGACGAGTGAGAGCGCCATATCGCTCAACAATTCCACATCATTCTTGATATCTAGGGCAAGACGTTCCATCTTCTCGATCTCTTGCGTAAACCCGCTTCGAATCTCGCTCTCCATACGCAGTTTTTTCGTACGGAGCTCTTTCACCTCATCCAAAAGGTCTTGATAGGGCTTGGATTGCAATAAGGCGTCTCGATAGATCTCGTTCACCTTCTTTTTCTCATCCTTTTTTTGCTTGATGCGTCCGTGGACTTCGTTGAGGTCTTGCATAGAAATAGGTCGAAACCGGAGTATAGCAGATGGACAAAACCCACTCAGAACGGCATTCTTCCATTCAATATGTCACGTTTTGAACGCATCACCCTCGTCCTCCAGATCGCGACCCTCTTCTTTGCGTGCTACTTCGCGTATACACAAAACGTCATCAACGAGCGCCA
>JAGOQY010000019.1 GCA_018063125.1 Patescibacteria group bacterium | reverse complement strand
CCTTTGTCGACGAGAAGCGCGCCCCATCCATTCACCGCATCTGCCATCACGGCATCTGCGGGAGGAGCGGACGGCGCAGGAGCAGCCACTGAAGCGGCCGTAACATTAAACTTTACCGTCACCGTTGAGCCCTTTACCCAGGCATTTGGACCATAAGAAAGAAGAAATCGTTCCGTATATGTTCCCGGTGTTTTTGGAGCCGTTACCCAAAAAACCGCAGAAGCCATGGCTCCGGGAGCAACTTTGGCTTGAGCAATCGGCACGCCAAGATCATTTTTTGGCCAAGATGGATGACCAAAAATAGAAGAATTACCGTATAAATAGACCGCCGTCTTCGTCGATCCTCCGATCCAAGTTTGCGAACCAACGTTCTTAAATTTCAGCGTAATCTGACGAGATTCTCCTGCGAGAATTGAGGTTTCTGCAGTCCCAACCTGCGCGGCATAAGGAAGCGTCGCGGCAGATGCGGGAGAAACCACCGGCCCAAAAATGAGGCCAACGGTAATAAAAAATGATCCGATGCGATACATCATAGGAACCGTTTTGTTTTTGCAGGAAACACGCTGTACATCCCTATAATAGCGTTTTTTGGGCCGTTTGTCAACCCAAAATCTCTTTCTTTTGCCGCAAAACCATGCGAGAATGCGCACTATGAGCACAACGCGAGCCCTCGCCTGGAATACCGGCGTTCAGATTCTCGGAAAAGTCCTTTCCACCGCCATCGGCGTCATGGTCGTGGGTCTCATGACCCGCTATCTCGGCCAAGTTGGGTTCGGCATGTACTCCACGGCCAACGCGTTCTTCCAAGTCTTCGCCATCATGCTCGATTTGGGGCTGAACGTAATGCTCGTCCAGATGTTGGGTGAACGCGCAGGTGATGACGCCTACGAACGACGCGCTGTCAGTGCGACATTCACCCTCCGAATCGTGACCGCTCTCGTTCTTCTCACGATTGCGCCGTTTATCGCGCTTCTCATCCCAAGCTACCCGCATGAGCTTAAAATCGCGATCTTCGCGATTTGGGGATCATTCTTCTTCGCGTCACTGAACCAGATCGTCATTGGCGTTCAACAACGTCATCTCAAAATGCAGGCAGTGGCCGTCGCAGAGGTTCTGGGTCGCCTCACGCTTCTCATCGGTCTTCTGATCGCCATGAAACTCGGCTGGGGTCTGATTCCGATCGTTCTCATCGTTTCACTCGGTGGACTGATCAACTTTGCCGTGAATATCCTCGTCGCCATGCGATACGCAGATTTCCGCTGGAACTGGGATCCGGAATTCTGGAAGACTCTCCTTCGTCGCGCATGGCCGATTGGCGTTTCGATCCTCTTCAATCTCATTTATTTCAAAGCAGATACGCTCGTCCTCTCACTCGTTCGTCCATTTGAAGAAGTCGGCATCTACAGCGCCGCGTATCGCGTTCTTGAAATTCTTGTGACGCTTCCGTTCATGTACACCGGCGTCGCGCTTCCGCTCATGGCGCAAGCTTGGGCCAAAAAGGACGTCACCCGATTCCAAAATCTTCTCCGCCAATCTTTTGTGGCGATGACGTTTCTCGCCGCGCCCATGCTCGTCGGAATCTACGTCATCGGCGGACAGGTTATGCAACTCATCGCCGGAGAAGGATTTGAATCTTCGGGAGATATTCTCAAGATTCTCATGCTCGCCGTGGCGATCATCTTCTTTGGAACCGTCTCTTCTCATGCGATCGTTGCCGTCGACGCTCAGCGCAAAATGATTGCGGCATACGTCGTCACCGCGCTCGTCACGCTTCTTGGTTACATTCTTCTCATTCCCACCTACGGCATCTGGGCGGCGGCGTGGCTCACCGTCTTCTCCGAAGGCTGTGTTGCGATCGCTACAACCGTCGTCTCGCTTCGACGCTCGAAAACCCAACTCCCGTGGATGGCGCTTGGAAAATGCGCGCTTGCCGCTGTTCTCATGGGACTCGCGATTTATCCGCTTCGCGATCTCTGGATTCCGATCCCAATTCTCGTCGGCGCCTGCGTCTATCTGGTTCTCACATTGGTCTTTGGCGTTGCGTCTCGCGCAACCATGAAAGAAATCCTCTCGCTGAGACGCGATACGCCGCCCGCAGAACTCTCATAATATGCGACGGCTCGTTCTCTGGTTCCCGCTGATCTTGCCCGCATACGTTCTTCGTTTTTCAATCGGTCCACTTCCGACGACAGTTCTTGAAATCGCGTTTCTCGCACTCGCCGCAGGGCTCACCTGGCAAGAAGGCTGGTCTATTTGGCGAGAAGGTCTTCGTCGTTCAAAGCCATGGCATCTCGCCATGCTCGCGTGGTTTTTTGCCACGCTGATCGCGGTCGCGATCGCCCCGGATCGAATCGGGGCGTTCGGCCTGTGGCGCGCCTATGTTCTTGAACCCATGCTCTTCGGAATTCTCGCATGGTCCGTCATCAAAACAGAAGCCGATCGACGAACCGTTCTCCATGCGCTCATCACAATCGTTACGCTGATCGCCGTGTGGTGCGTGTTTCAGTTCGTGACGAACTCGCATATTCCAACTCCGTGGAACACCGCCGACCTCGCGTCACGTCGTGCGACCGGCCCATTCCCCTTTCCGAACGCCGTCGCGCTCTTCGTTGTTCCGCTCACCGCACTTTTTCTGGGTCTCCTCATCTCAAAAGAACGCCCACCAACGAAACAACTCTGGCTGATCATCGGAAGCCTCTCTGGAATCATCGCCACGCTTCTCGCGAAGAGCGACGGTGGACTCATCGCACTTCTCGCGTGCGTTGGACTCGCGCTTCTGTGGAATCCAAAGACGCGCTGGAAGGCCGTGGCGTTGGGCGCGATTGGCGCGATCACAATTCTCGTCGTTCCCACCCTCCGCACGCGTGCATTGGACGTTCTCCTATTTCGCGAATGGTCTGGAAAGGTTCGCCTCATCATCTGGAATGAAAGTTGGACCATGCTGAAAGATCGTCCACTTACAGGCGCCGGACTTGGCGCCTATCCCGACGTCATTCTCCCCTATCACAAAGCCACGTTCATCGAAGTCTTCCAATATCCGCACACGATCCTGCTCAATTTCTGGAGCGAAACCGGACCACTCGGAGTCCTCGCGTTTGGCTGGATCTGCCTCACCTGGTTCCGCTATCGAAAACAAGGATCTACCGTCTACCTTCTCCCCCTCGTCGCGATTCTCGTACACGGACTCGTCGATGTTCCCTATTTTAAGAATGATCTTGCCATGCAATTCTGGCTCCTTGCCGCGCTCACGAGCGCATCCGCTTCCACCTCATCCTCCAAGACCCTTGCCTGATTCGATCAGGGTTGTTAGGATCAGAAAACTCATTCACGTAACATCATGACTATGGACGACCAGAACACGATGCCGCAGGACGCTTCCGTCGAAGAACCGAAGGAAGAAGGTGCTGAAGTGGCAGCAGAAGAGACGACCGAAGCCGCTTCGGAAGAACCGAAGGAAGAAGGCGCGGTCTAGTTGACCCGAAAACGATTCGCTCAGGCGAATCGTTTTTTTTATTTCTTATTCTTCCCTCGAGACGGCTTTTTCGCTTTCGATTCCCATGATGCGCGAATCGCTTTTCGCGCCCACATTACCGCCGCATCTCGATCTTCGAGAATATCGTCAGGAACTTTCCAATACGACATCGTCACGGCGCCTTTATCTTTTGAGGAATAGTGAAACGGCGCACTCCCCGCTTTTTCATAATCCTCTCGGTTCACATCCGTTACTTTGAAATAAATTTCTCCATTCGCTTCGATTCCAAAAATCCGCCCTTCGAAATACAGTCCGTGACCGCCAAACATCGCGCGGGTCGACACCAGCCCGACATCCGCAAGAACATCTTGCGTAATATATTGCACGAGATCTTTTGAAGAGTCGTTGGACATATCATGAAGAAAAAATAATCCGAATGATTGCGACGAGTGCGATGATTGTCCAAATGATATTCAGCACGCCAGGCTGATATGCTTTCTTGGAAAAAGAAACGGCGACGAGCCCCAACGCTCCGCTCGCATTCAACAATTGAAACCACAGGCTCTCCGAAGAAAGTACGGAGAAACTTACGAGCGCATACGCCAAAACAATTGCGCTCATTCCGTACCATCCAAACACGTTGATCCACGATTTCATATCAATATTACTCTAACATAAAACCGACCACGTGGGTCGGAGTCGGTGCATTATTCAAGACAGTGGAGATACCTTCTGATAAGGTCTCCCCATGAAACAACAGATTTTTGTCATCCACGGTGGGAACGCCTCCCCTACGTATGATGAATATTTAGATTATTTACGTAACAAGCAAGTCACACTTGAAGGACTCGCTTCGAAAGATTGGAAGAGCCATCTACAGCAAGAGCTGGGAGATGCATATATCGTCTATCAACCCACAATGCCAAATCGAAAGTATGCACGGTATCTTGAATGGAAAATTTGGTTTGAAAAATATATTCCTTTCTTTGAAGATGACGTGATCCTTATTGGCCATTCCTTAGGCGGAATCTTTCTCGCGAAATACCTTTCAGAAGAAACAATCACTAAAAAAATTCGGGCAACCATTCTTGTAGCCGCGCCTTATAATCGTGGCGCAGAACCCATGGCCGACTTTTTACTGCCGGAGTCTCTTGAGAAGATGGAGCAACAAGCGGGTGACATTTTTCTCTATCACAGCAAAAATGATCCGATTGTTCCCTTCCAGCATTTAGAAGAGTATCAACGAGCATTACCAAGGGCGCATGCGTTACCTTTTGAGAATCAAGGACACTTCATTGAAGAAATTTTCCCTGAAATGACTGAGGGAATAAGAAAATTAGCTCAATCATAAAACCGACCCAAGTAGTCGGTTTTATGTCTTCCACCTATTCAAGCTTTCCTTGATACGCTTCATTAAAGGCGTTGATACTGACCCGCTCTTTTTTACCGCAGACTCCCGTATCCGTGCGGCGAACTCGTGGAGATACGCCTCATAGTAAACCAACATGTACGGTCTATACGGATCGCTTGAACATACTTCTCCGTGATTGTGAGATGCAAAGCGTCTCTGAAGATCATTCGTTGATCCTTTATAGAAATAATTTGGATCACGCGTGCTTTGTAGAACGTAGAAATACCACATCCTCCACAGCTATCATGAATAGCCTATTCGTCAATAAACAAAACCGCCCTTTCAGGCGGTCTTGCTGGTCTCGCTCATCGCGGCTTCATGACTCCACCCATAAAGGAATATCCTTCAATGTGGCGGAGCCACGTCGCTCGCGAGCGACGTGGCGGAGAGGGAGAGATTCGAACTCTCGATAACCTTGCGGCTATGCCGGATTTCGAGTCCGGTGCTTTCGACCACTCAGCCACCTCTCCGTGCTCGGCTTGTCGGGCTACGCTTCGGTAAAACCTCGGAGGCTTTCCCTGCGCTACGCACGACGCCTGCGCTTTGCTCGTCAGACTCGCAAGTCAGAACAATAGGCAAAAGCGACATGAATGTAGCAGTAGCCGACGGTTCGTTCAAGGGCGCGCTCCCTTTGCCGAAAGGCGGATCCCGGGTACAGTTTCTCTCATATGGAATTGCACGAAACACTCAAAAAGCTGTGCTACGACGAACGCGATGGATTGAAAGAAAAAAATGAATGCCGCGCGGCGATGATTAACCATCTCATTCTGGAAGATGGATTGGATATTGATGCGGCGGAAGATACGGCGGATAAATTTATTCGTGAGTCTGGAATTTGGCCCGTCCCAAAATTTGATTGGGACGAAGAAGAAAAAACATCCGCAGATTCTGCGTAGCGCGTGCAGTTATCCACTGCGCGGACTTGACGCAACGTGTCGCCCATGAGAAGAACTACGCATGATTCGCACGGCATGCACTTCCTGCGCAGCACTCGCTCACAACGCGAGCGGCGCGGAGTCGACGTCGCGAATGTAATCCGTCTCGACGATTCGTCGAGACGTTTTCATTTTCAAACGAGGTTCGTCGGACGGCATTCTCGTCTCGCGTGAAAGGCGAGGACGCGGTCCGACGAGCGGTTGCTGTCCGTCCAACGGGCACGCCCCATCACTGTTCTCGGTGACTCTCGACCGACAGACGCATGTGTCGCCTTTTCCATGCTTGGAGACGACGCATGCATCGCAAAGGAGGAGGTCCTCTGATATCCGTATCGGAGGATTTTCTTTTTGCTAAAAAAGAAAACCGGTCGTATGCGAGTGCACACGACCGGTTGTCGCTGATAGAGGAACGAGGGGCTCGCTCGACTCTGTTGAAGGTTCGCGCTCACTAGATCTGCTTGAGCATGCTGGGAGTCACCTCCCATTTCCAGTTCTTTCCATCCGGAGACGGGATGCGGAACGTCCGCTTCACCGAACCGACCGGAAGTGCCGGAGCTCCTTCGCCCATGTCCCAGAGGGCGTTGATCTGGACGTCGACGTCACCGAGGCCACCGTTGAACGGAAGGAAGACGAGCTTCCCAGCTTCTCCGGCCTTGAGGACCCAGGTGTCTTCGAGCTTGCCCTTCCGCAGAACGCGCGCGGGAATGAACTTGTCACCCACCTCGCAGTTCAGCGGAAGAATCCTACCTCGTACCTCGAAGAGGTACTTGCTCTCGTTCACGATCCGCATCTGGAGCGGCTTCAGGTTCGAAGGCAGATCGCACCTCGGACCGTTCGCCACCGGGACGAAGATGAACCCGCCCGAGCCGAACTTCAACTGCTGAGGTTCGGCGATCGAAGCGCCCGGCATGAGCGAGAGAGGCGTTGCCTGGGGAGGCGTCACGACCTTCGTCTCTTCCGTGCGCGCAACGAGCACCGGTGTCGGAGCCGACTCTTGCGGAGCCGGAACCTCCGCCTGAGGCGGGGCCGGCGGCGGGAACTTCTTGGCCTCCTCGAGACTCTTCTCGAGGCAGGCCGTGTACGCCGCATCTCCCGCCGACTTCTGGCACGCGCCGTCTTTCCAGGCGGCGGTCCAGTCGGCGTTCGCACCGGACTTCGCGTCGGCCGAGGCAGACGCGGCGCATCCGGTGGCGGTGGTGAAGAAGAGCGAGATGATGCACGCCACGCCGACGAGGTACGACAGCGTGTAACCGATTTCCGAGACCACGTCTTTGATGTTCTGATCGATCTTCATTCTGAATCCTTCTGTAGAGGCGAGGTCTCGCCGGTTAGTTCTTCTTGCAGGGACGGCCGGCTTGCTTCTCGAGCTCGCACAACCGCTTTTCTTGGTTGCGCTGGCTCTTCACGAGCAACTCCGTGTCTTCCGAGCTGGGCCCTTGGACCCAGACACCGGACGACGGCGTGATGACGATCGGCTGTGCGCCGGGCATCCCGCTGTAGAAGCCGGGGTTCGTGGGGGCGTTCATGCCGGGGAAGGAAGATCCTCCCATCGGCACCATCGCGAGCTCACCCGAGAGCGAGCCCGCCCCACCCACGTTCGCGGTCCGGTTGTAGCACTTCTGCTCGATCTCGAGCAGCCAGTTGGCGTACAGCGGATGCGAAGGGTCCTTGGGGAGGAACTGCATGAGATCCTCCTTGCACTTCTCGTACCGCCCGACGCTGTTCACCGTGCGGTGATCATCGTCGTCGGTGATGTCGACGCGAGGGGTGTTGATCTGTGTCGACTTGCCACTGCATCCAACGAGGATCGCGGCGAGAGCAAAGAATGCGAATCGATTCATGAGCTTTCTCCTCCGCCGACCAGGCGGGGTGAGGGTTTGGTTTGATTGTGAAGGCGTACGTCTGGAGACAGAGTTCTCCATTACGAACGAATCAATATACCAGAAAAAGGCCGTTTTGTCAAGCCTCTCACCTCAATATTGAGGCTCAATACAGCCGTTTTCGCTTGGCTTATTTGAGCGAAAAGACAAACACCCCTCGAAAACACGTGTTTTCGAGGGGTGTGGAGCTAGCGCGGGGCTTGGGTGTAGATGGGCGTCCCGCCCCAGTACTGGGCGCAGACGAGGCCGCAGGCGTTCGGCATGTGGGTCGGACGCGGGTGCTTCGCGGCGCCAGGCTGTTCCGCGGCGACCTTGGACTCGAGCTCGTACGTCGTGTCGTTCGCGAAGATCCAGTTCGTGTCGGTCTTCTGCGAGCGGTGCGTCGGCGTCTTGGACTCGTGCGTGCTCACGCAACCCGTGAGCACCATCGCGATGAGAATGAACGTGCTTCGCATATCTCCTCCAAATGGTTCCGTGCGATGCTCCCCTTCTACCAAAAAATGAGCTTTTTGTCAATCCTCCACGCACAAAAAAAGACCCTGCGAGCACGTGCTCAAACAGGGTCTTGCGTGTGGGGCGAGTCAGAGATGACTCAAGCCCCGTGAAGGAACTACTGACATCCCGCAGGATGTCGTCGACAGAGCTCGTCGAGCGCCGCGTTCTGTCCGCAACTTCCGTTGGGACATTCCGCGGGGCTCTGAGGCTCCGTGTCCGGCACGGCGTGAGACCGTGCCGCAGTTTTGGTTTTTGCTTCCGGCTTCTTCGCCGTCGGCTCTTCCGGGATCGTGATGCGCTGTTCGGCGCTCGTGATCTCTTCCGAACCTTCGACGATGATCACGCGGTAGAGGTAGGTCTTCCCCCGCGTGACCTTCCGGTCTTCCCACGTCGTCGTTCCCGCGACGAGCTTCTCGACCCGAGCGAACCCAGGTTCGGTGCTCTCACGACGTTCGACGATGTAGGACTCCGTCTTCCGATCCGGGCCTGCGCCGGTCCAGTTCACGTTGACGCTGGGCGTCTTCGTGACCTCGAGCCGGGGCGTAAACAGTGCCCAACCATCCACGATGGTCGACGCCGTCGCTTCCGTAATCGGTTTCTTGACGATCCCCCAGACGAAGACGCCGAGGAAGATCATCGCGAGGAGCACGGAACCGGAACGGCTCCACGAACGGAATCGCGTCGACTCCGCCGGAATCCACTCGGGCAGTCGCCACGCAGCCGCCAAAGCGCCTGCGAAGAGGATGAGCCAGAGCAGACCGTTCAACACCACCGTGTAGATGGAGGAACCGTGCACCGCGAACGCCTGGACCAGACGTCCGATGATGCTGGTCGTGTCATTCCCGTACTCGAGGAACACGAGCTTCCCGAGGAAGAGTGCTAGCAGGATGAGTGCCAGCCCCTCAAAGAGCAGAACCGAACGGCGGCGGCGATCCGTCGTGTCGACGTATCGTGCTTCCAGTCGGAACCACACCGCCTCGCTCACGAGTCCCGTGAGGGACACCGCGAGCAGGACGAGCTCGTGCGGCTTGAGGATGTTCATCGTCGCGATGGCCACAGCCGCCGAGACGATGGATCGGAAGAACCGATCGACGTTGGTGAGGAACCGCTCCTGATCCGCGATGTTCGGGCCGTTCCCGATCAGCGCGGCGAGCTCTTGACGGTTGAACGCCAGAGAGAGGATGCGGGACAATCGCCACAACGTTCCGATGATCCCCTCCGAAAGGTCCACCGCCAGCACACCGATCATGGTGAGCAGACGAGCGAACATCCACGTGATGAGGAGACCACCGACGAGCAGCATGAACGCGATCATGGCGAGCGAGGTCGAGCGTGCGAACGCCGCGACCACGGCCAGGACCGCGCCCGAGCTGACGAGCCCGAGCGACACAGCGGACATGAGTGCGAGCAGAGACTCGCGCTCGACCGCTTGTGGCGGGTGTTGCTCGAAATGCTGGTCGAGGAACGCCAGGAAGGCGGCCTGACGCTGATCCGGAGGCAACGGTTGAACGTGACTCAGAACCGAACGCAGGAGCACGACCGTGGTGAGGTGCTGACGATGTCGGAGGTACGCCTGGTTTTGATCCGGCGTCAGCCCCGTGTGGAGCGTATTCCACATCGTCCGCTCTTGCGGGTTCAACGCGACGAACGCGTCGATGAACCGAGGGTTCGGCGGAATCCGCATCGCCTGAACGATCAGCCAGCACGCGAATCCCAGAACGGGAATCGCGGGGAGGATCGCCCATGACGGGGTGAAGAACGGTGAGTCCGGCCCTTGCGGAACCAGACCCAGGATCAACACGCCGACGAACGACGCGGCAAGAAGGCCGACGGCGATCCAGCCGCCGCGCATGATGCGCGGACGAAGCTGGCGGAACCGGAAGACGGCGTAATCGACCGCCGTCATGACGTGACCCTGAGCCTCTGCGAGGCCCTGGTCCACGTCGACACCGATCGCCGTGCGTCGCACGACGATGTATGCCCCGAACAGCGCGAGAAGAATGACCAATCCGATAGCAAGCATGAGAGTCTCCTTTCGCCCGATTCGGGCTACTTGTAGGAATTCCGACGAGTGGCGATCTTCGCCATCTCGGTTTGATGCCGAGCGTTTCGCTGATCCGGGGGGAGTACCTTGAACGTCTGCTCGAGAGAGACTTTCGCCTTCTTCGTCAGATCACCCAAGAACGCGCCCATCTTGGCCGTTGCCGGCTTCTTCGTTTCGAAGTGCCGCTCGAGGAACTCGAGCAGGACCTTCGCTCGACGTGCCAGCCTGGCCTGCGGGTCAACAACCGCCGCCGACTGATCGACGGCGATCTTCAGAGACGCCCGCATCATCTCCACGTTGGAGAGCTGACTGCGGTACAACGCGAACGTCGTCTTCTGCTCGGGAGTGAACGCCGCCAGGATCTGATCCCAAGCGGCCCGCTCTTCCGGCAGAAGCGCCATGAAGATCTCGACGTACGATTTCGGCGGAGGCGGGATTCTGCCTTTGTGCTTCTGCACAACGGCATCCACCACACGATCTGCATCGTGTTGGTTGACCTTGCGGACCATTTCCTCGCCCTGCCCTTCCTCACGGATGGTGGCGCGGATTCCGTCGAATGCTTCGTCGAGAGCCTCGGCGATGTAGAAGAACGAATGCTCTCCCATGCCGATCGCGTTTGCGATGGGCCCCACGATGGCGGGACTCTGCGCGCCCGCCGAAGCGGCCGTCACAAGGATCCTCGTCATCTGCGGTCCCAACAAACTCAACACTCCCCTCAAGGCAACCTTGCCTTGTGGCGTTGCGACCGCCGATCCACTCAGATCACCGACCAAGTCAGTGATCAGGCGAAACGCCAGACGCTGAACGTAACTATCGTTCAACGGCGAATCGCCCGGGCGGTTCATCGGTCCGCGTTGCGGACGCTGCGGACGACGATCGCGATCATTCTGATCACGGTCTCCCTGATTCCGATCATCATTGCGTGCCATCTCTAAACCTTTCTACTCCGGCATTGCGCCAGAGTTTGAGAAATTCTGTTGTCGAAGTCCTTTCTTTAGAAGCAGAATTGCCTCATAAAGAACGTATGAATATAGCAGAAAATGGCCTTTTTGTCAATCCGTCGACCTCACCTCAAATGCGGCGCTAGAGCTTGAAAAAAATAGTGGGATATATCGCTCATCTAAGCGAATAATCTCGTAAAATGGTTGATGTCGGGGAAGGCTAATAAATACGAACCTAGACCCCGTTTGGTCATGAACCACACTCCAAATTGCCTCTTTCGTCGTTGAAGTCACTCCCCATGTGGTATCCCGAACCGCATCCGAGAGCGTGGAAGAGGCTACATACAAGAATGTCGGGTCCAATCCGACGATGTATTTCAGGTCATCATCCTGGGCAAAGAGCATAGGGAACTCATCCCAGCTCGTATGGAAAACTCGATCTCCCGCATTCGCCCGTTCCGAGATCGCTTGCATAGAATCTGCATAAACCTCGTCCGTATATTTCTCTTCATGCAGACTTTCCCACGTTCCCCAGAGTCCGTTCCCTGTGACAACAACCAAGCTGAACACGATCACAGGAATCACGACGCGAGAAAAACGCTTCCACCTCCCAACAAACATGTCCGCAAGCTGTGTTCGAAACCGAGGAATATCTACCAACGACCACAACACCGCAACCCAGAGCGCGACAATGGGCGCGAGGTACTCTGTGTTACGACGGCTCTTGAACGTGAGTGCGAGAAGGACCGCAAAAATCCATCCGAGCGACACCAGAAGTCGGGCACGAAATTTATCCAGCGGAAGACGCCCCGCAAACACCATTCCCATGAACCCCAACAGCATCAAGATGATCCACGGCGCGTAATTCGAAAGAAGAACTCCTGGATCCGTTGGTCGCCATTCATTGCCCAGCATGACGTGTTGAAATGGCGTCCCCAGTCCAATCCGAACGACCTGGGTGTAGCTGAGAAGAATGTTTTGCGGAAAATTTGGATGAATCAAAAGCCCGATGAACGCTCCCGCAAATCCGGCGAGGCTTTCTTTCCACAGCGTTTTTTGGATGGCTTCACGAATCGGTTTTCCATCCACGATCCACGTGAAAAGCACATCCCCAAACGCGAGCAACACCACTGAACCCGCGAGATAGATCCACCCGCCATGCGAGAGCGCGAATGCGAACGTCGCAAGCGCCACAAGCCACGGTTTTCTCAGATACGCGGCCGCGATTCCAAAGAGAAATAAGAGAATCGCGAGCGGTGACGCTTTCCCCAGAAGAAGACGGAGAAGTAGCGGCGGGGAGGTGGCAAGAAACGCGGTCCAAAGGATCGGCGATGGAAGTTTTAGCCAACGAAGAATCAGAAAAAACGTCGTAAGACATGCGGCCGCCAGAAGAACGCTCGCAACTCGTAACCCATCAAACATTCCAAACACGGCCGTGAAGGGCGCCACAAAAAGATGAAACGTGAGATGCAAATCTGCGGGATGCGTTGCGAGTTCCGTGAGATCCAACCATCGAAAATCCTGTATCGGTCCGTTCTCCCAAATGATCTGCGAAATCTTGGCATGATAAAACGCATCCGGATCAACGAATCCATCCCATGAAAGAAAAAGTGTCGCGAGAAGCGCCGAGCAGACAAAAACGAACAAAGCCTGAACCACCACAGAATGGAGAAACTTCGGCATGGCAAAAGAGTAGCAGATCAACAAACACAAAACCCGCGTGAGCGGGTTTTGTGCGTTTGTTGCGCAACGAACGTTACTGCGTGACGTTCACG
>JAGOQY010000018.1 GCA_018063125.1 Patescibacteria group bacterium | reverse complement strand
GTAGCGCGCTTGCATGGGGTGCAAGAGGTCGTGAGTTCAAATCTCACTAGCCCGACCAGACAAAAAACACCCGTAAAACCGGGTGTTTTTGATTTCCCTGTGAGAGAGCTTCGTGAACAGCTATACTTCCCTCGAATAATCCCTCCAACAAATTTTTATGAAAGAAATGCCTAGAATGCCGTCCCCAGAAAAGACGGATGAGAAAAAGGAAGCCTCACGAGCAAAGGTCACAAAGATTCTGGAAGAAACCCTTTCAGGAACCTACGCCGGTGAAACCGGTCCGAAGCAGGATCGCGCAAACGGATTTGCAGATGGATACATGCGCGCGCTTATTGACCTGGAAGCGATGTCAGCTTCTGAGCTCATTGAACTTGTTAAAGATCTCAAAGAGAAGGCTCGCGCAGAAGCGCAAAAATCTCGACCGCGTTCGCTGCGAAACTAGTCGTTTCACCCAGCACAAAACAACGACCTCTCCGGTCGTTGTTTTTCTTTCTACCTATCCACACTTGATTCATTTTACGATCGCGGGTATCTTTGCTCCCCCTGGCACTCGTGTCAGGGACTCTCGTTCCTTCTTTTTTCAGAAAGGTTTGACTGGATGCTGATCGGTTCTGGATCACCACATCTGAGCGGTACCTACTGGAGCGTCGATGATGACGCGAGACTCTTTCTCTTTGGAGAAGGGGCCCCCGACGATCTGTCGGACGTTCTTGCCGAGATCTTCGAAGACTATCGATTTCTCACACAACAACTGGATCGCATGGGTCAAAGAACCCCGATCGCTTCTGTCCGGATCACTCCCACCGTTGCCCGATCCCTTTGGAAAGGGAGCGGTCTCGTGATCCAACAGCTCATGTTCGCGTACGAAGCCGAGCAGTGTATCCATCTCGGCGGATTCAAGATCCAGCACGTAGAGGTCCCCCTTCAAATTGTCCGGGCGACCGAATATCCGCATTTCGATTTCGAGGTGCGGAACTTCTACGGCGAAAAGCGTGCCCAACTCCGCGGGAAACTCGAACCACACATCCTCTCCACACCTCCCTGAAAATCCTCCAATCGCCGAGCCTCCCGCTCGGCGATTGCGCATTCTACGGATTGACATTTTCTAAAAAATACGCTTTCATGTCCGGACGCACTTTGCGTCCATTGGAGGTGTCCGTGTACGAAACGTTCGTGAAAGAGGTCGAAGCGCTCCCCATGCTCGACCAAACGAAGTTCCCCGAGGTTCCCAAGCAGACCAATCTCCTAATCCCGTACAACACGACGGGACAGAAGGACACCGAGTGCATTCTCGGCATCGTCGCGTTCGTTGCGGCGCTCTCGAACCGCTGGATTCCGGTTGCGATCGATCAATTCGAAAAGATCCTGACCGGCACGATCTACCGCCAACGAGCCCAGCAGATCGCTCACGCCACCTGGCTCCTCGCACGAGACGGCCACGTGGAAATCGTCCGTGTCTCCGTCGGGGATCAGCCCGGCGACTACATCGTCCCCAGCCCCACCTTCGTGAGGCTCTACTCCGATCCCTGCGCTGAGCTTCAGCGCGCCTGCTGATCGCCCGTTCTCTCGATGCTCCCGACCCCTCACGTCGGGAGCGTTTTTTTATTGACGAGAAGGAACATGACGTGATGTGATCCGCTCGTTCTTTTCCCCCTGGAGGCCTATGGAAGCGGTGTCCGATCCCAAAGAGCAGAAAACTCTTCTGGCGTGGATCCCGCGATGGATCCATCCCAACCATCTCTCGTTCGCACGGATCCTCCTGATCTTCCCACTCATCTGGTGCAAGGACGACTGGCTCCCCGCCATCAGCATCCTCTGCTTCTCGTCGATCTTCGATATTCTCGATGGTCGTCTTGCTCGCTTCCGAAAGGAGACGAGCCAGATCGGAGCCATGCTCGATGCGACAGGCGACAAGATCTTCATCTTGCTCGCGATCTTCTATGCCTGCGACGGCGTTCCGCGCGTCCTGAGCTGGACGATTCTCACGCTCGACCTTCTGCTCACCATCCTGCGACCCATCAAACGATGGCTCGACGTCAAAGCGGATTCGAACTGGGTTGGTGCGGCAAAAACCTGGGTGCAGAGCATCGCCATCGGCTTCGTGCTGACACACACGCCCACCGGACTCCTGATCTCCTACGGCCTGTTCTCGATCGCGATCCTCCTCGCCGTTGGATCGCTCCTGCGACACCTCTGGGACATCTTCCTTGCTCGACGAACATCGTCGACACGCTGACTCACCCGCCTCTTTCATGAGGCGGGACTTTTTTAGATCAATCCGTTGACATGTTGCCCTTTTTCCCGTCTAATCCGTGCGAAGTCGCACATTGAAAGAAAGGATTGTCCGATGCCTGATCGCCCGACGCATGACAACATCTCTCCGCTCGATACGCGCTACTACGACGCAGAGGTCGCGGAATGTCTCTCCGAGTCGGCGTTCGTGCGAGCCAAGCTTCGCGTCGAATCCGCGCTCGTCGAGACGCTCCGTGATCTCGGCCTCTGTCCAGAGTCGGCCTGCGAAGAAATCACGAACGTCTGCGAGGACGGTGACATCACGCCGGAAGAAGTCGATCGCGAAGAACGCGACGTGACGAAGCACGACGTTCGCGCGCTCGTGAACTGCATCCAGCGACGCGTGAGCGATGATGCGAAGCGATTCGTTCATCTCTCGGCGACGTCGTACGACATCGTGGATACGGCGAACGCGATCCGCTATCGCAACGCCATGGATCACGTCGTCCTCCCGCGGCTCGAACAGTTCCTCCGCAACCTCATGAACTTTGCGCGGATGGAAGCGCACACGGTTCAGGTGGGCCGGACGCACGGGCAACACGCCTCGCCCATCACGTTCGGCTTCACGCTGGCGTCGTACGTGAATCGACTCGGAGGCTGTGTCCTGGAACTTCGGGAATGCACCGCACAACTCGTGGGCAAATTCTCGGGAGCGGTCGGCGCGTACAACGCCTCCTCACTTCTCGTGAAGGATCCCGTCGCGTTCGAAGAAAGCGTCCTCCGAAAAGTCGGCCTCAAACCCGCGGAGCACTCGTCGCAGATCGCTCCGCCGGAACCGCTTCAGCGGCTCCTCCTCGAATGCGTGACGACCAGTGGCGTCCTCGCACAGATCGCCCGCGACATGCGGAACCTCCAGCGAAGCGAGATCGCCGAAGTCGGCGAGGCATTCGGCAAGGATCAGGTCGGATCGTCGACCATGCCGCACAAGCGAAATCCCATCTCTTTCGAGAACGTCGAGAGCATGTGGATGAACCTCGTCGGACGCGTGACGACGATCTTTCATAACCAGATCTCCGAGCACCAGCGTGATCTCACGAACTCCGCCTCCGGGCGCGCACTCGTCGAGATCCCGGCGTACCTCGCGTACATGACGAAGCGACTGAACGGCGTCATGACGAATCTCGCCGTGGACAAGGAACAGATGCGAAAGCATCTTCACGCGTCCCCGATTCTCGCGGAAGCGTTCTACATCCTCCTCGCTCGCGAAGGACATCCAGATGCGCACGAAGCGATCCGCCAGCTCTCCCAGGAGTTCAAGAATCCGAAGACGCGTCTCGGTGACACGCTCGTGCTCCATGCGCTCGAACATCACGAGATCGGTCCGCTTGTGAAGAAGCTCTCCCACGAGGAGTTCAAGCTCCTCTCGAATCCCGAGCTCTACACGGGACTCGCGGCACAGCGAACGATCGCTGTGATCGACGCTTGGACGCATCGGCTCGATCCGCCACCCAACGACAGCATCATGTAGCTCACCCGCCCATCGAAAAACTCGATGGGCGTTTTTATTTCCCAAAAATCTCTTTCAAACTTGTGCGCACATCGGCAAATGTTGGAAGCGCGAGCGTCTCATCATAAGTAAACCATCCGATTCCGTGAGATTCGTTCGGATCGTGTACAACTTCGGAATGTGGAACTTCGACGAGATAGATATGATCAATATGAAAATGCACGGGCTCATGCTCCGTTGCTTCGATCCGTTCTTCGTTCATGTACTTCGGTATTGGAAGTCGAGTCGCATGATCTCCGGCATGCTCCGGCTCCGGAAGATACGCAGAAATATCCACCCCCGCTTCTTCTCGAACTTCACGAATCGCACCTTCATAGGGACTCTCTCCAAACTCCACGTGACCGCCAGGAGGCAGCCATTTATCAAAACGTTTGTGGTGAACAAACAAAATCCGCTTCGGTTCTTCCGTCGTCAAAATGTAGACGGCGGTGACCATGTGCTTTTCTCCTTCAACAGGAATCCGTCGCATAGGTATTTAAAATCCGGAGGGGACGCATGGAGATTTTCGGTTCTTTCACGGGATAAGTGAGCACAACGTCACGAGATGACGATGGATGGAAGATCGCTCCTCCGGACACGTCTCTCGAGAACGGACGCTGCAGGGACGGTCATCGCGGGGCCACGGCCCACGCTCCGATGGATCGGAGCCTCCCGCCATCAGGCGGAAGACGAAATCGATGTCCCAAGAACGCGAATTAGCCCGAAATCTCACACACGCCTGATCCCCCGGACTCTCTGAACATAAAAGGCTCGCACGACCTCGTCAAGAAAAAATCCCGCCCCGACCAAGTTGTCGGAGCGGGCGTGCTAGATGCGGGTCAACTGGTAGTTCCAGAGCTCCTCGCGGAGCACCTGGCTGTGCCAATCGAGACCGTAGAGATCGGACGGAAACAGAACGGGAAACACGAGGTCGAGATACTGCGACAGCTTGTACAACGGATGGTTGTCCTTGCCGTGCGACACCTGCTCATTGAGATAGTACGGAAGGTACATGAACTGCAATTCGAAATGTCGGTTGTTGAGCCGAACGTCCCACTTCCTCGCGCGGTACTCCTCGGAGGAATGCGTGTTCTTCGGATCAACCTGACCGGCACGCGCGATGTTGGAAGCTTCGCCGGACACGCATCCCGGCGCACGAGCGATTGTGCGACGAATCCGCTCGACGCCAGCCATCAACTCACGCTCTTCTTCGAAGAAGACGAACTTCGCCCCGCAGAGATCCGTCAGGGTCTCGTGACGACGCTGTCGCTTCTTGATGAGCTTGATCGGAATGTGTTCCTTGATTCTCGTCTCGAGGTACACCGGAATCGGTCCGGTAGACGACGGGATGAATCGAACGTTCAACGGAACGACGTATTCGTTGGGAGAAGACGGCGTCCGCGAAACCGGATCGCGCGAGGGATGAGTTTGAAATGCCTTCACGCGATTTTCATCCGCCGCGTTCAACTGAGCGATCACGGTTCTCTGTTCGCTCTCTTTCTTCACGAAGTATCCGTCATCGCACACGTCGGCAAACCATCCCACATCGCGCATCAAGTCTTGCCGGCCTGCACCGTTGAGCTGGAGCTCGAACTCGATCTGCGCGAATGTCAGCTGTCGACGCGCCTCGAAGCGGCGCGTGCGAGACTGAATATCCATGCCCTGAACCGCGCATTCGAGGATGAGCTCGATAGGGTCATGTGCGCTCGCAACTTCTGTCGTCATTTCGAGACGACGATGCATGCGCCGCGGAAAATACTCCTTGAGGATGAACGCGACCGTATCGCGAGCCGACACGATGCCGTCGGACAGCATACGCATGTCTCGGTCGAGATTCTCACGCTTCAAGCCGTAGCTCTGAGCGTAATAGTCATGGACGCCTCGGAAGAGCGCTTCGCGATCGAACTCACGACTCTTCGCGGCGCGGCGAGACTGACGCCGCGCCGCGGCCATCTTGCGAAGCAACTCGCGGAATCGGATCAGCTCGCCCATGAGGATCGAGTACTGTCCGACGAACACCCGCCGAAGCTCTTCATCCTCGGTTTGCGGGATGAGGAGTGGAAACTGGTTGATGAGCTCGTCATCATTCCGCGGATCCCTCACGTTCGGTTCGGGGCAACGGAACGCGGTCACGCGACGAGAAGAGGCGGGACCGGACGACGCTTCGGAAACACTCATGTGCTTCTCCTCGGTTGATGGAAAGGGCGAAATCAAACGCTACGCAATCGCGGGAGTTGGGTCAAGAAGAAACCCCCGCCGTGAAGCGAGGGTTTCTGTTCTGCGTTTCAATTTTTACTTGTAGCGCGTTTCGTCGTACTGGATTGGATCCAATGCGGCGTTCACCTGGAAGAGCTCGGATTCCGAGAACCAGATCGCGATTTCGGTCTTGGCTTCATCCACCGTGCCAGACGCGTGAATCAAGTTGCGAAGCGGGCGGTTCTGCGAGTTCGCGAGGCCGTACGTATCGATCGAGAAGTCTCCACGGATCGTGCCTGGAGCGGAAGAAGCTGGTTCTGTCGCACCGACGATGCGGCGAACAGAGGAAACGGAAAGCTCTCCTTCGACGATCAACGCGACAATCGGCGTGGAAGCCAGAAAATCGACAAGGCCGTTCTTGATCGAGGTTCCGTAGGCAATATGGTCAGGAAACGGAAAGTTTTCTCCGTTCGCTTCATACTTGGCCTTTGCCTTCGTATACACCGCCATCATCCATTCTTCCGTGAGGGCATAGTGCTTGTCTGCCTGCTCACGAGTGGCTTTCACCATCTTCAGAGCCACGATTTTGAGACCTGTGCGTTCGAGGCGAGCCAAGATTTCACCAATCAAACCCCGCTCAACTCCATCAGGTTTAATCAGGATCAACGTCCGTTCCATGGTTTTCATAGAGAAATGTGGCCCAAGCGTAGCAGGGCTTCTCAAAACGGGCAACCCTCATCCCTGCTCAGGCCTTGCCAAATATGGCCTATTTTGATAGCATACTACCATCATTTACTGATCCGAATGTTATGAGTCTTCCTGGCCATCGCCGTACCAGTTCCCACAAACGCCGCCGCGCGTCTCATTTTGCGCTTGAAAAGCCTTCGATTGTCAAAAATTCGAAGTCTGGCGTTGTGCATCTTACGCACCGTGCCGCTCCTGGCGCCACCGAATACAACGGCCACGAAATCCACGTGAAAGGCCGCAAGCGCAAGCTTGAAAAGCTTCTCCAGGCCACCAAAAAGGAAGAGCCGAAAGAAAAGAACGCGGATCACGACCACGATCACAAACACGATCACGCCGGTCACAGTCACTAAATAACTTCCCGCCGCACCTTTTGCTCCTTCCGACCTATGTCGAATCGGCACCTCGCCCGCGCCATCGCGCTCCAATCCCTCTATGAGTGGGATTTTCACGGTGGCAAGTCGGATGCGAATGAGATCGTTTCGCGTAATTTGGAGGAATTTGCCCCAGATCTTGATGAGAAGGAATTCTCCAAAAAGCTGGTAAGCGGCATCATGGATCGCCGTGACGAAATCGACGCAACGATTACAAAGTTCGCCCCAGACTGGCCGTTGCCCAAAATCACGGTCACGGATCGAAATGTTCTGCGTATTGGAACGTATGAACTGAAGCACGACACGGATATCCCCTCCAAAGTCGCGATTAACGAAGCGATTGAACTTGCCAAAACGTTTGGCGGTGAATCCTCCGGCAAGTTCGTGAATGGCGTTCTGGGCGCGGTGTTTCGCGATCAGGCCGCACAGGGAATTGAAAAAGAAGCTGACAAGCCTAAAGAAAAAACGTCAAACGAATCAGAAACGACTCCAACGAAGGGAACGGACGAATAATTCCGTTCCACTCCGTCGGCGTCGTTCATTAACCATCCTGGTATGAACGAACACCCCACAATGCCGCTCGATGTCCTCGAAGGACGTCTCGGCTACAAATTTAAAGATCGCGCCATGCTCCTGCAGGCCATCACGCACCGTTCGTATCTCAACGAACATGCGGATTTTCCGTACACGCACAACGAACGCCTCGAATTTCTTGGCGATGCTGTCCTTGAATTGATCGTCACGGAACATCTCTTCAAGAACTACGCGAACCCAGAAGGCGAACTCACAAACTGGCGCGCCGCACTCGTGAACGCCAAAACACTTGCCGGAATCGCAAGCCAACTAAAGTTTGAAGAATTCCTTCTTCTCTCAAAGGGCGAAGCCCGCGATGCGAATTCAAAGGCTCGCATGTATATTCTCGCAAATGCGATCGAAGCGATCATCGGTGCGATCTACATGGACGGAGGAACTCCGGGTGCAGAAACGTTCATCAAGAAACACATTCTGAGTCATCTCGCGTTCATCTTGAAAAATGAGCTCTACGTAGATCCGAAAAGTAAATTCCAAGAAACCTCGCAGGAACTTCTCGGCGTCACCCCGTCCTATCGCGTTCTCGAAGAAACCGGACCAGATCACAGTAAAGAATTCACGGTTGGCGTGTTTCTTGAAAAAGATCTTGTCGCCGTTGGTCGTGGAACATCGAAGCAAGAAGCACAGGTCGCGGCCGCGCAAGCGGGACTTGAAGCAAAAGGCTGGGCACTCAAAGCCTAATACGAGTAAAAAATCAGCCGAGCGAGAGCTCGGCTTTTTGGTGCGTCATTTGAGACTGCGAGTGTGTTCGCGGAGCATCGACTGGCTATAAAGCCCTTCGCACCAGAGAATCCCCTGGATGAACGAGATCTTCCGATCGATTTTTCCAGGCTTCCATTCTTCCAGATGGCGAAGAAGTTCCTGACAGAGCGTCAACGCGTGCGCGAGTCGCTCCCCCCTGTGCTTGGGAACACGATGATACGAAAGTGCATGAGCTCCAACTCCGCATCCTTGGATGCATCGTTCGTACATCTGGATGAGTGAGCGCCTCGGATCCGGCGGGGTGACGTCTGCCATGCTCCCTCCTTCAAAAGTGCTGGCAAAAGATTGCCCCGATTGACGCAAGCGGTCAAACACCGTACATTCCGATCGTTCGTTGGCGCCCCTAGCTCAGTTGGATAGAGCGCGTGGCTTCGAACCACGAGGTCGGGGGTTCGATCCCCTCGGGGCGCACCACGTAAAAACTCTCGCATGCCGAGAGTTTTTATATGCGCGAGTTCACGTGGCACGCCTTACGGCTTTCTCACCACTCCCTTGCTCTTCGCCCCTTCATCATTTTCTAAATCCGTCGTCAGTCCTGGGCGGGAGCGCATGATCGCTTCTCCGTTGATCGCCGTGTCTTCGGCGACGAAACGAGTTTCACCCATGAGATCCGCGAAGCGACCGGCATCGTTTGTGGACGGAGTGAGTTCGACGGTGAACTCGGCGAGTGCTTCATTCACATCTCCCGGCAATCGATTAATCGTCCAGCTGATCGTGCGGTTGGGTTCATCGTACAAAATCGTTCCCGCAGAAACACTGGTGCGATCTGGCCAGCTGACATTTTTTGGGAGCGTTGCGGAGACACGAATATCTTCGAGCTCATGAACGGATTTCGTGAGCGTCCACATCACGCGATAAGACGTCGTCTGACCAGAGACCGGAGGGAGCGGGCCGGAGCCGAGTTGCGCGCCTTCTTCCGAGAAGTACCAGGCCTGCGAACTAATCGCGGCGTCGGACTGGAGGAAGAAATTCATCGGTGCCGTACGAATCGTCCGATCAACTTTCGTCTTTCCCACACCCTTCATGCTTGCTTCGATAATCAATCGGACGCCGAGCGCGTCGGTTGAAGAAGCGGTGGAAATCAATGGGATAGTCAGATCAAGAACTCCGTCGGAACGAGATGGGAGACGCTCCAAAACTCCGAGACTATCGCCATCCCAGGTGATCGTATTTCCAGATCGTGTTCCTGTAGAAGCAAGTTCCACCTCAGACCAATCTAATGGAAAACGAACAGTTCCCAGATTCGTTCCGCTCGCGATGATCGGTTCGGCGATGAGACGAATCTCTACATCTTTTAACTCTTCACTCGCGGTATTTTCGTAACCGATCGAAATCCGAAGCGGTGCGCCGTACGCGACGGAACGATCCGAATCTGCGCCGTTGACCACAAGCTTCAGTGAAAGATCTCCGGAGAGAACGGTCATCTTTGCCTCGGTTTTTTGTGTCGCTTGAAACGTTCCTTCAACTCCCATCCGCCCAGTTTCGGCGTTCAGCGTAATCTCTCCCCCGCCAGAACCCGAGACAAAAGAACCCATTACGACAAGCGTGGATGTCGCTCCCGGATCAAGCGTCGGAACCATCATCATCGCGATTTTTCCATCGCCACCGACGCTCGTTGATGTCGTGCTCCGTGTAAATCCTTCCGGAAGATGCAACCGCATTTCCAAATTCTGAAGCGGCGTCGTTCCACGATTGTGTAACGTATATGCTAAACGAACCGTATCTCCGGGCAACGATTTTTCTGGAGCTTCGATCACTCCATCCAACACCGTGTCTGTATATTCGATGGCTTTGGTCGTGAGAGATTCGAAATCGCTATTAAACGACGACGGACGATACGTACTCACGACCTGAATCGCGGTTTTAGATCCGAGTGCGCCCGTAAAAACGCCTTTGATCGCGATCGTTCCACGCCCACCGAATGGGATCGAACCGAGACGGAATCGAAGCCCATCCCCGGTCGTCGCCGGATCTGTTGATGTGAGCGTGAAATCCGCCGGAAAGCTCACGTGCATCTCGGAGGACGCAATCGGCTCATTCGCAATATTCTGCCAGTTCACAAAGAACGTCGTCTCTTGCCCCAGTGCGATACGCGCCGGACCGTCGATCGTGAGCTGAATTCCATCACCCTGAAATCCACGAAACGGTTTGAAGATCGCAAACCCTGCCCAGGCGGCAATAATCAAAACAATCACGAGCGCACCGAGCGCAGAAAGAACAACAACAATTGGTGAGGTTCGTTTTTTCTCGAACGTTTTGAGATCTGACGTGTCATCCTCATCCTGAAAAATCGCCTCGAGACTTTTCTCGACCTCTGCGTTCTCAGTCAAAGAACCCCGAGGAGCTCGAGGTGACTTTGCTTCCTTTTTTGCGCGAGGCTTGATCATGCGTTATGGAGCAAAAGAGAACAGCGCGGAGACGACTCGATCACGATCCCACGTCCCAGAGAATCCGATGTTCGGATCTGTGGAACGGTTCCACGCGACCTTCCATTCAGCGGGATACTCCACCGTCGTTTCGATGGTTCGATTCGTTTTTCCGGATTGAGATGTTGCGAGCAAAACGTACGCTCCGCGCTGACCACCGCCTTCGGAAGACGGAGCGGCGTCCAATTTCGTGAGAACATCGTGGACGGTGAATGGGAGGCGATACGATAACGTGATCGTTTGTGTTTCTCCCGGATCCAACTGCATCCAACCCCCAAACACGGTGCGATCCCTTTCTGTGGATACGTCCGCTCCGCTCGCATCTTTCTTCATCGTCGATTCAACGATGGAAACGCTCGAATCCACGCCTAAATCTTCGCCAACTTCTTTAAACAAATTTTCTGGCGGCGCTTCAAAGCCTTCTGCGGAGATCAATCGGCTTCCGACAGGAACATATGCGCGGAGATAGCTGACGTTTCGAACTCCACGGAATAGTTCACCCTTCGTTCCGTTGTGCGTTCGTGTGAGGACAACACGATCTTCAATCGATCCATCATCCAAAATCTTCACCTCATGACGAACCTGTTCATCCACGACGGCGTCCGTTTTTTGTCCGGCGACGTTTGCTTCGATGAGCGCAAGACTGTCACCCGGGGAATCTTTCAAACGACCATTCCACCCGAAGCGTGCGGCGAGTTCCGCTTCTTCTGAATCAAACAGGGCGACCTGAATATCTTTGGTTTCGATAGATTCAGACGCGAGCCCCGCAACCGCGAGCCATTCTTCCTTGGTGAGATGCTTCAACCGTTCACGCAAACGATCGGCCAAATCTCCGACAAACTTCTTTGGTGTGTTTGCTTCACGATCGTATTCGATTTCAACAGCTTTCTGTGTTTCCAAGAGAAAGTTTTTGGAATCAATGGTCTTTCCGTATTCCGGCATTTCAATTGGACCTGTGATATCCAGAAGTTTCTCGACGAACGACGCATTGATCGCGATCACCCCGTCCACCGTCGATTGTCCGGACTTGCTCCAGAACCATCGAATCTTATCCGCGGCCGTCGGGAAATCCGGAGACCAGTTGGAATCCTGAAACTGCCACTGCGCGTTGATGAGCTGAAGCGGCTTTGGTGAGGCGACACGCTCCGTCAGCATCCCCTTCAACTCGTATGTTCCACCCGGCGGAACGCGAACCTCAGAAACATTCCCACGATCAATCGTGACTTCGGCGAATGATCCCATGAATCCGCCCGTTGGACGAAGCTCGGTTTGGTTCTGGAAGATGATGAGATATTTTCGGAGCGTTTCTTTCCCCGCGAGAATCGCGAGCGTGTCGGAGAGCGCGGCAAATTCACGAATCGCTTCGGTTCCGTCTTCGAGACGTGCGACAAGTTCATCCACCTGACCGCGCTGAGCTTCTGGAATCGCCGAACGATCCACGGACGCCGCGGCTTTTGACGCATCACTCAAGAGCAACATCGATGCACGGCTGTACGCCCCCATCACGTCGAGACGCTCATCCAACCGTCGGCTCGGATCTGCAAAAACCTTGTCGAGACCCACGGCGAGCAATCGAGCCGCTTCCGTGGACTTATCTCCCGCTTCGAGAAGCGCACGAGCGGAGCGATATTTGGAAGGAACAAGTGCGGCCAACCCAATGGCGAGTGCATTCGCCTGCGAAAGCGCGGCGTCCGTTTCGCGAAAGCGAACCGAGGCACGTTTGAGCGCATCGGCACCGGCGCCAATGGATGTCGCATCTTTTGCGGACAACGCCGCAGAAACAGCGTCTGCACCGGAAGCCGTTGTCGCATCGCGCTGGTCCATCACCGAGCGATAGACTCCGATCGCGTTCGCGGGAAGTGTCACGACAAGCGCGAGTGCAGCAAATCCGGCGAGCGCACGCGCAAAGGAAAAACGCGTAACCTGGACCTCCGTCACTTCAGTCATCACGTTCTCGATGCTGTCGGCAACCTGATTCTCCACACGCTCAACGCGCTCGAACAAGGAGCGAAATGTCAGCGTGGCATTTTTGATCATCGAATGCAGACGATCAAATGGTCCGTACACGGCGGAATAGGCGGAATGAAAATCTGCGGGGGTGAACTGCGCATGAAACCAACGCGGATCGGATGCGGCGACCAGATCCGAACTCACGGCCGCGTACGCTTCGACCGGCATGGCCCCAAAATACGCGGGCGCATGACTCAGCGTG
>JAGOQY010000070.1 GCA_018063125.1 Patescibacteria group bacterium | reverse complement strand
GACGGGGAAGCGATTGTATGCGTATAAACCAGAATTAAAGTGGACGGCGGCCTCGCTTACGAAGCTGATGTCTTCACTTGTGGCGGTTGAGCATCGTCCGGCTTGGAACAAAGTTGTCGCACTTTCTTCGAAGGATGAGGTTGGCGGTGGCCGTCTTCGTGTGACGAGTGGATCGACGATGACGTATGCCGACATGTTCTATTCGACGATTGTTGGAAGTGCGAACAACACCGCAACCGCACTCGCGCGATTATCTGGGCTTGGATCAGCGGGCTTTGTGAAGGCTATGAACGTGAAGGCAAAAAAGCTGGGCATGGCGAACTCTTCTTTTGTGGATGCGAGTGGGATGGATCCAAAGAATACGGTGACGGCCACGGATTTGGTGAAGCTTGCGCACGCGGCTTTTAACGAGCCTATGATTCGTCGCGCCGCAACTACGATGAATTATCGGTTTCGGGTTCGAAGTTCTGGAGAACAGAAGTCGATCGTCAATACGAATACGCTACTGACGGAAGACCCTGATGTGTGGGTGACCGGAGGAAAGACGGGTTTTCTGTATGAATCTCGATATAACCTCGTGGTTCGGATGAAGGCATATCCTTTTGAAACACAAAAGCCACTGGTAACGGTTGTGGTTTTAGGGTCACCGACGAAAGAAGGCTCGTTCAAAACGGCCAAAGCATTAGCGAACTGGGCTTGGAGAGCCTACGAGTGGTAGATCTAGCCCTTGCCATAAATGGTTTTTTCAGCTATACACACCCCATGCATTTGGCGTCCGTTCATGAGTTTCTGAAAGAACAGAAACAGCCCGCTTTCCGCTTGGGTCAGGCCAAGCGGGCGTTTTATGTTGAGGGGTTGAAATCATGGGACGAAGTGACGCCGTATCCGAAGGCGCTTCGTGATGCCGCTGGAGCTTCTGTTCCGTGGGATACGATTACGCCAGTAACCACACAGACCTCTTCGACGGGAGATACGACCAAGACGTTGTTTGCGTGCGCAGATGGAAAGAAGATCGAAGCCGTGCTCATGCGACACGATACGGGGCGCAACACGGTTTGCATTTCATCTCAGGTCGGTTGTCCGATGGCCTGTTCGTTTTGTGCGACCGGAACCATGGGGTTGAAGCGCAACCTTACATGCGACGAAATGGTGGAACAGGTCGTCCACTTTGTTCGTTTTCTTCTTCCGACGAAAGAACGCGTCACCAACGTCGTGTTCATGGGAATGGGAGAACCGTTTCATAACTATGACGAGGTGATGAAGGCGGTTCGGTTGATGAACGATCCAGAGGGGATGAATATCGGCGCACGCCACATCACGATTTCCACATGCGGAATTGTTCCAGGGATTTTGAAGTTGGCAGAACAGCCGTTTCAGGTGAACCTCGCAATCTCGTTGCACTCAGCCGTGAACGACACGCGTACATCGATCATGCCAGTGAACCGCCCGTATCCAATCGAGAAGCTCATGGCGGCGATTGAAACGTATACGGAAAAGACGAATCGCAAAATCTTTTTTGAATATTTGATGTTGAAGGGGATTAACGACACACAGAAAGAAGCGGATGCACTCGCAGAGCTCATCATGAAAAATCCACGTCTCTATCACGTGAACCTCATCAAGTATCACGATACGAATGCGTTTACGGCAACTTCGAAGAATGCGCGTATTGATTTCATGGAATACTTGAAAGAACTTGGCGTGCCCGTGACGCATCGCATTACATTCGGAGAAGATATTGATGCGGCATGTGGTCAGCTTGCCGTGAATGAGACGAACGATCTCACGCAGGGAAAGGTTGCCGCAAAGAAGAATCGAGAAGAGAAAGTGAAATCATAATATGACTGTGGGCACGCAAAAGCCCCGCGTGCTTGTTGGCATGTCGGGAGGGGTCGATTCCAGCGTCACCGCGGCTCTTTTGGTTGAGCAGGGATACGAAGTGGTCGGAGGATTTATCAAAAATTGGTCTGATTCGAAGGATTTGATGACCGGAGAATGTCAGTGGCGTGGGGAGCGTCGAGATGCGTTTCGTGTGGCCGCAAAGTTGGGGATTCCGCTCCTCACGTTTGATTACGAGAAAGCATATCGCGAAGGTGTCGTAGAAGAGCTGTTCCGTGGATACGGCGCCGGAGAAACGCCAAACCCAGACGTCCTTTGCAACGAGATCACGAAGTTTGGATTATTTTTTGAAGATGCCGTTCGGTTGGGTTTTGATTTTGTCGCCACGGGGCACTACGCCCGAGTGGAGCGTGACGCGGAGGGTGCCGCGCATCTTCTTCGCGGTCTCGATCCCGACAAGGATCAGTCGTATTTTTTATATCGCGTTCCACAAAACGTTTTGCGACGCACGCTTCTTCCGATTGGAGGATTGAAGAAGCCAGAAGTTCGCGAGATTGCTCGTCGGATGGAGCTCCCAGTTGCGGAAAAAGCGGACAGTCAGGGAATTTGTTTTATCGGCAAACTCGACATGGAAGAGTTTTTGCGAAAACGGATCGCGCCAAAACCGGGAGAAATTGTGGATCCAGAAGGGGATGTTCTTGGCGAGCATGAAGGATTGGATACCTATACGATCGGACAGCGACAGGGAATCAAAGTGAGTGATGGCGGCCACGCTTGGTATGTCGCGAAAAAAGACGTCGCGACGAATCGGTTGATCGTGGTTCCCTGGGACGATCATCCATTGTTGTATTCGAAAGAGATGGATTTGCGAGATCTCCATTGGACGCAAGGAACGGCTCCGACGATTCCATGCGCGATCGAAGTTCAAGCGCGATATCGACAAGCGCCGATTAAAGGGATGTTGGATCGTGAAGATCACCTCACGCTCGATGAGCCGATCAAAGCCGTTGCTCCAGGACAATCCGCGGTTTTATATGTGGGAGAGGAGTGTCTTGGTGGTGGGGTGATTACGACGAAAAACGTTTAAAAACACCTTACAAAGCAAGGGTTTCCGTGGTGGATCGGGTGGGGTACACTCGCCCCATGCGTTCTCGGAACCTCATTCGGTTGGAGTGGATTTCCCTCGTGTATCTCGCGCTTTTCGTATTTGCGGTGCTTTCACCCTCGCTCGTGACGAAGAATTATTTGGGACTCGACGAGCGACATGTTGAAGAAGTGTTGATTTTTCTCTTCGGAATTGTGGGACTCGGAACGTTTTCCATCTATCAACGCCTCATGGAGAAGAAGGAGAAGGAACATGAATCCGCGAAGATGGACTATGAGCGAGCAAAACGAGAGCTCGTCGAATCATATAGCTACATTGGTTCGATCAATCGGAAAATTGAAGTATTGAAGAAGTTGGCGAATGAAACATCGTTGACGATTGTGGAGCGCGATAAGCGAGCAAAGGATCTGTATTCATCGCTCGTGGCGAGTGCCGCGACTTCGGTGGGTTCGCCGATTGCGACGTTGCGGGTTCTTCATCTGGAGAAGCTTCGGACGGAATTGGAAGTTCATCACACGCCGACTGGAGATCCGATTCGAATTTCAAACAAAGAACTTAAGAAGTTGCATGATACGGGGGCCGCACATGCGTTTTTGCCGTCAGAAAA
>JAGOQY010000069.1 GCA_018063125.1 Patescibacteria group bacterium | reverse complement strand
CGGACGGCCTTATCCGTAGGTTCAAGTTCTCGTGAACCGCTTGAAGCGGCGTTATTCAGAAACCCGCGTTCGCGCAAGGCTTGAATATGCACGTGCACCGTCGACGGCGACGCAAGATCAAGCCCCGACGCGATCTCACGGAAAGAAGGAGGGTACCCTTTGTCGTGAATGAACGAGACGATGAAGTCGAGGACTTCCTTTTGTTTTGGTGTAAGTGTGATGGCCATACAGAACAAAAATAGAACACAAAACGAACGCTGTCAAACCGTTGATTTTCCGAATGATCCAAACGTTTTCCACATCCTCTTCTCTTTTTCTTTCACGGCCACTCCTTGACAGCAACCAAAATATCCCTCAGCGGTGAATGGAGGCGCGCCTCCTCATTCAACAATTCTTTATGACACATCGCATGACTTTTCTGCGGCGAATTTTGTGTGCATCCGTGTGTGCCATGCTTGCGATTCCGAACGTCGCTCCATTCGCGTCCGCAGATGAAGGACCCTCGATCGTGATTGGTGAAATCGCTTGGGCCGGTTCAACAAAATCTACGGCGGATGAATGGATCGAGCTCTGGAATCGGTCTGGATCCCCCATCTCTTTGAGCGGCTGGTCTCTCGTTGGAGCGGGAGAGAATAATCGCCGAATCGTGTTCGCTGCGGACGCCATCATTCCAGCTCATGGAACGTATCTCATTGGAAACTACGCAGGCGGTGACGTGAAATCCACTCTAAGTATCTCTCCAAACGTCGTTACCTCAACGATTTCACTTTCAAATTCCACCGTCGCAATCGAATTACGCGACGCCTCCGACAATCCGGTGGATATTGTTGGAGATGGAGGAACGCCGGCCGCCGGTGCATCTCTCCCCATCAAATTAACGATGGTTCGGACAAACCCGCTCCTCGCAGGAACGGATGAATCCGCTTGGAGTTCTGCGACCGTGGCAACGAATCTCATCGCGGACGTGAACGATCTTGGAACGCCAGGCATCTGTGACGGATGTGCGCCGGAAGAGACGCCAGAACCGCTCCCCGAACCGACACCTGTTGAACCAGAACCCGTTCCAGAGCCGACTCCATCTCCAGAACCTATTCCAGTACCAGAAGTTCCTGCAGAAAATCCAACAACCTCGACAGAACCAACTCCGACAACTCCAGAAGAGCCTCCGACCGAAGAGCCTCAGACAGAAACCCCAACCACTACGGAACCTGAATCTTCTGTCCCGCCGGTTGTCACGGAAGAATCCGAACTACCGAAGCCCGCATACGGAATGTTGCGGCTCAGCGAGTTCGCTCCGAATCCAGAAAGTGGAAAAGAATGGATCGAAATCGTTTCTCTCGATGAGACGAATATCATCCCGCTCGGGGGCGTAGAAATTCATGATGCCGCGGGAAAAATCTTCACCTTCCCAGATCTCACGCTCAATCCCGCAACCTCAACCTACGTCCGGATCGAACTCACGAGTTCGAAGCTGAACAATGGTGGCGACACGGTCGTGCTCTACGATCCAGAAGGCCATCTCCTCGATGCCGTTACCTACGACTCAACGGCAAAAGGAGAAGTCTGGGTTCGTTTTCCATCTCCGGATGGATCCTGGCGAACAAGTAAGACTCCAACGCCGGGAAGCGCGAACCAGTGGGAAGCAGAACCGTTGCCGGCGCCGACTCCGACTCCAATCCCAACGCCCACACCTGCACCGATTCCAGTCGTGACTTCAACGACTCCAACGACAACTCCATCTACAAAGCCCACACCTCGCGCACCAACGGCTCTCGAGATCGATGCCGCACGACGCTCCTATGAAACATGGGATGGAAAAACAACCGTCGTGAAGAAACCGGTCGCGACAAAACCCGTCACTCCAAAAACAACATCCGTCAAAAAAACTTCCGCACAATCTAAAACTTCAACCGTCAAAACACCAACTCCGATCACCTTCGATATGCGTACCTCTGATGCGTTTGGAAACATCAAAGTGAAACTCACGGGAACCGTGGGGACCCCGCCGGGTCTCCTCGCGAACCGATCCTTTATTCTCTTTTCAGCAGACGGGCGCGGACTTGAAGTCCGCGTTCCGTCTTCAAAGAAGCTCCCTGAAGCCGGCCTCACGCTCGACGTCATTGGAACACTCGCGTTTTCCGCCGAAGGATTCCCCTATCTCCGCGTCGCCGCCAACGAAAGCTGGATCACGCACACCACTACACCTGCACAGATCTCCCCACGCGTGGCAGATCTCATTGCCCCAGGTGCCGAAGATGCATGGAGCTTCGTACAGGTCACAGGAACCGTCATGTCCGTGAATGGCTCTACGGTTTCACTTGATCTCGGTGATGCAACGGTGGATGTGTACTTCCGACCAGCGGCCGGATATCGCGCAAAGCGACTCGTGGCCGGCGATACGATCGTTGTTCGTGGTGTTCTGGAAGCCGATCATGATCCAATCCGAATTCTTCCAAGATACGCCGATGATGTCGTCATCCTTTCTCATGCAGAAGAAGAGCAGAACGTTGCCGCATCATCGAACAACCTCAACCTTCCGCCGTGGATGCCATTTGGAGCCGCCGCTGGAGCCGTTGCAGTTGCGGAAGGTGCAAAGCGCGCTCACCAAGCACGCAAACGTCGCGCACTCGAACGAGCCATGACAACGACTCTCTCCGTTGCCGCAAAATAAAAACACACCCCGGCCTAAACCGGGGTGCAAAATGTGTGAATGAGCTGGAAGACTTCTTTTCGAAACAAGAGACCCGCATGATCCGCTTGGACGACATGGTTCTCCGCATCCGGATGTCGACACCGCGAAGGTGGCGCGAGAACATCCTCGTCTCCCGCGATCGAGAGAAACGGGATATCCAGGTCAAAGAGCGCCGGCTGGCGACGCCAGAACGGAACCATCTCCCGAGCAGATCGAGAAAACGGGATACCGAGCAGTGCCGCCCAGGTTCCACGAAACGGCGTGCCGAGCGTGACGAGCCGAACGCTCAGTCCGGCAAACGCTCCTTGATGCAAAAGATCGAGTCCGACGAGACCGCCCATACTATGACCGATCACATCGAGATGCGTGAGTGCCGGGTATCGCTCTCGGATTCCTACCAGACGCTGATTCGTGAGGTGCAACGCACGCTCGAACGAATGCGCCGAGTGAACACCGAGATTCACGCTGAACGCCGGAGTCCCGGCGCGTTCCAGTCGCTCCTCCAGCGGGTGCAAAACAGATCGCGTCCCCAAAAATCCGGGGATCAACAATGCGGCATGCCGCATATCTTCGCGCGCTCGACTCGGGGCCGGCGAATGCCCAGGACGTGGGGCGTGATGAAGGAGCAAATGAGCATATCGCGCACTGTAACGGGCCACACGAATGATTCGAATCAACATTCTCCCTCCTACGAAGCCCATCGTAGGGAGACACCCGCTCACGGTCAAGATAAGAAAAAACCCGTCCCAAAACAAAACGACCTCTCAAAAAAGGAGGACGTTTTATTGGAGCGGGTAGGGGGAGTCGAACCCCCATCTCCACCTTGGCAAGGTGGCATAATAGCCGCTATACGATACCCGCGGAATGTCTGAAATTGTGCGAAGAGACTACCAA